>CALGMJ010000253.1 GCA_937958875.1 uncultured Verrucomicrobiales bacterium | reverse complement strand
CTTTTCTTGATTCTGCTTAGCTTGATCGAGGAACTTAACGGCTGTGTCCGCTTCGACTTCTGACCAATGCTTTCCGCCTTTCCAGAAGCCGCCATTTTTAGGGTCGGCAGGGTCCCATGTGTCTTTATGTCCATGGCGCGGGCGGTTGTAGCCGTGCTCGGTATCTCTTGGCATGCCAGGGCGGATGTGGCCTACATGGTCGAAGATCTTGCGAGCCTTAGCCTTCACATGCCATTTACCAGTAAAGTAGGTTTCGTATCCCGCCTGTGACATGAGCTGGGGCCATAGGGTCATGTCGTTGAGCTGGCTTTCTTCCCGGTGAGCATACCAGACGTGGCGTCCACTCATGAGCATGGTGCGGCTGGCGATGCAGACTGCTCCATTCCAAGCTCCAGGATTGTAGGCGTGAGTAAAGGTGGTGCCGGATTTGAAGAGCCGGTCAAGATTTGGGGTTTTGACTTCTGGGTGTTCTAACGCTCCTACTGCAGCGTGGGTCATATCGTCAGCGAAGATAAAGAGAAGATTCGGCTTTTCTTTCGCAAAGGTTGCAAAACAGGTGAGTGAAAATAGGAGCAATGAGAAACGCATGAGATGGGAAGTTTCATGTTTTACGGGACTTAAGGGGAGGGAAATTTCACCGTATTTTGTCGGGGCTTGTCATTCAGGCTCGCTCTCGCTTACCTCTGGCGGACATGGCAGCAGGTTTCGATATTTCCGCCTTAAACAAGGCTCAGCGAGAAGCGGTAATGACTCTCGATGGCCCGGTATTGATCTTAGCGGGTGCTGGGACAGGGAAGACGCGGACGGTGACCTGCCGGATGTCTGCTCTTCTTGAAAATGGGGTCGCTTCAAAAAACATCCTAGCGGTGACCTTTACGAACAAGGCTGCCGCAGAAATGCGTGAGCGGGTCATGGAGATGGTGGGAAAAAAGCGCGGGAAAGATCTGACGGTATGTACCTTTCACTCGCTCTGCGTGCGTATTCTTAGAAGAGATATCGAGAGCGTAGGGTATAAGAAAAATTTTAATATCATGGCTGGTGGTGATCAGACCGGCATCATCCGTCAGTTGATCGTCAGAAAAGGGGGGGCTCGAGAGAAATTGAAGCCGGCGGAGGTCATGAGTGAGATCTCTAAGGCTAAGAATGCGGAGCTTCCATTGACGGGAATCGAGGATGATTTGATCGCCGAGATTGCAGTCGCTTACCAAAACGAATTGCGCGCTCAGAACTCAATTGATTTTGATGATCTCCTCCTTCTGGGTGAGAAAATTCTTAGGGAAAATCAAGCTGCACGTGACTACTGGAGAGATCTCTTTCGCTACGTCACGGTGGATGAATTTCAAGATACGAATAGCTTGCAGATGCGCCTAATCCAGAAGCTCGTAGGTGAGCCCTACAATATCTGTGTGGTCGGAGACGATGATCAGTCGATCTACGGGTGGCGTGGCGCTGATACGGCAAATATCCTCCAGTTTGAACGCTTTTTCCCGAATCCCCACGTGATTCGCTTAGAAGAAAATTATCGTTCGACGGAAGCTGTCCTTAAGGTCGCGAATAGTCTGATTAAGCACAATACTGGACGTCGTGAGAAGCAGCTACGGCCTACCATTATGGGAGGGGATCTGGTGCGCCTGGTGACTATGCCTGGTGATGATGAAGAGGCTGAATGGATCGTTCAAGAGATCGTAGCACAGCGAGAGGAAGGGAAAACCTTAGAAGACTTTGCGATTTTATTTCGAACAAACGGACAAATTCGCAAAATGGAGAATGCGCTTCGGGAAGAGAAAATCCCATACCGAATGGTGGGTGCGCAGAGTTTCTATGACCGGAAGGAAGTAAGAGATGTGCTCGGCTATGTGCAACTTCTTGCAGACCCAGAAAAAGACATCGCTCTTTTGAGAGTCCTCAATACCCCACCGCGAGGGATTGGTCAGAATACCACGATGCTCGCTCTGGATTATAGTCGTGATCATGACTGTAGTGTTTGGAAGACCTTGATTGATGAAGGGTTTCTTGCCGATCTTTCGACGAGAGCGACAGGGGCTATTGCTAAGTTTGTCCAGCAGGTGGAAGATCATCAGCGCATGCTGGTCGATGGGAAGGCGGCCGCAGAGGTGCTCGATTCATGGCTAAGGGAAATGGATTTTCTCCCTTGGCTCATGACTCAGTGTAAGACTGATAAGGAAAGAGACGCCCGAAATGAGGCTGTTAGTCAGACCATCGGTGATGTTAAAGTGGCAACTCAAAAGGGGAAATCCTTACAGGAGTTTCTCGATAAGACAGCGCTGGATGCCGATAAAAATGATGACGATCTCGATAAGAAATCAGGCGTCACTTTGATCACGCTACACGCTTCCAAAGGCTTAGAATACCCTATTGTTTTCCTTGTCGGTCTTGAGGAGGGGATTCTTCCGCATAAGCGCAGTCAGGAAGAAGGGACACAGGATGAAGAACGGCGCCTTCTCTACGTAGGCATCACACGTGCAAAACAGCGACTTACCATGACATACTGCTCGACCCGGGTGAAGTATGGGAAAAAGGAAGCCTGTGAGCCTAGTTCTTTTCTCCCGGAGCTAGATCATGACTGGATCGATGAGGAGGACTACGATGATCTCATGGGAGCTGAAGCCTCTGATGATGATCTGCGAAGCTTCTTCAGTGGTATTCATTCAGCGCTGGAATAAAAAAGTAGCCCGCTCACGAGAGTGTCGCTGCTAATTTGCGCCAATTTTTGGGATGATGAACTAATAAAGAACGAGTGAGTCGATGAAGTAAAACGGACACTGGTAAACGTGGAGTTTCTGTAGCCAGAGTCGTCCAGAATTCCGCTTTTTCTCGACCTAGTATTGAGTCCTGACCGAGCACTGGTGTTGTGTTTCGGAGTTGAATTCAAGGAGTTGAAATAGAATATTTTTTTAAGATTTTAGCTGAATTTTCGATGGGGAAATGAAGCTTAATCTTTGATTTATAGTGTTTTAGAAGGGGTGTTATTCGTGGTTTGAATGATGTGTACTGAATTTCGGGCTTGTGGAGGATGGGTGATTTAGGGATCCTAATACTTGTACTACACATACACATCATGACATTACTGAATTTGGGAATTCGGGATTCTTTTAAGAATCTCTCGAAGGTAAAGGCTATGGCCTTTATGTTAGGTCTGAACATTAGCTTGAGTGCTGGTGCTTCTGCGGAAACGAATCAGGCGACGGTATCAATCGATGCCACTCTGCTGAGGGAAATCGATGGCCAGTCGGAGCTTAATAGAAGGCAATATTTCAACGTTCACTTTGAGCCATATAATATTGAAGAGGTCCCGATGAGAGATTACCTCTTCGATACTCTAGACGTATTCGGGGGGCGTAGCTTTAACTTCGGGTGGTATATGAATCGGGTGAAAGAGGATTCAGCTCGCCCTGGGTTTTGGGATGCAAGGACTCTGACAAATCGAAGGAATCGAAATCGGCAAGCCTGGATCAATGATGGTTCTCCGAACAGTGACCCAGATAGCGACTCGGTCATAGTGGGACATTTAAGAGAGCTGTATCCTTACGCTGAGGATATTACGCGAGCAAGGAATGATGGAGGATTTCGGACTCGAAATCACGATGCTCTCGCTGATTTTGCAACTCGTTATATTGAAGGTTTTTTCCCCCAGCCAGCGTACTTCGAAGTTGTCAATGAAGTGGACGTTAAGATCAATCAGGCAAATACGAGTTGGGAAAATGTGAGTGCGCTTCATGTGAAAATCGCACGCGCTTTTAAAGCTGCTGGCTTGGATACCAAGGTTATCGGCGCGGCTTATGCTTGGCCCCAGTTTGAGCGAAATAATTTCCGCGTGTGGAACGATGCCGGGAAGAAATTTATCGACCTAGCAGGGGGTGATCTCGATGCTTTATCGTACCATGTCTATGATCGAGAAGGAGGTAATCTGGAAGCGATTCTTGATTTGGTAGAAAATTACTCGACCCTCAAATATGGAGAAGTCATTCCTTACTTACTGACTGAAGGGGCGGCGAGTGAGAAAGACTTTCCGGCGAATATCGCACAAGAACGATACCGGGTGCTGAAGGTAAATAATGCCATGATGATGCAGCTCATGGAACGGGGCGAGCGCATGGAAAAGTGGATTCCATTTAATACCCTGACTGCTTTTCGGAAAGATAGAACGGTTGAGTGGACTAGTGGCCTGAGGGATTGGAATCCATCGGCTCAGCGCTGGGAGTGGACCGATATCGTGAAGCTCTACGAACTCTGGCAGGGAGTGAAAGGGAGACGCTGCTATGTGGCGTCTTCAGACCCAGATGTTTTAACACAAGGGTTTCTCGATGGCCGCACTCTTCATGTGGCGATTCATAATATTTCCGACGGCCAGGCCAATGTGCAGCTGAGCCGTCTCACTGGAGGGGCAGCGGTGAATAGAGCGGCAATTAGCCGTCTCGGATTTACGAATGGCCAGATCCGTTACCAAAAAAATGGACCTCTTGGAGCTAACGCAAACTCGCTCACGCTTTCAGGTGGTGAAACCGTTATCGTCCGATATACCCTAGCCTCAAATCCGGCAGTGAGAGCTACGGTGCGGGAGCTGACTCACTACGGAAACAAGGTCGTCCAGCCCATTGTTGCAAATCGGAACCTCAACATTAACATCAACGGGGTGCCGACTGGCTCCAAGTCTTATGCTAGACTTAGATTTGGTTTGGGTAATGTCTCCAATGACTCACTTAATCCGCAGGTTTTTGTAAATGGGACACGGGTGAACTACTCAAGAGATCTTTTCGGAAAGGAATCGTACGACTTTAAGACACGTGAGGTGAACGTGCCTGTTTCATTAATCAATTCCTCGAATACAATTCGCTTCGTCTTTCCTCGAACTGGGGGGCATCTTTCGACTGCGGTGCTCATTGTGGGCCGGGGACCTGAAGTCAGTAGTGGGCCGAATCAGGAATTTAGGGCGGGAATCGTCATCAGCCTGAAGGGATCGAATGGGAAATATGTCTCTTCAGAAAATGGAGTTGGAGGGATGAACTGTAATCGGAATTCCGTCGCAGGCTGGGAGCGCTTTGAAGTTGGAAGCGGAGCTAACGGGACCTTCACCTTTAAGAACCGGGGCAGGTATGTCTCGTCTGAAAACGGGAACGGTGCCATCACTTGTAATCGAGCTGCTGTCGGTGACTGGGAGCGTTTCAGAGTTACCGTAAATGGTGATGTGATTACTTTACGAGGAAGTCATGGGGAGTACGTGTCTTCAGAAAATGGGGCAATCAATATGACCTGTAATCGAACTTCCGCGCAAAGTTGGGAGCGGTTCACCTGGAAAATTGAGTAGAACGGAAGCGCTTTACTTTTCATTCTCCTCCTGCTCAGAGGGAGGAGAAGATTTGGTCACTTCTTGCCAATTACGAAAGTCGCGAGGCTGTTCCTTTTTCCACACTGCGGTGACTTCCTGCACGGCTGATTGGCGGAGTCCTTCATCGGAGATGGACTCTGCCCATTCCATGGCAGCTCTGCTATCGTGAACAGCTGCTTTGCCGGCCATGTGGTAAACCGTTTCATCGGCAATTTTACTTCCTGATAAATGACTCATAAATTTAAAGGCCGCTTCGAAATCAATGATCATCCATTCTCTAATGACACCGTGAAGATAGGATGAACGTGCTTTCTCTGAGAGATCAGAATTGAGAGTTTTCGCGAGGTATTCTTCTCGAGAATCACTTCCTCCTGAACGGATTCCGATGAGATGGAGAGCGCTTTCGATTCCTTCCATTTCTCCATGGTCGAGAAGCCAGGTGAGAGTTTTTTCGGGTTCTTGGTTCCAGTAGGCAGAAGCGAAATGCTCAAGTAAAGGTGCTGTTAGCGTGATGTTTTCAGAAAGGATTTCGAATGCATCGAGGCCCTCTGCTAGCCGTTCTTCATTTTTAAAATGCTCCAGTAAGGCGTATCCAATGGCGTCATAATTTACTTCTGAAGTCATCTTTCCTAGCAAGTGGAGGGTCGCGACTTCATCGTCTTTTAAGAGCTGATCGATATGAGCACATAATTCATCGCTTCCTAAACGGTGCGAGCGCAATAATGCCTCCTCGAGTCGCTCAACGTTCGTATCTCGCACTCCACTTTGGCGGCGTTCAGAAGCGTTCGTCGAATCTGATATTTGCTGCTTCTCAGCAGCTTCTCGGCAGGCTGAAACACAGATTGAGATCGCGATGAGTTTCAGAAAGTGGGTCATTTTTTCTGAGGTAATAAGTTCAGTTCTTTGATCTTTGCCAAGATACTATTGCGGTCAGCTTTGACGAAAAATCCATTGATTAAAAGTGTGGGAGGTTTGTCCGCAAAAGCCTGCTTCTGAAATTGGCGATGGGTTTGGATAAACTCCTTCGCCTTCGGACTTGAGAGATCTTGGGTGAATCTCTCAAGATTCAGTTGATGTGCCTCAGCGATTTTTTTCAGGGCTTCAAGAGAATCGATATTCACTTGATCTTGTTTCTCGAAAACATCGTGAGCGAACTCCCAAAACTTCCCCTGTTTCCAAGCGGCATAAGCTGCCCGCATAGTGAGGGTGGCCTGCTCAGGATTCATGTTCTGAGGAAGTTCATCCCAGTAATGATTCACATAAGCGATTTGCACGTTCTCCGACCCAATTTCTTGAATCACCTCTTCTAGGTTCTGGTGCATTTTTCGACAGTGAGAGCAGTGGAAATCAGAGATCTCAATGATCTGAATAGGCGCATTTTTAGGTCCCAGAACAGGCATCTCTTCGGGATTGATAGCGAGGTTTACCGAAGATGGTTTTAGAAGGTATTGCGCTTGGAGATTCTGTTCGACCTTGTCTGTGAGTTCTTCGACAAATTGATCGTAGAGAGTCTGATATCGTAATTGGAGTTCTTCGAAGATTTTTTCATCCGATGGGAGTTCGCCTCCTTGATCTTGATACTCTGCTTTGAGCTTCGCGAAGCGCCTTCTGGTCTCTTCTGGTCCGATGTCAATGATGCCTCCAGAATCAGTGTAACGTCGATGAACGAACTCGGTGACATTCGCAAAACCTTGCTCCTGTGCAGCATGGTTTAGAAGCTCCGCTCGATACCATTCTTTTGCTTTTCCCCAGATGAACTGCTCGAACTCATGCTTCATCGTCATGTATTCGGGGAAGTCCGCCAGGATCACTTCGCGCTCTCCTAGTTGAGCGACTAAGCGATACTGATGGTGGCTCTTTTCAGGTTCAGCAATTTTTTCAAAGACGCGTTCACTACCGTAGAAAATGCCTGCCAGAACGAGGAGGGAAATGGTGACAGTTGTTATAAATTCCTTAGCCGTTATAGGCCAGGTTTCACGGCTTGAAGAATCGCGGGAAAACCAAAGGTAAAGACAGCCCATGAGGCTTAAAAATTGAATTCCTGCAGAGAGCAGGCAGAGTGGGCACCAAGCCTCAATCTTGAAAGCTTGGAGGTAGATGAGATAGCCTGAGAAAAGCACTCCACCGCTCAGCCAGGTGAGACAAAAGAGAAGCAAAGAGTTTCGGTCTTTTAAAACTGCCACCAAGAGGGTGCCAAGGTACACCACGTAGAAAAATGCTCCGAGCTTCCAGAGCGAATACCCCATGAGAGTGGCGTAAGAGCTATTGAGTACTTTGTCACAACTACCCAGCCCAGAGCATTGCCCTATAGAAAAATGGATGGCCCCAGCAATAGCAAGGCAATCTGCCAAGCCGAGGATAGCGAGAATAATGAGTAAGACGCGGATCGGTGATTTCATGAGACGTGAGAGTGAGAAAAAGGCTCCCGCAATCAACATTGCGAGAGCCTTTTAAAAAAGATCTCTCTACTCGAAGAGTAGAGGGGACCGAAAAAGTGATTTACTGGTTTTGCCAGGTGAACTTTTCCCAGCCTCCGATGGCATTCCGGTTGCAGGTCATCGATTTACTTCCGTTCTCTGAGCTGATGTATTTTCCATTACTTCCCTTGAACGCGATTTGATTGGTGCCAGTCACGGTCATGGTGAACTTTTCCCAAGCACGGATGGCGTTACGGTTACAGGTGATGGGCTTAGATCCATTCTCAGAGCTGACATACTTGCCATTATTTCCTCTGAGGGCGACCTTACCGCCACCTGCATCTACGATAGTGAATTTTTCCCAGCCACCAACGCTGTTGCGATTGCAGTTCATGGGTTTGTTCCCATTTTCGGAGGAGGTCAGTTTTCCATTGTTACCTTTGATGGAAATGACGGAACCCGTGGTGGGGGCATTATTGTTATTATTCCCAGAGCCAAAAACAGCATTGCGGTCCCACTTTGGTCCAATTGTTTGGCAGCCGGCACGTCCTTGATCGACGCGTCCGGGGCAGCACTCAGGCTGCTCGTCGGGCGAAGTATTTGCGGGTCCATTGCCGCACTGAATATCATTGTATCTTGGGTGGTTCCCAGCGGGAGCGGGTCCGATGCGTTCACAGATTTCACGGACGGTTAGTCCATTATAACCTGCAGGTTTTACTTCACCGATATCGTGGTCGAAATTGGTTGAAGCACAGTAGCATTTACCACCGACAGAGACACTGTCTGTCCAGCTGGCAGGATTTGGTGTGGCGTTACATGGAGCGGCGTTGGAAGAAAGGATCCCTGCGAAGAGCCCGCTTACGAGTACGATAAAATGTTTTATTTTCATGTGTTTAGTGTTTAGACACAGTTAAAATGACATTTTGAAAAACTCGGACAATCTCTTTTGTAATTATTTTTTGTTCACATGATAATATTTGATATTCTGGTCAAGGGATGAGATTTTTCAAAATTAAATGTCAAAAGAACGGTGTTTGGAGACAATGGCTTGGTGTGTTGGCGCTTAGCGTGAAATGAAGGTGTTCTTTTTGATGTTTCTTGCGATTGGTGTCTCCTTAGCTGAGGTGCCGAAGAGGATCCAACTGGTGGAGGCAGCACGGAAACAAATCGGGGTGACCACGATTTATGATGGTTCCTATGTGGCTCTAAAATATCCTGGAGGAGATGTGCCGCTGGAACGTGGGGTGTGTACGGATGTGGTGATTCGGGCCATGCGCGAGATGGGGGTGGACCTACAAAAACTCGTGCACATCGATATGAAGAAAAATTTTTCGAAATATCCGAAGCGCTGGGGCTTGAAGCGCCCGGATAAGAATATCGATCATCGGCGAGTGCCGAACTTGCAGACATTTTTTAAAAGACGAGGGATGTCCAGGTCAGTGAGTGAAAAGAAGGAAGATTATCTTCCAGGTGACCTAGTGACTTGCTTGGTAGGAGGTCATCTCCCTCACATCATGATCGTCTCCGATAAGAAGGATAAAAGTGGAATGCCATACCTGATCCACAATATCGGCGGAGGCACTGAGGAAGAGAAGGGGTTGCTGAGTTTTGAGCTTACGGGGCACTATCGTTGGTTTAAGAACTAGCCATCTCTGAAAAGGCTCTTTAGGGTTATGGCACATATGAATGACCAATTTACTCAGGAGTTGTTAGATAGCCTTGGTGAGGATGTCGGTTCTAAGCTCGCTTCCCAGAACCTCCTCTCGAAGGAGCAGACGAAAGAGGCGCTGGGATCACTCTCTCCCGTAATTCTCTCTAGTCTGAAGCGTAAGCAGGAGGAGCTGGATGAGGGGAGCTTTGAGGCTCTGCTAGAGAGTGCTTCCGCTTCTGAGAGTCACTTAGAAAATCTGGATGATACCCTGAGTCTGGAGACTCCGAATCCTGAGATTGGAGGAGTGCTGGATGCTCAGGCTCAGGATCAGACGGTGATGGCTTTATCAAAGAAGCTAGGAGTGGGTAGTGGCATTGCGAAGAAGGTGCTGCCGATGTTGATTCCGATCATTTTGGGCCAGCTGATGAAGAAGGGTAAGCAATCTGGCGGTGGTCAGTCTCGCTCTAGTGGCATCGGTGGTATCCTTGATCGAAATGGGGATGGAACGATGATCGATGATATTGCGGGCATGATTTTAGGTGGTGGTAGTTCTTCAAAGCAGGGCTTCATCCGCATGATCCTCTCGATGATTTTTGGGCGCAAATAGGCCTAGAGAGTTAACGCACTACAGTCTTGCCTAGGGCGAGTGTGTTCAATTCAATGCTCGGCAGATGCCGAGCATTGAAAAAGCCCGTGAGGTCCTGCAGGAAGTCTTTGGATTCGAAGATTTTCTCGATGGCCAAGAGCCTGTGATGGAGGATATCCTATCGGGGCGAGATGGCTCAGTTATTATGCCTACAGGCGGCGGAAAGTCGCTCTGCTATCAGCTGCCGGCACTATGCCGAGAGGGGGTGACCCTCGTGGTAAGCCCGCTCATTGCCCTGATGAAGGATCAGGTGGACGCGCTGGAGGCGAAGGGCGTCAAGGTGGCTCTGATTAATTCCACGCTTACTTGGCCTGAGCAAAAGGAGCGACTCGATGGTATGCGAAAAGGGGATTACCAACTCGTTTACGTGGCTCCAGAACGCTTTAAGGTTGAATCATTTCTACGAGCGCTTGAGGGAGTAAAGATCGAGATGGTGGCCATTGATGAGGCTCACTGTTTAAGTCAGTGGGGGCATGATTTCCGACCTGATTACATGAGGCTGGGGAGGGCGTTGGAAGCGATTGGTCGACCGCAGTGCGTTGCCCTGACGGCAACAGCGACGCCTATTGTGCGGCAGGACATTCGGCAGGTCTTAAAACTGCGAGAGCCCTTCGAGAGGATTTCAGGTTTTGAACGGCCGAATCTGAGTTTCACTATTACGCCGGTAGAAAAGGTGGTGCAGAAATATGCCCGGCTGAAGGCGGTCATCGAAGCGCATAAGACCGGGATCATTTACTGTGCCACCCGGAAGAAGGTAGACGAGGTGGCGGAGACGCTTCATAGCTGGGGTATTAAATGCATCGCCTACCATGGGGGGATGAAAGATGTCGAGCGGGAGAAGACTCAGAATAAATTTATTACGCGGGCCGTGGATGTGGCAGTCGCGACGAATGCGTTCGGAATGGGGATTGATCGTTCGGACGTTCGCTTTGTAGCGCACTTTGAGATCCCAGGAAGTGTCGAGGCTTACTATCAGGAGGCGGGTCGCGCTGGACGTGACGGCGAGGCCGCAGTATGTGAGTTGCTTTTTAATTATGCGGACACGCGGACGCAGGAATTCTTTATCGATGGAGTGAATCCTGGTGCGGGGCTGATCCGTGATCTTTACCAATTCCTTCTCAGTGATTCGGATGCGAACTATGAGGTTCATCGGACTTTAGATGATCTTAAAGAGGGGCTGGGTCAGAAGAATGCCATGGCCATTGGTGCGGCTCTTTCCTATCTCGCGCGGCATCGCTGGATTGAGCGATTCGATGTTTCTGGGAGCCGGATCAAGGGGACCCGGCTTTTGAGACCAGAGGTGCTTGCTAGAGATCTCACTCTGGATGAAGCGGCCCTGGAAGAGAAAGAGCGGAGGGATCGTGAAAAGCTCGAGCAAATGGTGCAACTCTGCTACGCCAATACCTGCCGCCAGCAGTGGGTGTTGGAATACTTTGGCGAGGAAAATGCACCCCTCTGTGGGTCCTGCGATATCTGCCTCGGGGAGGAAAATAGTGACCGCAGAGCTCCAACGGAGGAGGAAGATCTCATTGTGCGGAAATTTCTCTCTGGTGTGGCACGAATGTCCCGCCGGACAGCGACTGGCTGGGAGGGGATTTTTGGTCGAGGGCGTATCGTACAAATGCTCATGGGGAGTAAGTCTCAGGAGATCCTGCGAGTGCGGCTTCATGAGTTGAAAACATACGGAGCGCTCGCTGAGTATGGCTCTGCTTACGTGAATGCGCTGGCACGGAGCCTACAGCAGGGAGGATTGATCGTGACGCAGATGGGTGAGTATCCGCTGGTGACACTGACAAATCGGGGAGATCAGGTCATGCGAGGAAAGACGAGCTACCTCCTAGAATGGCCTTCACGAGGGCAGAGTGGAAATAAACAGGTGAACGATGTCGTGATGGAAGACATCGGCTTCGATGCCCGCCTGTATGAGAAGCTCAAGGACGTGCGAACTCGCCTCGCTAAGGCCGAGCGCGTACCAGCTTATGTCATTTTTTCAAACCAAACGCTGGAGCACCTGACGCGATTGAGGCCAACGAGTGTCGAAGCGGCTCTCAATGTGAAAGGGATTGGAGAAGCGAAGGCGGAGAAGTATATTGATCCCTTCCTGCGAGTCTTGCAGGCTGAAAAAGAACAGTCATGAATGTCATCCCTACCCTAGACGGCGGCTTGCGCCTGGAGATTGAAGAGGCTAGCGATTGGCAAGCGCTCATGGCGATCTCGCTCGATGCGGAGCGTGACCTCGCGAGTGATCTCTCGGAATTAATGGATGTCGAGGCGATGTGGGAGGAAATCGTGGTGCCAGAACTTCAAGAGCACTTCACGAGCCAGATCGACACCGTGACTAAAGCCATTCGGGAGGCAAAAAAGACCGAAATTGCAGGGAAAGACACGGAGCTACACATCCAAAAAGGGGATGCTGAGACGTGGTATGGTGCTCTCAATCAAGCGAGGCTCGCCCTGGAAGATCGGTATCAATTTGGTGCCATGACCGAAGAGGCATTTGAAAAAATACCGGATCCACAGCGCCAAGCTTACTTTCGCGAGCGGTTTTATTGTCACCTTCAGAGTGTATTAATCGAGTATGTCATGGATTGACGCCTTGCCAGTGATACCACGAACGTGAGAGCTTAAATCAGAATTTTATGAATAAGCCTGCATCCTCTGGAATAATCGTTGGAAAGCTCTCGGTGCTGATGTTTCTCCAGTTCTTTGTCTGGGGGGCTTGGTTTGCTACCTTAGCTCAGTGTTTAGGTGCGAATGGATTGGCCGATTTCGCAGGTAATGCCTATGGCGCTGCTCCTTATGGGGCGATATTTGCACCTCTATTTCTAGGTTTGATAGCTGACCGGTTTTTCCCATCTCAGATCGTATTAGGAGTCCTCTTCATTACCGCTGGGATCTTACTTTGGCTCGCTCATGGTGCAGCGGTCGCCAATCAGGGGAGCGCGATGGTCTGGTATATGATCGGTCACATGCTTTGCTATATGCCCACGCTGGGTCTGGGGAACACAGTGGCTTTCGCTAATTTGTCACGAGAGGATTTTCCTAAGGTTCGAGTCTGGGGGACTGTCGGTTGGATTATCGCAGGGCTTACAGTGGGACTTCTGGGCTGGAGTTCTGATCTTGTGATTCTGAAGTTAGCAGCTGCGGTGTCAGTCATTCTAGGGGTGTTTTGCTTTGCCTTGCCTCACACTCCTGCCCCTTCAAAAGGGGAGCCTGTTAACCTGAGAGCTTTGCTCATGATTGATGCTTTTAAGATGTTACTGCGTCCGTCGTTTTTCGTCTTTATTCTCTGTTCTACCTTAATTTGTATACCGCTTGCTTACTATTACGGGTTAACTGCAAATTATCTAAGTAATGCTGGCTTTGAGCAGGCGGCTTCCACAATGACTTTAGGTCAAATGTCAGAGATTGGCTTCATGTTGCTGATTCCATTCTTCTTCCGGAAACTAGGTGTTAAATGGATGATCTCAATTGGGATGTTAGCCTGGGTAATTCGTTACTTACTCTTTTCTTTTGGTGCTCCAGATCAGGTAACTTGGATGCTTCTCGCAGCAATTGCGCTACACGGTATTTGTTATGATTTTTTCTTTGTAACAGGCTTTATGTATGCAGATCAGGCTGCTCCCAAACAGATCAGTGGTCAGGTGCAGTCGATGCTCGTTTTCTTCACCCAAGGAATTGGAATGTATTTCGGTTATAAGGTGGCTTTCAAAAAATTTGGTGAAGTCACTTCCTATGGCTCTCTGGATGGCGCAATTTCTGAAGCTCGGGAGGAAAAAGATTTGAGTTTTAGTGATCAACTGGGAGCGATGTTTTCTAGAGAGATCCCTGAGTCGGTGGACTCGGCACTAGTCACAGAAGCAATGTCACAGTGGAAAAGTTTCTGGATGTATCCTGCAATCATGGCTGTGGTGATCCTGGCGATTTTTGTTTTGGCGTTCTGGGATAAAACAAACACAAACAGCGAGAAGGAATGACTGGTTGGGAAATTGTCATGCTGGCCCTTGTGGCTTTGATTTTGCTCTGCGCGGTGGCGGGCTTAGTGATGTTTGTGCAGCAGGCTCGCCGATATTTTGAAGTACGAGGAAAGCTAAAACGTGGAGAAATAAGTTTTGATGAAGAAGATTAAAGTATTGTGTGTTGGGGCTGGTCACATGGGGCGTTCGCACGCGGTGGCTTATCATCAGTTAGAGGGATTTGAGATTGTTGGCATCGTGACGAGGTCTCCTGAGAGCCGAGCCGCTCTGAATGCTGAGCTGGGAGGCGGCTATCGGGAATTTGGAGATTTTCATGAAGCCCTTGCGGAGACGAAACCGGAGGCGGTCTCCATTTCTACCTATCCTGATACGCATGCGGAGTATGCTTTGGCATCACTCGAGGCTGGGGCAGATGTGTTTATTGAAAAGCCTCTCGCGGAGACGGTGGCGCAGGCGGAGGAGATTGTGTCCAAGGCAAAGGCGCTAGGGCGGAAGGTCGTGATCGGCTACATTCTGCGACATCATCCGAGCTGGGTGAAATTTATCGAAGTGGCACAGACTCTTGGGAAACCGCTGGTGATGAGGATGAATCTAAATCAGCAGTCGAGTGGGGCAAATTGGGAAACGCATAAGAAGCTCATGTCTTCGATTTCGCCTATTGTTGATTGTGGTGTTCATTACGTGGATGTCATGTGCCAGATGACGCGTAGTAAACCGGTGCGGGTGAGCGGTATTGGAGCTCGCTTAACGGATGAGCTACCAGAGGGGATGGTGAATTATGGTCACCTCCAAGTGACCTTCGAGGATGGCAGCATAGGCTGGTATGAAGCGGGATGGGGGCCGATGATGAGTGAGACGGCGTTCTTTGTGAAAGATGTGGTCGGGCCTGAAGGCTGTGTCACTATCTGTGCAGACAATGCGGGTGGGGAAGGCGCTTCGGCAGATGTGGACTCACATACGAAGACTGAGTCGCTCCGTCTCCACCACAGCGAGCTGAAGGATGGGAAATTCGTCAAAGACGATGAGTGGATTTCAATGGATGATGAGCCAGATCATGACGGCCTCTGTCTGCGAGAGCAGGAATTTTTCCTGAATGCCATTCTCAATGATGTGGATCTGACAGATCATATGGATGATGCCATTAATTCGATGCGTATCGTAGCTGCCGCGGATGAAAGTTTCCGCACTGGAAAAACCGTAGAACTCTAAAGGATGAAATCGATTTTTGGATTGTTGTTGAGTGCCGGCTTCTGTCTAGCAGGTGAATTTGTGCCGCTTTTCAACGGGAAAGATTTTGATGGCTGGGGAGGCAAAGGGAAGACGGAGCACGTGGGCTATTTCATCAAAGATGGGGTCATCGAATCGACGAAAGATTGCGGCTTACTAACGACCGAAAATGAGTACGAAAATTATCGTTTTCAGTTCGAATTTCTACTGACCCCGGGCGCGAATAATGGGCTCGGGATTCATTATCCGGGAAAAGGAACGCCGGCTTTTACCGGAATGGAGATTCAAATTCTTGATGATACTCATCCGAAGTATGCAGATTTAAAGGACTACCAGTTCCACGCCGGGCTCTATACGCTGAAGGCCGCGAAAAAGGGATATCTTAAGCCCGTGGGCGAGTGGAATCACCAAGTGATTACCGTGAATGGGCCACTGGTGAAAGTAGAGCTGAATGGAACTGTCGTTTTAGAGGCAAATCTCGATGAAATTCAAAAAGCGAACCCTAAGCATGAAGGGGTGAAGCGTCGGAAGGGTTTTTTGACCTTCTGTGGGCATAAAGACATCGTGAAGTTCCGTAAGATCGGGCTCGCCGTCATCGAGTGATTAGGTCGTCCGGCTAGGCTGGACAGGGAATAAAAAACGGCATTACCTCGTCATAGGTCTAGGAAAGTGTCATAGAATGGGATGGTCAGGGGCCGCCTTTCCATGATAGCTTTCTATATTCTTTTAAGAGGTATTATGAATAGTAAGTCTTTCCCTGTCATTGCTCTAACGTCATTTCTTTCAATACAGGGGGCGGAGGCTTTGTCCTGGAGAGTCCCGGATACGGGGACGGATGCCGCTCCCGGAAAGCATATTCGCTTCGTTAATTTCAGCACTGCTACTCCCACCCGAAATACTGGTTTCCTCCACGCAGGAGTGGATACCACAGGGGTTGGGTATTTCCCGAATGTAATTCAGGATCCGGCCTGCACCATGATTTCTCCGAAGCATTATCTTCAAGCGAACCATTTTAATGAGATCACAGTCGGTCAGTTGGCGCGCTTTGTAACCGCCGGAAATGTCGTGGTGGAGGGGACTGTCGGTGAGCGGCATAATTTGACAAATAGCTCTGGGGGAATCACGGACCTTCTCGTTGGCGAACTGGTGACGCGAATTCCAGAGAGTTCGGGAATTGTTTGCCATCCATACTTGAATGATCAAAGTTCTTACACCACGAGTCCTAACAACCAACTCATCGTGCTCGGTAGACGTGCGGGTGGTGGGGTGGGGACCGCAGATCAGAGAGGAATTACGGAGATCTTCGGACAGGATAATTCGGTGATTCTTTTTTCTTATTACAATACTCCTGCCACTTCCCCGATCCCAACGACGAATGATGATGTCTTTTTTAATGTCGGCGATTCTGGTGGTCCGAGCTTAGTCGAGGTGCGAGGGCGCGGAGCGGTTGTGGGAATTCACTCGGGAGTCGGGACTGATACAACGAATGACCGAAGGGTAAATTTTGATCTCTTTGTGCCGGATGCGAGTAACGTCGCACAAATTAATGCGATTCTCGCACAGGATGGCTACCATCTGACGGAAGCTTTTCCAGATTCAGGCACGCCTCAACTTTCGGTGACGGCCCCTACTGGGGTGTTGCGAGCTGGTTACCCAATTGATTTTACTTATACGGTGACTAATCCCGAGAGATCTGTGGATCTGAATAATATTCGAATTCAGCACCCAGTTGACTTAGGGACGACGAGTTCTGTGACATCGAACACCCCAGGCACGATTTGGGTAGATACCTCAGAGCCGACTCTCTTCGATGCGCGTCTAGGTGGATTGGAAGAAAGAGGGTTCGGAAATAATTCGAACATTTCTTCATCGACGGTGACGAGCTCGGTGAGCTTCGCAAACGGCGGAACATTTACGATTCCGATTTCACTTTATTGTGACGAAAATTTTTCGGTGCAAGGCGATGGAACTCATGCGCCGGTGGCAGTGACTGAGTCAGTGACGATCACGCTTCTTGAATCCTTTGTCAGCTATGTGGCGGGTAACGCAAACGAGACCTTCAGCGGAGACGATGATAGTGATGGCCTTTCGAATTTAGTAGAATATGCCTTTGGAGGTGATTTAGGGACGGCTGAGCATGTGCAGCCTGGGTCGGCTCAGTCTCTCCTGCCAGTCGCCAGTGAGCCCGATAGTTCTGGCACAGTGCAGTATTCTTTTCTTCGACGGACGGATGCTGCTGCACGAGGGCTGAGTTATACGGTGCAAGAATCTGACACACTAGTGTCCATCGACTGGGGGGATGTCACCTTATCAGGAGAGCAGACGACTGATCTTGGAAACGGCTTTGAATCTGTGGTAGCCGTTTTTAATCCTAGTGCGACACAGAATTTCTATCGCGTAAAGGTAGAGCTGAACGAATAAAAAAGGCCCACCCGAAGGTGAGCCTTTTGAAAAAGAGTTAAGATCTAGTGATCACTCAGGGGTGGGGCTTCACCAGCCGCCTTCACGCTTGTTGTCGCGTCCACGTCCGCCACCACGACGATCACGGTCATAGCCGCCACCACCGCCGCCGCGACGATCACCACCACCGCCGCCACCGCGACGATCTCCGCCACCGCCGCCGCCATAGCCACCACCGCCGCCACCGCCACCGCGATTTTGTTGAGGACGACGCTCTTCTGCTTCGTTGACACGGAGGTTCCGGCCTAGGAGCTCGGCCCCATCCATTTCTTCGATCGCCTTACGAGCGAGTTCGTCGTCTTCAAGGGTGATGAAGGCGAAGCCGCGAGGACGGTTTGTTTCGCGGTCGAGAGGGATGAAGAGATCAGTGATGTTTCCGTATGGAGCGAAGGCTTCCCGAATGTCTTCATCGGAAGCAGCGAATGGCAAATTGCCGAGGTATAATTTCATGGTTTTTTCGAATCTAAACGTCGAACAAACCGAAACTCGTTTGACGCCAGTGGCACGTTGACCTTAAGTGGACGCTTTGGCGAGGACGGAATAAAAGTAATTGGTTTCTTGGATCTACTCTTGCGAGGGTGAGTGGTGCTCGCTAAACGAATTCAGGATGAGAATTTTAACCGGATTGCAGCCAAGTGGGCGTCTTCATGTGGGTAACTACTTCGGAGCGATGAAGCCTGCTATCGAGGCTCAGGACGAGGGCGATGGCTACTATTTTATCGCAGATTACCATGCCATGACCACGATGGAAGATGCTGCGACGCTCCGGGATAATGTGCGAGGCGTGGCGGTTGATTTCCTGGCCTGTGGGTTCGATCCCAGCAAAGCGGTCTTTTTTAAACAGAGTGCAGTGCCAGAAGTGAATGAGTTGGCGTGGATTCTCTCAACGGTCTGTCCTATGGGGCTGCTGGAGCGTTGCCATTCTTATAAGGATAAGGTGGCGAAGGGGATTTCGGCGAATCATGCTCTTTTTGCGTATCCAGCTCTGATGGCGGCGGACATTTTACTTTATGACTCAAATGTGGTGCCGGTAGGGGATGACCAGAAGCAGCACCTCGAGGTAACGCGCGATCTGGTGGGGAAAATTAATGACCGATTCGGTGAGGGGACTCTGGTAATGCCTGAGGCGCGCATTCGCGAGGGAGTGGCAAAGGTCCCGGGGCTGGATGGCGAGAAAATGAGCAAGAGCTATAATAATACGTTGCCGATTTTCGGGGAGGAGAAGCCGCTGCGAAAGCTGGTGATGAGAATCGCGACCGATTCGACTCCCGTGGAAGATCCAAAGCCCACTGAGGGATCGATCATTCTAGATCTCTACAAGCTCTTTGCGAGTGAGGGTGATTACCAGCAGATGGTGACCGATTATCAGAGCGGAGGCTTCGGTTACGGTGATTTCAAGAAGCGCCTCTGGGAAGCTTACTGGGAATACTTCGCGCCGATGCGTGAAAGGCGTAATGAATTACTCGCTGATCCTGCTCAGGTGGATGCCATTTTGGCGGAAGGGGCTGCGAAGGCGCGTGCCGAGGCGGAGATCGTTCTCGATCGGGTGCGAAAAGCGGTCGGACTTCGATAAGAGTCGACCACTTTGAGGATCTCTGAAATGTGGTCTTACCGCCCTCTGCCTGATCCTTGCTCCTTCGTTTGGTAGTCGCCCCATGAGATCTGCCAGGGATCATTGGTGGCGAGCTGGAAGTCCTTAATTTTTTGCTGAAGAAGTTTGAGGGTGTCAGCATGTGCCGGATCTAAGGCGAGGTTGTTCGATTCGAGAGGGTCTTTTTCAAGATCATAGAGCTCGAAGCGAGCCCGGAAGAGGTAGTCTTTTACGGTGCGTTTCCCGAAGTATTCGATCTTATTTCGGTGAACCTGCTGCCAAGTGGATGCGGACCAGAGATCGGTGGCGAAGGGATATTCGAGGCCGTGAGCGATGTTCCAGATGAGCTTCATCTTCCCGGAGCGGATGACCCGCATCGGGTAATACATGGTGAGTTCGTGGAAATTGTGAGCTGCGTAGATTTCATCCCAGCCTTTTGCGGAAGGTTTATCCAGAATGGGAAGGAAGGATCGGCCATGAAATTTCTTTTCTTTAGGATCAGCGCCGGCGAGATCGAGAATGGTGGGAGTGAGGTCTACCCAGCTGATGAAGGAGTGGTTGACGAGGCCTCTTAAAGAAGTACGAGGATCTTTATAGATGAAGGGGAGCTTGATGCCGGGTTCGTAGACCGTGGTTTTAGCGCCGGGGAAGGCCATACCATTATCAGAAAGGTAGATGACGATGGTGTTGTCTGCTTTTCCATTTTTTTCGAGAAGCTGAAGGAGTTTGCCCAGGCCTTGATCGATACGTGAGATGGATTGGTAGTATTGGGCGATTTCAGCACGACATTCGGGGGAGTCTGGAAGAAATGGGGGGACGATGATTTTGGTTGGATCATATTTCACAGGCGTGACACCAGGATAGCCTTCAGGACGATTCCCAAAGGAGTTTGGGTTGTCCCACTTTTCTGGGGAGGTGGAGGCTCCTCGATGCGGGTCATCTGGGCAGAAGTAGAGAAAGAAGGGGCGGTCGCCAGCAATGGTAGCTTGGCATGCTTTAGCCATTTCGACGGTGTTACGTGGATTGGCTTGGTAAGTGGTTTCAAATTTATAGACGCTCTTGGGAGCGACGTGGTATTTCCCAATTCGTGCGGTGTGGTAGCCTTTTTCTGAAAGCAGGACTGGGAGGGATTTTACATGATCATAAGTGCTGAAGTGGTGGTAATCATGGACATGACCATATGAGCCAGTGGCGTGTCCGTACTTCCCCGTGAGGATGACAGAACGACTCGCAGCGCAACTTGCACTAGTGCAGTAGGCGTTGGTGAATCGAACGCCTTCTTTGGCAAGTCGATCCATATTTGGTGTTTTGATGACTGGATTTCCATAACAGCCGAGAGCATCGATTCCGTGATCATCTGAGACAAAGAGGATGATGTTTGGCTGCTGAGTTTTGGCGCTGGCGATGTGTGAGATCACCAGGCTGATGAGGAGTAGGAAGGGTTTCATTGTTGAGCTGGAAATAGTTTCACTAAGAAGGCTGCAATGATTCTCGGGTCATTATTTCGTTTGCCTCGAAGCTGGCCGCAAGGGGTGTTATTTTTTCACAGAAGTCGGTGCGAGTCCGGTATTTTTCTTAAAGACGATATTTGTGCTGTCCTTTGAAATGTGACTTGGCAAGGGCTCACTGAATCCCTTGAAGATGTTATTTTGAACGCGGACGGCGTCACAGTAATGGAGGTCAAAAGTGGGCTTCTCTCTGACAGCTGGATAATCCGTGCTGAATTCGACGGTATTATTAGAGATTTCCAGGCCGGAAACGGAAGTCGCGTGGGCGAGCAGACCATTGAAACTCTTGAGGGTATTTCCGGTGAAGCGGATATTTCGATGATAATGACCTTCTCCTAGGCGCTGGTCTTTGGTGAGCATGGGCGCAATGAAAAGTGGATAGTTGTCGGTATGCCCGAAGCTGCTATTCACGAAGGTATTATTCCGAATGATGATGTCTTTTACTGCGCCGGATTCGTACCAGTATTTATTGTCACCCTCGATGAGGATGCCATGCATCTGAGAGGAGAAGGAGTTGTTTTCGATGAGGACTTTTCCTTTTGTCGTGATGAGAATACTCCGGGCACGGTTTTCCCGAACGATATTATTTCTCATGATGAAATCTGGATACCAAGTGAGGTTCTCAACCGAAAGGGGAGTGTCAGGAAGATTCTCTGGCAGTTGATCTACGGTGAGAATAAACCGTCGTTCATTAAGTTTTTTGACGGAAGTTACCTTCGTTTCATGGAATGGAAGGATGGTTTCGCGTGAGAGTAGAGCGACGCGGTCACCTTCTCCTGCAAAGGTAAAGCCCCACTGCTGGAAGTGGCTAATTTCGCAGAGAAGTTGATTTTTCCCAAGAGGCTCGACGACTTTGACGTAGGCTCCATGCACATTAGTGGCGTCATCTAGCATGTGCTCGAAGAGGCAGTTCTCCATCTTAATGAGGCCCTTACAGCCGATGAAATGTGTGGCGTCTGCACGAGTAGAGACAAGGCGGTCGTCCAAGGAAGTTACCTTGATCCCATCGAGATGGATGTTCTCGGTGCGTTCCGCAATGACGCCCATACCACCTGCTTCGTAAATGGTGATATCTTTAAGGACGATGTCCTTCGAATTTGAAAGGTGAATCGCCTGGCTAAGTCGGCTAGTCGGGTGAGTGCCGTACGTGATGAGGACACTGCCGATGGGTGGAGGCTCTTTTCGGAACTTTGCCTTGAGATCGATGAGATTTTTACCGGCAGCTCTCGCCTCATGGGGCGTCCAAAAGTTCACATAGTGTGCTGGTGTATTATAGATCGGAGCACGAGTTTTAGGATCAAAGAAAATGTTCGAGCCCATCTTATCTTCCCAGTCATAGTTTTGAGAGAAGAGCTGGCCGTGCTTGATTTTATAAGGGTAGCGCTCGGGGTCTGCCTTAAGGCGGACGGTGCTCTTTTCGACATCTCTCGCTACCACCTCATATTCATCGTGAAATGAACGTGCCCAGTTGATTGTAAAATCCTGAAGGGTGATCTTTTCTGCGCCTTTGACAACTACGGGGCTCATCCGGCCGTGAAAAACGAAGTCGGAGCCGTTTCCACTAATGGTGAGTCCTTTATGGCCGAAAAGAGGAAAGGCCATGCGCTTGAGGCTATTATCGTGGTTCGATACCGCGCGGTGTTCTTCGAGAGCATTCTCGGGGTAAAAGAGGTATCGTCCTTTAGGGAAGCTCAGGGTCACATCCGAGCGGCCTTTTACAGAGGCAATGAGCTCATTTAGAGCCAAAGTCGCGTCTTTACCTGGGGTGATATCGTGATCCCTAACGTTTATTATTTCGGCGGCACTCGCTAATGCAGCGCAAAGCAGAGTGATGGAAGAAGTTATTTTAATCATCTTTAAGAGAATGAGACAGAATTCGGACAAAATACCGAGTGTGAAATATCAGCCTTTCAAGTGCTTTTTAAAGAAATGAAAAGAGTTACCGTAATTTGAGTTCAAATAAAATTGAACAAAATTAGGGCTCATGGCATCTCTACTCCCATGGCGGATTTATCCGGAAAGAAGATCGGGTTGAGTGATTTTGAAACTCAGGTTGTGTCTTTTTTTTGTGATGGCGTGCGAATCCTAGGGCTGCCGAAATCGATTGGGGAAATTTATGGCCTCTTATTTGTCTCGCCTGAGCCACTGGCTCTGGATGATTTCGTAACCAAATTGAATATCAGTAAGGGTTCGGCGAGCCAAGGGATTCGGCTTTTACGTGAGCTCGGTGCGGTGAGCGAGGCAGAGGGAAAAGTGGCGAGACGGAGCTATTATGAGCCTGATATCGAGCTTAAGAAGCTGGTTGGTGGCTTTATTAAAGAGCAAGTGAGGCCACATCTTGCTAGTGGAGAAGATAAGCTCTCGGTGCTCCGAGGCATGGTGAAGTCCATGGAAGGGGAGGAGGAATTAGCAGATTTCTACCGTCAGCGGGTTGAGCGCCTCGGCCGTTGGTCTTCTCGGGCGCGCATGGTGCTTCCTGTGCTACAAAAGTTACTCGGTAAATAAAATGAGTGAACCTAAAGAAGATTTGCCAGCCTGGTATGTCGTAAGAAGTCAGGTGAAGCGTGAAAAGCTCGCCGCAGAGAGTTTACGGCGTCTCGAGGGAGTGGAGGTTTTTTTACCAAGGTTGCGCTATCAAAAAACGACCCGACGCGGTCGTGTCTGGTGGGTAGAGGCGTTGTTTCCCGGATATCTATTAGCAAAATTTTCCCGCACCGAGATGAGTCGTGGAGTCACTTATGCTCAGGGTGTGAGTAAGATCGTAAATTTCGGAGACCAAATGCCCACTGTTCCCGAGAAATTCGTCGAAGAACTTCGGGCGGAGGTCGCTAAGCATGAATCTCAGCCAGAAGAGATCGTAGTAGACTGGAGTGTACAGGTGGGAGACGAGGTCGAAATCGCTGACGGCCCCTTCAAGGGCTACGAAGGCGAAGTCGTCAAGGTGCGCCCTGGCGATGAGCGGGTGAGCTTATTACTGGAATTTTTAGGAGAGATGAAACCCATTGAGATGAGTCTTTATAGCCTGATACTCAGTGGTCCAGACATTCCAGAAGGTTGGAGTTCCTAGGTGGCGACACTTTTGTTCATTTTGAATTGAACAAAAGTGCTCTTCATGAGTCTATGGAGATGTTGCGGCGGTTGTTGCACAGAATAGAGGTCGTATTTGACCATCAATATTTGGTTTTGCCTGGAAATAGAGGCATCTGACCACTGGCGGTAGCGTGGTTTGAGGAATTTTTTTAGATATGAGTGAGAAAGCGAAAGTCGTCGTTTCCGGGTGTTTTGATCTTCTTCATGCGGGGCATATTGCCTTTTTGAAAGAAGCATCAACATATGGTGATCTCTACGTTTGTGCGGGGGCTGATGACAATATCCGTAGCCTCAAAGGGCACGAACCGATGTTCTCTCAGCAAGAGCGCACCTACGTTCTCAATAGTCTCGAATGCGTCAAAGAGGCTCGTGTTTCAGGTGGACGGGGAATGCTCGACTTTCTACCAGATCTCGATGAACTGAAGCCGAAATACTTTGTCGTCAATCACGATGGTCATAGCGATGACAAAAAGGCGGCCTGCGATGAACGAGGCATTGAATATAAGGTCCTTGAACGGATTCCTGCCGAAGATTTTCCGGCTCGCAGTAGCACTGATGCGAAAGCGAATCTCGCCATGCCTTATCGCCTCTGTCTCACTGGTGGATGGATGGACCAGCCATGGGTCAATAAGCTCGTCCCCGGTGGTGTGATTACTATTCAGATGGAGCCATCACGTCGTTACATCGATCGCTCTGGCATGGCTACCAGCACACGCAAAACGGCAGAGAAAATCTGGGGAAAACGGATCCCTGGCGGAAAACCAGAAACCGTCGCGGAACTCCTCTTCGCCTGTGAAAACCCTCCAGGCACAAAATACGTCTCAGGCTCTCAAGACGCCCTCGGTATCACTTGTCCCGGCATTAACCTTCTCGAATACAAAGAAGGCGAGTTCTGGCCCCACGGAATCACCCGCATTGATGATCCCGAAACAATGGACTGGCTCCAAAAGGTCATTCATTTCGTCGAAATCGGCCCGCGCCCTGATGGCTACGACCCACTCACCGAGCAAAATCTCACCAAAGAAGGCGCTCAACGCCTCGCTGATGCGACCACCCTCGCCTGGCAAGGGATTCAAAATAAGGACGTGCATGCCCTTGCTAAAGGAGTCCATGAAACCTGCGAAGCCTGGCGTATGCTCCTGCCGAACACGGTCCCTGCTGATGTCCAAGCCTTCCGCGAAAAATACGCCGCCGAAACCCTCGGCACCTCGACCTCTGGCTGC
>CALGMJ010000252.1 GCA_937958875.1 uncultured Verrucomicrobiales bacterium | reverse complement strand
ATCACAGTATTCGATGACGAGTCGAGGGCGGATGACGGCAGGGAAGTCGACTTCAGCGAAGTAAACTTCATGGCAACTGGCCGATGCGGTTTTGGTTGATGTCTTGGACATAAGCCCGTGCCCTAGCACATCGCAGAGCAGAACGATAGGTGCCCAATTTTAAGTCGCTTACGAAAGTCGGGCTATGAGGCTTACTCCGAGAGCGATGCTTACTCCGATAAGAATGAGGACGAGAATTCCTACCAGTAACATCATCTCAATATTCAGCGATTTATAATCTGCATTCTTACAAATTCACGTTGAATACTAGATTGAAGACGACGGTAAGTAAACTGTTCACTACCTCCTGGCTGAATTGCCCGAGAGATTAATTCGTAGGATTGAGAAGCAGGTGACCAAGAGTCGAGATTATCAGAGGTAAGTAGCTCAATGATCGCATCGTCTGCATTAAGTTTCGTGGTGAAGGTAAATTCGGAGAGATCACCGTTTGAACTCATTTGAGGAGCTTTTTCGATGGTATAGCCGACTAGTTCTTCAGGAGTGCTTCCGGTGAAAGGACTGGAGTCAGAGGTGCCAGGGTTACCACCGAGGATGGTGCTGGGGCGCCAGTTGAATGAGACGGTGGGATCTCCGCCACGATGAACAAGGGTCTGACCACCGCCATCTGGAGCCTCAGGCCATGGAGCTGCATCATCATAAGTGAGGTCAATGATGACGGTGCCTTCAGCATCTCTGAGGATGATGCGCTCTCCTCCATTTGAGAGTTTTTCGTCATCTGGATCTCCGTTGGTACTAGCGAATTCGCCTGCAATATTGTCTGCGCTTGAAGCTGGATAGCGGAAGAGGAAGGCGTCTCTATTACGAACAACGAGTATTTTCTCATCTGGAGCAATGACGGTAGGAGCTGGGAAGGTGAAATGAATGCCCAAGGTGAAGCTAGCGCCTGAGAGAGCGACAGGGTTTGAAGAGACATTCGTGATCTCGATAAACTCGAAATCATCGTCATCATTATAGCCTTCATCGACCTCAGATGGTGTTGGGTTTGAGGGGTGATAGTTGATCTCACTGATGGCGATATTGGATTGAGATGCTGGAACTCCAGTGGTGAAATCAGCTGAAGTCAGGGCGGACCAGATACCATTATCGAGTGCTCGAGCATTCAGCATTGTGCTTTCAGAGATTGTGACATTATTGCCGGTCAAGAGGATTGCTGAAGAGTTGGTGGCGCCTCCGACCTGACGGGGGTCACTCCCATCGAGGGTATAGTAAATCTCACCAGAGCTCGCCGAGATAGAGAGAGGGAAGTTTATGGGGACAATTCCTCCATGCTGGGAGAGAACGGGAGCGTCTATCGGAGGGAAAAGGTTCTCGCTTCGAAGTTCATTAATGATGGCGTTAGAATTCGAGGGGTCATGCAGAGTTGGAATGTAGTTATTTGTGACATTGTCTCGTTCAACGACCCAATGTTGTTCTCTAGTGAAGTAGATCGGACTATTGATTGTAGGAGGGTAATAGTCGGCATGAATGTCGTTAGATGATTGCGGAGTATTCCCGTAGGGGGTGCTAGCCTGGACGTCTCCCCAGCGTGCAGATTCCGCGACAATAGCTTTATCGATCTCAGTGCAAAGATCTATGAAGCGGTCAATTGAGTCAGTCTCACTTAGAGCACCATTATTAAAGAGATGTTTCTGGACTCGGTCTCCAAAGGCGATACGAAATTCTTGATTGAGGCGGAGCCTCTGAAATGGAGCCCCACCGCCTCTGCCGTCGTCGTATCGATCCCAGCTGAATTTATCCAATGCAATTTCCTGATCCCAAACTAAAAAGCGGAACTTGCCGTCGCCACTATTTAAGTTTGCTGCAGCGTATCCATTGTGGTGAGGCCAATCTTCTGCATCAGCATAAAAATGCAGCAGCATGTAGTCGGCATAATTTGTGATATCGATATAATCTTTAGCAGTTTCGTAGACTGAATTTTGTCCAATATTTCCATTAAGGATGCTCATCATGGAGTTCCACCGTGTCGATGGTTCCGAGAGATCTTTATTGATTTCCCAGTCTGCTTCTTCTCCTCCTAGATGATCTGAAAACCAATCGTCTTCAAGGCGTTCGGTCAAGTTGTGAAGACCAAAGTAGAGGCCATTTACGTATAGGTGGACAAAGTTTCCGTAGCTTGTGGGCTGGCCCATATCACCTAAGCTATTTTTCATCCAGACGTCGCGGATATACATCGAGTCATTGGGGCGATAGCGAGCCGAGGACCAAGAG
This sequence comes from uncultured Verrucomicrobiales bacterium, assembly GCA_937958875.1. Classification (GTDB taxonomy): domain Bacteria; phylum Verrucomicrobiota; class Verrucomicrobiia; order Verrucomicrobiales; family Akkermansiaceae; genus SW10. The sequence goes on along the minus strand of CALGMJ010000252.1, from coordinate 14,018 downwards.
TTTAAGGCCCATGAATCAGTGAAGCATGCCCTAAGTACGAGTTTGTTAAAAGTGGTGACGTCCGAGCCCGCAAAGAGTGGGTAGTTTAATTTTGGGATACCCACGCTGGAGGAAAATGTTAGGCGTAATGAGTGTTTTTGCATCCGCCATGGGGTTCGGCTAGAGTTACCGTGGACCTCGATTTTACAGTCTTCCTGGAAGCCCGGTGTTCCATCTGGGTGAATATACTCTACGGAGCAGACTCGTTCTTGGCGGACTCTTGGATTTGAATAAATCCCTGTTGCCGAATTCGTGAAGTCTGATTGCTCCATCGTTATCGACACCGAGGGGATATCGACGAGAGCTTCTTCCACTGAGTATATACCGAGGCCGTTAGTGTTATTGGTAACTCTCGAGTCCATTTCATAGTCAGAGGGGACGATGCCTGGGCCGGATCCGTCATTGGCATCGACTTGGCTATCGTATCCCCAGGTAGGGTCCCAGCCTGGCGGGTTACTTGGCTGATTGACCACGTCATCTGGAAAGATGTAGGTCTGCGAATCGACGTTTGTAGGCAGATAGCCATCCCGGTAAGCGATAGCGCGGATCGTCGAGGTGGTATTGATCGGAATTTCAGTATTTGGATTGTAGAGAATGCCTTCCGTAGGAGAGGGGGCACTGCCATTCGTGGTATAGCGGATAAAGGCTCCAGAGGTCTGTGTCGTTATGGTAAGGCTGAAGGGGGTGGAATAAAATCCCCGGTCGATACTGAAGTTTGTGTCTTTGACTACCCCGATAGAGCCCGCGCTACTGTTAGCCAAGCCGGGAGTGGGTGAGGCGTAGTAAAGGAGGTTTGCATTACTGGGGGCTCGTCCGTAGGAAATATCGGTGAACTGTTCAGGGAAATTGGGAAGGAACGAGTCATCGATGCTGGTGCCGTTGGGGCGGACGATGGCGAGGTATTCCCCTTGGGAAAAAAGTTGAAAATTTGTGTGAATGCTGCCTGAAGGATCAGTGGTGTCTTTCCCAGAGGCAAAGATGACGAGGTAGGAATCCGGAGCCATGACGATGGGGGGGAAATTCCATTTCGTAAGGTTTGTAGCGTCATCCGTGAGATGGTAGCCATCTAAGTCGATAGAAGAGGCATTAGGGTTATAAATTTCGATCCAGTCTTCACGATCTCCGAAACCGTCTTTCAGATCGGTATCGTTACTTGCTAGAATTTCGTTCAGTAAGAGAGGAAGTGCTCCGGGTGGAAAGCTCTGCTGATTGGTTGGATCTGTACCTTCCGCAATTTCCAAGGAGTCTGGAAAATCATCACCATCACTGTCTCGTAAGTTGGGATTGGTGATATGGCCGTTACTTGAAGAGACCTCATCACCATCGCTAATGCCATCACCATCAGTATCAAAAAGTAAGGGGCTTGATCCCGTTGAACTTGCGCTCACAAAAATTCCGTTTCCGTTTTCGACTTTATCATTCAAGCCATCTTCGTCGGTATCGAATAGGGTAGGATTTGTATTCTGAGCTTCCTCGTCTTGATTCGAGAGTTGATCAAAATCATTATCTCCGGTTCCGGTGGCAATGCTTAGATTTGGAAAGTAGATCAGCTCCCAGTCATCACTGAGACCATCTAGATCAGAATCGGAAATCAGGGTGAGTGTGAAGATTTCATCATAGAATTCACCTAAGATGTCAGTCGTGCGGACCCGAATAGATAGAGGGCTGTTCAATCCAGCGAGATCACGGTCTAGCTCTAATTGGTTTCCACTAATCAGAAATAAGCCATTATTCTCTGCGCCAGTACCGTCTACGAGAGAATAGGTAAAGGAATCTCCGGCAGTTGTATCCGTGGTTGTGAAGACTCCCACTAGCTGTCCTATGGGTGCCGCAGTGCTGACAGAGCTATTTGAGATGTCGATATCAGTAGGGGCCTCAGAGGAAGCATTCCGTTCCACTCCGAATCCGTCGAGCCAGGCCCTGCCACTAGTTCCTCCAAATTTGGAGTAAATGGTGATTTCGCCAGAGGAATTTGCGGTTGCATTTCCAATATCAGAAACCCACAGATCCCGATTCCCTTCGTCGTAACTTGAGGAGGAAGTTCCAGAGATGAGCTGAGGAAAAGCAGCGGTGTAATTGATTCCGGTAATCGTGTTCGTAAGATTCCGCCGATAAGCGGTTTCTGATTCTGGCCCTCCACAGATGTAGTTGGAAAAATTACTACCGCTGGTGAATGATGCCTCGACACTCCAGTCCCCGCTGCTTCCAGTCGCACCCAGTGAATCCCATTGAAAAAGTGTGATATGATAATTTAGCCCAGGGGTAAGTCCACTCAGAGTAGTTGCCAGTTCATTCGCGTTTGTCGAAAAGGTCTGCCATACAGAATCGTCAGAAGCAAAGCCCGTACGCTGGGTCCACGGATTACTTCCTCCGGTTAGTCCGCTCGTGTTTGAGGTGGTAACTTCGGTATAGATAATGTCTCCACGAACATCACAGAATAACGAGATGATTGAAAAAAAAGTAATGAATGGATGTTTCATGAGGGGAGTGATTGGTAAAAAAATCCGTGTATATTGAGAGAATCGTGACAAAAAAATTCTTGTAGCAAAGGATAATCGATCAATCAAAAGGCTGGTTTAAAAAAAAACGAAAGCGCCCCCTCGCTGCTGTGTGTGCTGAGCAGCAAGAGGACGCTTCAATTATCCCCCCAAATTCGATTAAGTACGAGAATTGTTTTAAGCGAGAATCTCTGGAATGACTTGCCCTCCAAATTGTGAGAGCTGCTTAAAGCGACCGCCGTGGAAATATTTCAGCTTCTTGTCCTCTAGGCCGAGAAGGTGAAGCATGGTGACGTGAACATCGCGGATCGGGTGGACGACGTCGACAGCCTCACTTCCGATATCATCGGTTTCACCGATGACGTGGCCTCCTTTGACTCCGCCGCCGGCGAAGAACATGGACATCGCTTTATTGTTGTGGTCACGGCCGAGAGCGGTTTCACCACCACGCTTTGTGTTATCTGGAGTTCGGCCAAATTCTCCGGTGAAGACGATGAGGGTGTCATCGAGCATACCGCGCTGTTTCAGATCGCGGATGAGGGCTGCGATGGGCTGATCGACAGATTGGATACGCTTTTTATGGGCACGCTCGAGGAAGTCGTGAGAGTCCCAACCACCGGAGAAGATCTGGACGAAGCGAGTGCCCTGCTCGACAAGACGGCGAGCGAGGAGGCATTTTCGGGCGAAAACATCGGTGTCTTTTCCGTCTACACCATAGGCGTCTTTGGTCGCTTGAGATTCCTTCGAGAGGTCGAGGATATCTGGCACGGTCATCTGCATGCGGTAAGCGAGTTCGTAGTTCTCGATGCGAGCTGCGAGATCGGAGTGCTCCGGGTGATTTTGGAGATGGGCTTGGTTGAGTTTGTTAAGCACGTCGAGATTGGCCCGCTGGTGTTCACGAGACTTCCACTCTGGTGGCTGAAGGTCGAGAATCGGGGAGCCGCCGGAACGTAAGGTGGTGCCTTGATAGTTGGCAGGGAGGAAGCCGTTTGACCAGTTCCCTGAGCCACCCTGAGGCTGAGCGAGCTCAGTCATGACGACATAGCCGGGAAGATTTTGGTTTTCTGAACCCAGTCCGTAGGTCACCCATGAGCCGATGGAGGGATCACCACCGAAACGATTTCCGGTATTCATGTGGTAAAGGGCCGTCGGGTGGTTGACCGATTCCGCCTGGCAACCACGGTAGACGCAAAGTTCATCAGCGACGTCTGGGGCAGAGAGGTGCTTGAAATGCTCGCACATGGGGATGCCGGATTTTCCAGCACGGATGAACTCGTATGGACTTCCGACAAAGAAGCGATCTCCATTGGTCATGCCAGATGCTTGCTCATCCTTGCGGTGGAAATCCTGAAGGTGACGTTTGCTGAGTTCAGGCTTCGGGTCGAAGGTGTCAATATGGGAGGGAGCTCCTTCCATAAAGAGCATGATGACATTCTTCGCCCGAGCAGGGATCATGGACTTTTGGGGCGACATCGGTTCGCCGACGCGGGCAAACTCTTCAGCATAGAGGCTAGAGAAAGCCACTGAGCCGAGAGAGGCCCCCGTTCCGTAGAGAAAGTTTCTCCGAGAGATGGGATTTGATTCGGGGCGTGAGCAGATTGATTTCATGGTATTTGCGCGGTTCAGATTAGAAGGGTTTGAGTGGTCCAACGTTCTCTTTAGTAGACGTAAATCAGTTCGTTGGTATTGAAGAGAATCAGGCAGATGTCAGCGAGAGCACGTTGCTCAGGTGACAGTTGGTTTGCCTGAAGGTCTGGGGTGTAGTTCTGGTAGATATCCAGAAGTTCCTCATACTGGAAAGGTTCTCCAGAGAACTCTTCCACGAGGGAGCGGGTGATGGAGGTTGGAAACTCCACTGGGTTTGGGATTTTCCCTTGATGATAAGAAACCATCTGCTGGTAGTGAGCGGAGAGGGTTTCTAGTTCGAGAGAAGTTGGCTGGCGGGTGAAGGCGAGGTGGTAAGCTCGCTTGATTTGTTCGTTTGCCTCAGAAGCTTCCTCACTGAGACGTTTCGCCATGGCTAGGGAGCGGTTGGTAATGGCTTCACTATTCAGTAAGGTGAAAACCTGAGGGGTGACATTTGGAGCATCACGATGTTCACAGGAGTCGTCCGCATTTGGCTTATTGAAGACCTCCATGAGAGGATCGACGAGGCCACGAATGCGATAGGCATAAATGGAGCGGCGATTACGTTCTTCTGGGGTCTTGTTCGGCTGGTAGGCGGGAGCGAGAGAGAACTGGATCATCCTTGGCCCGAGAGCAACTTCGCGATTGATTTCAGGACGCGCCGGAAGGCCGCCGATTTTTGGATTTAATTCCCCGGTGAGAGTGAGGAGTGAATCCCGAAGTTCTTCGGCAGTGAGACGGCGAGGCTTTGAATAAGCGAGAAGCTCGTTATTAGGATCTGCAGTCTGGAGTTTCTCCATATTGGGGTGCTTAATATCCTGCTGCCAGACGTGGGAAGTTAGGATGAGCTTGTGAAGATTTTTCAACGACCAGCCTTCATTAATGAAGCGATTCGCGAGGTAGTCGAGAAGCTCTGGATGAGTAGGCTTCTTACCTGTTTCTCCGAAGTTGTTCGGGTTCCCCGCAATGCCACGGCCAAAGTGGTAAGCCCAAACGCGGTTCACGATGGAGCGGGTGGTAAGTCCATTTTCTGGATGAGTGACCCACTTAGCAAAGCCGAGACGGCGACCTTCGAAAGACTTGGGTAGAGCGTATGGATCAGTCTCAGAGCCATGATCGGTGGGGATGCCGAGGGCAGAGAGAACGCCCGGAGTGACAGCATCTTTCTTAGAGTAAACTGAGCCACCACCGAGGATGAAGTCCTCTGGTAAGGTGTTATGGGCCTTCATCTGGCCTTCATCCTTCGGGTTTGGAGGACGAAGATACTTAGATGGGCGAGTCCGGTAGCCACCATTGTATACAGACTGGGCGAGAGGCTTGAAGCGTTCACGTCGACGGTTCCAAATCCAGACGTCTTGCTCGCGAACCTTGAGCTGGCCTTCTTCCTGAATAGTTAGGCCGGCATGACGAGGAGGCTTCGTGCCATCAGGATCTTTGCCGCGTTCCCAGATGTTTTTGTAAGCAAGTCCGCGTTGGGCGTACCATTCCTTTGCGGCGCCTTCGCGTTTCCAGTTGAGCTTATCGAGCTTTGCCTGGGCATAGGCATGAAGTGCTTCGACGTGTTCCTGATTCTTCTTAAAATCACTGCGATCTTCATCGGGAAGAAAATCGGCGTGGAGCTCAGCAGGTTGAGTAGCTGAGAAGGTGGCATACATGCGATAGTAGTCACGGGTCGGGATGGGATCGAATTTGTGGTCGTGACACTTACAGCAGGACATGGGCTGAGAGAGGAAAACCTGGCCGACGTTATCGACGACGTCATCGAGGTATTGCTGGCGGGAAACTTCCCCTGCAAGCATGGCGGTATGTTCCCAGGGTCCCATACGAAGAAAGCCAGTGGCGATCTTCATCTCGTGGTTCTGAGGGTCCATTTCATCCCCTGCGAGCTGTTCCATGACAAACTGATTGTATGGTTTGTCCTTGTTGAGAGAGCGGATGACATAGTCGCGGTAGCGCCACGCATTTGAGAGCTCGAAATCGTTTGAAAAGCCAGCGGTGTCCGCGTAGCGCACGACATCGAGCCAGTGCTGAGCCCAGCGCTCACCGTAATGAGGGGAAGCGAGAAGCTCATCGATGATTTTTGAGAATTCTCCCTGGAAATCACTCTCGAGACGAGTAAGCCAAGTGCTTAGCTGAGCTGGCTCAGGAGGGAGGCCGGTGAGAGTGTACGATAAACGTCTGAGAAGGGTGCGGTCGTCAGCTCGTGGCGCATGAGCGAAGCCAGCTTTCTTGATTTTTTCCTGAATGAAAGAATCCACTGGGTGAACCTCAGTCGTTTTTACCTTGGGATGAGTGAGGGGCTGAAATGCCCAGAGGTTTTCGGGAGAGTAGCGGCGGTAAGTCCAAGTGTCATCCATACCTCCGGACGTTTTGACGAGCCACTTTCCTTCCGCATTTACAAGCTGGGTGGCATCTTCCTCACGGATACGCTTTTGAGTCTCATCATCTGGCCAAACGGCTCCATTTTTAATCCAAGTTTCAATGTGAGCGATCTGTTCTTGGTTGAGGCGGTCGTTGGACTTTGGTGGCATTTCATAGTCTTCATCTTCCCACTTGATCGTGGTCATGAGGAATGATTTTTCGGGGTCGCCTGGGACTAGAAGGTCGTCGATTGTTTCGCCACCTTTTAGAAATCCCTCACGAGTCATGAGGTTCAGCTCACCTTTGATCTTGTCTTCCTTACCATGGCAAGAAAGGCATTTTTCGCTAATGATAGGAAGGGCGTGCAGGGTGGCTTGCACCTCAGCATCCGTCGCGGCATGCGCAACGGCGGCAGTGAATAGATACGGTAAAAGCTGCTTCATGGTTTTCCTGATTGGTAGAGAGTTTTAATTTGTGCAGGTGTGAGCGCGGTGGAGTAGATGGCAAACTCATCGAGTGAGCCGTTGAGATTTCTGATGGCGAACTCAGGGTCATTTTCCGTCGGGAGTCCCCAATTCCCGATCTGAGCATCGCCAAGACGCAGAATCGGAGTTTCCTTTTCCTCGGGGGCTTGGGTTCGGCTGATCTCCTCACCATTGAGATAGTGCGTAGCTGTTCGCGTGGCGCAGTCATAGGTGGTGACGAGGTGGAGCCACTGCTGAGAATCAGCGTGAGTCCAGACGACGGGTGATTCGTGGATGTGGTGGAAGCGTCCAGATTCGATGCCGAGAGAGACGGAGAAAAAGAGTGAGCCATTGCTCAGGAGTTGCCAATGTGGCTCACCAGTATCGTAGTGGTCGGTGAGGAAGAGGGCATTAAATTGACGATCTAAGGAGTCAATGCGTGCCCAAGTGGCAAAGGTGATTTGATCAAATTCCCCCGGAACATTGAGTCGGACACGAGATCCATTCGGTGAAAAATCGAGGCCAAATTTTCCAGGCCAACGACCGGGGACAATTTCCGCGGCGACGATCGCTCCATGGGCGAGGTGGCTTTGCGTTGGTTTGAGCTCACGAATCCATGGATCGAGGTCTTCCATCGGGAAGTAAGCTGTCAGGGCAGGATCTTGACGCAGGGCGAGAGAGCTCTGGTGCCAATTTAGGTAACGACGTTTTTGGGATTTCCCGAGCTGATGGGCGAGTTGGTTAGGGCCGGTAAAGTGACTTGGCTGAGAGGGAATCGTTGCGGAAGAATCATCCTTGATGCGAATTGCTTCTCCCCCTTGGAGGAGAGTCTGGGCCTCATCATTTGGATACCACTCGACTTCACCGTCGAGAACGTGCAGCTCGTACTGATCTTCCGAAAGGTCGATGGCAAATTCTGTGCCGAGATCAAGGACGGTGCCTTTTGGAGTATGGATTTGAAAGCCAATCGCCGGTGGCGGAACGTGAGCACGAATTTTACCGCGGGTGAGTTTCATCTCCTCAGCGGAGAGAATTTCAAATTCAGCATCACCCTCGATGACGACTGATACTCCACTGAGAAATTCGATCTGTGCGAGCCCGCTGGAAAGGGAGTAGTTCCCAGCTGTGAGGAAGTCGCTCAGCGTAGGACTGTTCTGGCTTCCCCAGGCAGGCTCCACGACTCGGGTCAATACGGCGAAGCCCGAGTCGTGAAGTTCTGCTGGAGTGTGTGCTGTAGTGGTATGTGTGTGGTTTGTCTTTGCTGTCGACGGTGAAAACGGTCCGATAAAGGCGACAATGCTGGCTGCCGCTGCTGCTGTCCAGGGCACGAAAGGAAGGATCTTGCGCGCTAGTGAGGAGGCTGATTTTTTCTCTGGAGTGGGGGCTGTGTCATGATGACGAGCAGATAAGGTGCCAACCTGAAATCCTTCCCGAAGGCTATCGTGGAGGATGGAAATCTCGGCATAGTGATTTGCCAACTCGGGATCAGCTTTGATGAGCTCATTGAGTTCGGCAGCTTCTTTCGGAGTGATCACTCCGTCGAGCTGGGCATTGATGAGATGAAGATGATGACGGTTCATCGGGACTGAGAGGGTTGACGTTCGATGCATTCGCGGAGTTGCTCGCGGATGCGTTGGAGGGCTTTTGAGACGCCATTGGCAGACATGCCTATCTGTTTCCCAATCTGGGCGGGTTTCAGATCGCGAGAGTAACGTGATTCGCAGAGCTGGCGGGCACGTCCTTCCAGTTGGTCGATGCAGTAGTCGAGGTGGGTCAGCTTTTTAGACTCTTCCTTTTTTACCCGTGCAAAAGCCTGGACGAGGGAGTCGAGAGCGTCGTCATCGAAGAGAAGGGGATCTTTTGATTTCCGGCGAATGTAGAGGCGCACTTGATTACGAGCGACTCCGATAGCCCATCCCGCGAAGTCTCGCTCCGGGTCGTAGCGTTCAAATGAGGTCATCGCTGCAACGGCGCAATCTTGCAGCACATCATCTCGGTCATTTCGATCATGAACCATGGACCCTACGAAGGCTGAGACTTTGGGGAAAGTCGCAGTCCACTGGCGGGCAAACTCTGCGTTAGAAGGATCCATCTATTAATACTTAACAAACAGAGGGAAATCGTGACGCTTTTTTTGAAGAAAGTGTCAAAAATACAAAATTCTGGCCTGTTTTTCCGTCTCGCCTCTAGGCTGGCTCTGCCTGCATGATGTCGCCCGTGCGAAGGATTCTCGTCATTGGTGGAGGCCCGGCAGGATTGCGGGCAGCGGAAATCGCCTCATCTTCAGGATGTCAGGTGATTTTGTGTGATCAAAAGCGCTCAGTGGGGCGCAAATTCTTAGTTGCAGGGAAAAGTGGGCTTAATTTGACCCACGGACAGGAGAGGGAAAAATTTGTCAGGAAATACAGCGCTCCGACGTCATTTTGGGAGCGCGCGCTGGATCGATTCGATAATCAGGATACCATTCAATGGGCCGCAGATCTGGGAGTGGAGACCTTTCAGGCGAGTTCAGGGCGAGTTTTTCCGAAGTCTTTAAAAGGGGCGCCCTTGCTACGGCGGTGGATTGAGAGGCTTCGGGCTCAGGGCGTAGATTTTCGGATGAACCATCGGCTGCAGGAGCTTTCCAGCGGGGCCGCGCTTTTTGAAAATGGTGAAAAGATCGAAGCCGATGCCATCATCTTGGCACTTGGGGGAGGGTCTTGGCCGCAGACGGGCTCGGACGGTGACTGGGTAGCGCTTTTGCAGCGTCAGGGAATCGAGGTGAAACCCCTTGCTTCTGCAAATTCTGGCTGGGAGGTGGCTTGGCCAGAAATGCTGATTCCGAAGATTGAAGGGCAGCCGATTAAAAATGTCACGGTGACCGCAAATGGCATCGAGGCGATGGGGGAGCTGATGGTGACGCGCTACGGATTAGAAGGAGGGCCAATCTATCAACTCGGAGCGGTACTGCGCGAAATGCCACAGCCGAGAGTGAGTCTGGATCTGAAGCCGAGCTTCACTGAGGAGCGTTTAGTGGCGAAGATGGAGTCAGCGAAGAGGAATTTTCTCAAAGAAGCGCGCATCCGCTGGAAATTGAATGAGGTGAGTTGTCTCCTCCTTGATCATTATGCGGGACCTTTCGATTCTGCGGCGGAACTAGCTCAGGTGGTGAAGGGATTTCAGCTTCCGCTGACACAGGCTCGACCACTCGATGAAGCGATTTCTTCAGCGGGTGGGGTTAGCTGGGACTCGTTGCAGGAGCTAGAATTGAAGGCGCTACCGGGAGTCTTTGTGGCGGGTGAGATGATCGATTGGGAAGCACCCACCGGGGGATATCTTCTACAGGGTTGTCTCGCGACTGGGACGCTGGCTGCCGAGGCGGCTTTGGCAAAGTTGAGTAGCTAAAGCTAGTTAACGTAAGGACGCGCTTGTTTAATGGAAATGATCCCGTCTTCCGTGATCTTAAATTCGATTTCCATCGCAAATCTAGGATCGCTGCTTCGGTAGAGGCTTTTGAAGCGGCGATTGAGCGTTTCTAGCTTACCTACAAGGTCGAGGATTTGTTCCTTAGTGAGGACCGTTTCATCTTCGGGAAGTTGATTTGAAAAACGGATATACTGGATTTCATAACGTTCTTCTCCAAGAAGATCGGCCACGAGAAATTCTTCAGGGATAGAGTTCGCATCGGGATTGGTGACCAAATTTTCACCTGTCTGCACATTGAAGTAGTATCCTTCCCAGACGGGATCAAAAATATTTCGCGCGACTGCGACGCCATTCGCTTGCTCATTTTTCTCATTTGGGTGCACCAGAATTCCCATCGCAGATGTTAGGTGATCGATGCGATAAAACTCGCGCTCCTCGTATGCGCGATAATTCCAGAGGCTCGCCCAGACTTGGCGCACACTCTTCCCGATGAATCCTTCATCTGCTTTATGTGTGAAGGAATCGTAAAGTCCGGCACCATTGAAGGAGACGGAATCTTCCGCATTTGCGCTGGAGCGAAGGCGAGGCGTGACCTCGCTTGGGAAGGAGTTCTGCAGCGCTAGTAAGTCCTGAGTCATCCATAATGGAAAGGTGGTTTCGTTTTTGATCTCTCTCCGGAAATCTTCGAGCTGCTGTTCACGGTATTCTGGATCATTCTGGAAGCGTGGTTCGGCCAGCATCGCTTCTGCGACTTGGTAGAGGCCATTGTGCTTCATGAACTCGTCATAATAGTAGAAGGGGATGGCTGACCCATCCGGCGCTTCTCCTGGGAAAAGCCGTTTTAGCTCCGCCACATTGCTTGCTTTTCCTCCAAAGGCGGAGCTATCGAGGAAGTTGATCCGGGAGAGTGGGCGGATTTGGCGAATAGAGAGATTTCGTGGTGGAAAGCTTTTGGAACTCGGTCGGCTAGCCTCGAAAAAATCATCAACTTCTTGCTGGGTCGCGATTCGAATCTCAAAGCCCTCTGCACTTACCCGATAGAACACATTTTCTCCTAAAAATGGAGCGATGTCAGGATGGGTGCTCGCATTGGCAATGAAGGCATTGGGCGTATCATTCTGCTGAGCTTTCAGATTTACATGAGAAAGCGGGGTTTGTGGAACTTCCGTGATGATTCCTGCGATCTTGGTAAGATCATTTGGTAGCACCGGGAAGATGACGATATCCCGTGCCGAAAGCGTGCCGTTGCTTTGGGCTAGCTTCAGGCGGCCAAAGGCCTCTCGCTGGTGCATGGGCTGGAAGTCGATCTGGCCAAAGAGTTCCTCAGTCTCGATCGTTTTGATGAATGATTGCTCAAACTGATCCTGCGCTTGACTCTGGATTCGACGCTGAGTCTCGCTGGGTGCATGATAGGCAACGAGATCGATGAAGGGGGCGCAGCGAGTGATCATCTCATAAGCCAGCTCGATGTATTGAAATGGCACTGGATCAGTGGGCCAGAACTCGAGGGTATAAATCCCACGTTTTCCGTCTGGGCGGAGATAGTTCTCGTGAGAGACGAGCGAGCCGGCGAGGTTCCTCCGATTTGCATCACTAAAGTAAGTTTCGCGAGAGAAGATCTGATTCTGGACAGAAGCTGATAGCCCGGGGTAAAAGCCAAGCACGTTCGTAGCAAAGCGGACGTGAAATTGATGGCGGCTCACATCGAAGAAATACAGCTCAGGTTCACCGGTGATATCGGTTATGAGAAACTTGACCTCCTTGACATTCTGAGCGCCGGGAAAGTTGTCTCGCTTCGCTAGTCGATCAAAGAGCGCTTGGTCTCTCAGAAAAGTTGTGCCATCACTTAGTGAGATAGGGCGTGCCGCATTGAGGGCGAGACAGCCGTGAGAAAACAGCCGGAACTCATCGAGATCATTCCGGCCGTCCCTGTCAGAATCTCGCGGGCGAGAGTTTGGGACCAGCTCCCACTGATAATATGCCTGCTCGAAACGAGGTGTTGAGTCGGTGAGAAAATTTTCCTCCTGAGTCAGCTCAGTGAGATCGACCGGTCTCCAAGTGCGGAGATCCCGAGAGCGACTCAGAATGGCATAGTGATCTGCGGTTGCAGGGAGTGAAATCTGGAACTTATCCTGCTCTGTTAATTTTAGGATATGGGTGCCATTCGGGTCAGCCTGGAGCCAACTGGCCCAGAGACTTAGAAATAAAATAAGTTCACTTTTCCCCACCGCATGGACCATCGACCTGTTTCACCTTTTGGTCAAGCGAGGGAAAAGCTGATTCAACAAAAAGGACCTCAACGTTTCCGCTGAAGTCCTGATTGAAAGTATTTTAATGCTCGATTTTATAAGGAGCCATTTTTTAGAGCAGATGAGCTCCTTGTGCAGGTCGGGTCGCGAAGATGAGTGGGGTAATTCCGGTTTTTTCCAGATATTGCTCATGAAGTTGCTTCGCAATGGCTTCTGCATCTGAAGTGCGGCAGAGAGTTACCGTGGACCCTCCAAAGCCACCACCCGTCATCCGAGCACCGAGGACTCCGCCTTCAAAGCCAATGTCAGTCGCGATCTTGACCATGAGGTCGAGCTCATCACAAGAGACCTCAAAGTCATCTCGTAGAGACGCGTGAGAGCCTGCCATGAGCTTTCCAATTTGAGAGAAATCGTTCACTTTGAAATCCTTCACCGCATCCTGAGTGCGCTGAATTTCGCTCACGACGTGGCGGGAGCGGCGGAAGATCACATCACCTAGTTCTTCTTTCTTTGCGAGCACTTCCTCCATGGTGACATCGCGCCAGCTTTTCTTACCAATGATTGCTAGGCCATCCTCGGTCGCTTTTCGTCGGGTCGCATAGCCTCCATCTGAGAGATCATGGGAAACACAAGTGTTAGAGACAATGATGGAGAGACTTTGATCTGAGAAGGGGACCATTTCTGGATCACCTGTTTGGCAATCGATGAGAATTAGCTGATCTTTCTTCCCAAAAGCAGATGCGAACTGGTCCATGATACCGCATGGGACCCCAGCGAAATCGTGCTCAGCTTTCTGAGCGAGAAGAGCCTTCTCCGAAGTGCGTAGAACGGTGTCGACTAAGCCTTCAATAAGCGTCGCAAAACAGCACTCTAGAGCTGCCGATGAAGAGAGTCCTGCACCTAGAGGCACTGAAGAGACGATATAGGCATCAAAACCTGGGATGCGATCTCCCCGGTCAAGAAAGCCCTGAATGACTCCGCGAAGGTAGTTTGACCATTTGATGTCAGAAATTTCCTGCTTCTGGGTGAGGTCGATCTCGATCGGATCCTGTCCCTCAGTGGAGATACGGGCGATGCTGGACTCATTTGCCCGTGCCGCGATGACAACATAGCGCTCGATCGCAAGTGGGAGCACAAAACCATCGCAGTAGTCGATGTGTTCTCCGATTAGATTGACCCGCCCTGGAGCTGCCGCAACCACGGTGCCCTCAACGTTGAAGGTTTCTAAAAGGTGAGCTTTAGCGTCGGCGGTTAGGTCGGCGAGAGGTTTGTTTGGCTGGAGCATGGATTGAGACAGGCGTGTTCATAGACGCTTAATGCGCCAGGGGCAAGGCAGAGCAAAAAAAATGCCTCACCTGTAGGAGGTGAGGCATTTT
>CALGMJ010000251.1 GCA_937958875.1 uncultured Verrucomicrobiales bacterium | reverse complement strand
GACTTTTGGAAGCTTGGCGACGCTGGAAGAATACTCGAGTTTTCACCTGAAGATGGAGGTGAAGTGGGGTTCGAAACGATGGCCTCCAAAGCTGAATCACAAGAGTGATAGCGGAGTTATCTATCACAGCACGGGGAAGTTTGGTGGAACTTGGAAGACCTGGAAGCAGGGTCTTGAATATCAGCTTGAGGAGGGAAGTATGGGGGATTTTTTTGTCCTTGGTGCGGTAAAGGCAGAGGCTCCTCTAGCAGATACTTCTCAGCCAGGTCTCTATCGCTATCGTAAGTCTGCTACTTGGCGCGTTCTTAAAATTCCTAAAATCAGAGCATTGCGCGGGCGTGATCCTGAAAGACAGAAGGACTGGAATCGGGTAGAAATTATCGCTCATGAAGATCAGGCCGTTCACTTACTGAATGGAAAAGTGGTCATCGTTATCCGTAAAGCAGAGGTCTTAAAGTCCGATCTCTGGCGCCCCTTAACAAAGGGACAGATCCAGTTTCAGTCGGCGGGATCAGAAGTCCGTTTTCGAAATATTCGTATCAAGAAGACGAAGGGAATGTCTCCTCTCTGTCACCGCTTATTTCAGTGATTCTTTAGCTAGAATCGCTAGCTTCTGAAGCTTAGAAAGGCGGTAGCGTTTTTCAAAAACACGGAATCGGTCCGCTTTCATCTTCTGAAGCACGGTGTGGTAGACACGGTGCATGATCCGAGGTGCCAGGAGCGCTTTATGATCCTCTGGCGGGAGAAGCTCGCTTGCTTTCGTGTAGAGAGATTCCGCACGCTCTGCTTGATAGTGCATGAAGGCGAGGAAGCGATCATCGTAGGTTCTGCCGATGAGATCGCGCTCGGTATAGGTGAACCGGCCTAAGTCATGGAGAGGGAGATAAATACGGACCCCATTTTCTAAATCCTCTAGCACATCTCGAAGAATATTGGTCAGCTGAAGAGCGTGGCCTAGGGTGATGGCGTATTCTTTACAGCGTGCGGGATCTGCTCCGAAGAGAGGGAGGCAGACCAGGCCTACAGAGGAAGCGACTCGATAGGTGTATTCCTGTAGGTCATCCCAGGTACCAAAGCGCTGAGGAGTGAGGTCCATCTGGCAGCCTTCGATGACATTAGTGAAATACTCGGTCGGAATGTCATAACGATCTCGAACCTCGAGAATTTCTCGCTGAAGTTCTGGTAACTCAAGTTCGGGATTTGGCCCGGAAGTGAATACTTCCTTCCAGGCTGCGAGACCCTTTTTCTTTTCTGCAAGTGGTAGCTCGAGATCATCAGCAAGGTCATCGATAACCCGGCAGTATGCGTAGAAGCTGATGAGGTGTTCGCGACGCCCAGGCGGGACACAGCGCAGGGCGAAGGCGAGGTTCGACTTTGCCTTACTCGTGATTTCAGCCGAGGTGGGAGCGCTCATGCTTATTTAATGAATCCCCAATGGCCACTGCCGAAGGGCCAAAGGGCAAAGAGGGCGGGGCCGACGAGGTTATACTGTCTCACTGGTCCCCATGATCTGGAATCGAGGCTGTTCGGTGAATTATCACCGAGTGCGAAATACTGATTGTGGTTCGGATCCTCTTTTGTCTCTAGGGTATAGGAAAACTTAGAATTGATAAAAGGGCCCTGAGTATTGGTGTAGCCGGGATAGTCATTTTCCAGAGATGAAACACGCTGGAAAGTTTCTTCCTTAGCGATCTCGCCATTAAGGAGGATTTGAGGGGATTTAATCTGGATGGTGTCGCCGGGGACAGCTGCGAGTCGCTTGATAAAGTGGGTTCCGCCGGATTGATCTTTCAGGTGTTCGAGAGATTTTTGGTAACGCTCTTCTGAGTTTTTTGCTCCGAAGGGATATGGCTTTTGGGTCTGAATACCGAGGGTATCAAAGACGAAAGATTCGCCACGTTTTGGTTTACGGAAGTGATAGGCGAACTTATTGACGAGAACGAGATCACCGGTAGTTCTAGTGCCACGAAAGATTGGGTCACCTTTTTTGAAATGGACTCTATCTTGGCGAGGTTTGAGTCCGCGAGCTGTCGGTCGATAAGCTTGAGCAATACTTGGGATTGACCGGGTGGCATTTTCAGGGGCAGAGATCGAGATCGTCTTCCCGTTCGTAAAAGTGATCGTGCTTTTTGAAAAGAGGAACCAAGTGGAGTCCTTAATGTGGGCGATGTTCAGATCTTCCTCAGCGACGATGTCTGTGTAGCTCTTTCCGCTGAAGGCGTAGTCAAAGATCCGTTTACCAAACCACGGTTTTTCCCAGTTTGGGTCGTCGGCAGATTCCATAATGATACCGTTTAGGGAAGGTTGCATGGAGCCGGTAGGGATGCGGAAGGGCTGAAGAAAGTAGGCCCGGATCCCGAGTGCAACGACGATGGCGACCCAGAAGACCTCGATATTTTCCTCGAGCCACTCTGGCTGCTTATAATGCTTTAAGGAGCGATCACAGGTATTGTGAAGCTGCTTCGAGGCCTCTTTGACCGCATCCAGATCCTTCGCCTTAATCGCTTTCTTCAAATCGTCACGACGGGACTCGATCTCATCGATACGATCTAGTTCTAAAAGATCGCGCTTGTAGTGGAGAAATTTCTTGGAGCCCTTAAGCCAAAGCTGAGCTTCTTTTTTCCAGCGTGGAGTAAACACGTGGTGACGGTGGTTTGCTAGGGCGGGTCTGGCAAGTTCCAAGTGGCGGGAAGCGGCGGGCTGCGGTAGTCTCCGCCCATATGAAGGCAGAGCTGATGCATCTTTACCTCTCTTCAGGGCACGATTTTTTCGGTCAGCACGGGAAAGGGAGGAAAAATTACGAGATTCGGGATGTCGATTCCTTTGATCTCGTGGCGGGTAAGGGAATCGTAGGAGATCGCTTTTTCGACTATAAAGAGGATTATAAAGGGCAGATCACATTTTTTGAGGCTGCGGTTTGGGAAGCGGTAAAAGAGGAGTTTTCTCTGCCTGAGTTGCCAGCTTCGCACTTTCGGCGAAATGTCGTGGTGGAAGGACTTGATCTTAATGCACTTATTGGAAGGGAGTTTTCTCTCGGTGGAATTCGTTTTTCTGGTTCTGAAGAGGCGAAACCTTGTTATTGGATGGATGAGGCGTGTGCTCCGGGGGTAGAGGATTTTTTAAAAGGGCGGGGGGGCTTGCGCTGTCGTATTCTTAACGACGGAGTCTTGAAAAAAGGCGCTCACTCTTTAGAGATCCACCCATGAGTGAGGAAATGAACTACGGAATGCTGGGAGGGGATGACTCCAGCATGGAGGAAAAGCTCAGTAAATATACCGGAGAGGTAGACTGGAGCTACTTAAAGCCACATTACGAATCAGGGGTCCTCTTTTTCGTAGATTCTTCTCTCTCGCTGGAAGTTGTAGGAGCAGCCATTACTCAGGATGACAAACCAGTGGTAGAGGGCTGGATGAAGAAGGGGGATCTCGTGAAAATCGAAGCTCTCCATGCGGCTCAGTGGAGCGAAGAGGGGGATCAAACAGGCTTCGAGGCTCTTGTGGTTTCCCCCTTTGTGCTCTGCCGCCCAGTCTAGACCCCGTTGTTAGAGTCCGTGCGGGTGGCGAGGTGTGAAGCCAGATTTCTTACGCGTTTTTGTGCGCCACCTTGGACCATCGCCTCCGCCATTTCCTCCTGTATCCAGGCGGAGTCCGCCGATCGTCATGAAAACGTGTCCGTCTTTAGCCCAGACTGTGATCCAATTTCCTGTTCCAGCTTCGCCATAGTTCAAGAATCCACGTGAAGGCATTTGTCCTTTCATCAGGCCCGCTTCTCGTAAGACATAGCTTACAGTACCGGAACAGTCATAGCCCGTATCATTCAGGATCGCGTGTCCACCTCCAAAGCGGTATGGCTTATTCTGAAGGTGGTTTCCCGCTGCCACGGCACGATGAACTACTGCTGGAGCATGAGCTGGAGCGATGGCTTTTTTCCCAACGAGACGGACCCCTGACTGAGTTAGGGGGAGCCTCATTGGCTGTGATGCCGGATACTGAGGAAGGTGGTTGGTCCTCTGAATCGGGGTAGGGGCGGAAATGGGAGCC
The DNA here is from genome assembly GCA_937958875.1 of uncultured Verrucomicrobiales bacterium. Lineage (GTDB taxonomy): Bacteria > Verrucomicrobiota > Verrucomicrobiia > Verrucomicrobiales > Akkermansiaceae > SW10. The sequence goes on along the minus strand of CALGMJ010000251.1, from coordinate 20,887 downwards.
ACCTGTGGGGCGGGTAAAAGAGGCTGCTGATAATTGAAAGGTAGGGGGGCAGGTGTGGCCGCGACAGCAGGTTGAGCTCGGTAAAGCACAGGTTCTAGCTGTTTCGGCTGTGGCGTGATCAATATCCTTTGGCGATGCTGCAAAGCTAGCTTCTCACCTTGGCTGCTGCTGGGCGCGCCCCAGCGTGAGTCCACTCCACAGCTACTGAGGCTGAGCCAGGTGATTGCGGTACAGCAGAGAAAGCGGAATAAATGAACAGTCACCTCAGAAAATATTTTTTAAATTCTGGGGGTGAAAAATTAAAAATCAAGTTATTTTAAAAATTCACTCATCCAAGAAGTTAGTTTTTCTAAGGATTTTGCCCGATGGCTCATGGAATTTTTGATATTTTCACCAAGCTCCGCAAAGCTCTCCTGGTATCCTTCTGGAGCGAAGAGAGGATCGTAGCCAAAGCCACCCACGCCAGAAGGCGCTTCCAGAATATTTCCCTCCACTGCACCCGAAAAATCAGCAAGTGCCTTTCCATGCTGTGCTAGTACGAGAACACAGCGAAATCTCGCCGTCCGGTTTTCTATTCCCTGAAGTTCTTTGAGAAGTTTTTCATTATTGAGGGCATCATTGCCTTCCTCGCCGCCGTAGCGTGCTGAGTAAACTCCCGGAGCTCCATCGAGTGAGTCGACTTCTAAACCAGAATCATCCGCTAGAACGAGCTCGGGCGTGAGTCGGCTAATAGCGAGTGCTTTTAAAGTGGAATTTTGCAGAAACGTTTCACCTGTTTCTGCAACTTCTGGTGGGTTATTGATAGCTGATAAGTCACATACTTCATAGTTGGGAAGCATTGAGCGAATTTCATCTACCTTATGAAGGTTTCTTGTTGCAACGATCAATCGAGCTCGCATAAGCGATTACATACCTAACCGAAAGTCCATTTTCGATATAATTTCAAATTATAAGCTAAGCTTTTTCCGGTTTTTAGTATAAATACCAACCAACGAATGCGGGAAACGCTTCAAAATAAGCTCTTTCGAAGAAAAATAAAAAAAAATGAAAAAAACACAGTTCTGGGACGTTTAATAGATAGTAAGCTGATACGGCACTATCAAATCAATAGCTCCACGATTCGTGTTATACCTTCTAAAATTTTACAAATTCACCCCCTGAATAGGGGGGGAGACCCTAGTCCCACTGTGGTTTTTCGGTGCTACCACAGTGGGGCTTCTAAACTTTAATTACTTTCTGAATAGAAATTCAGTGTATGTGTGTGAAACAGGCCTTGAGGCGATGCCTCAGGGTCTGTTTTTGTACGGGGATCGCTAGAAGAGCGCTGATTTACGTGTAATGTTTTCGAGTGAGTTTGCGTTAAATATCTTGTGCAGTGGTTTTATCATTCGCTTACTCTAGGATTAGCATCTCTCCTGGGAGCTCAGCCTTTGCCTGTGTCATCGCCTGCGGATCTCGGCCTTTCCGCTAAGGTTTTGGAGAAAATAGCTCCAGCAGTAGAGTCGATGATTGCGGAGGAGAAGCTAGTAGGGGGTTCAGTTCTCGTTCTTCGGCGGGGAGAAATTGCCTATCAAAAAGCATTCGGATTTCGAGATCGAGAAGAGGGGCTGCCGATGCAGGCCGATACCGTCTTTCGGATCTATTCTATGACGAAGGCGATGACTTCAGCCTTGGCTCTCATGCTTTGTGAGGAGGGGAGGATGAGCTTAGATGATCCGATCAACCTCCATCTCGATGGGTTTACAAACCTTACGGTCTTCTCTGGAGGCGCTGCTCGTCGCATTCCTACCGTTCGAGACCTTTTGCGTCATACCTCCGGTTTTGCCACTCCTTGGGGTGCAGGAGAGATGACGAAAAAATATCAGGCAGGAGGGGTCATGGATCGGAGTCTTCCGCTGGCGGAGCTGCCAGTGAAACTAGCGCCTTTCCCTCTTTTGGATCAACCAGGTGTCGTCTGGCGTTATGGTTTAAGCAGTGACCTCTTGGCTGCTCTTTTATCGAAGGTGGCTCAGAAACCCTTTGAGCAGCTCATGCAGGAGCGTCTTATACAGCCGCTGAAGATGAAGGAGACTTCTTATCAAGTTCGCCCGGATCAAGTGGCACGCTTCGCCCAAATCTATCAAGGTAGAAAAGGAAAACTTGTTGCAAAGGCTGGTGAGAGTCCTTTCTTAAAGAATCGTCCCTTTAAAGGAGGAGGTACTGGTTTGGTTTCGACGATTACAGATTATGCCCGCTTTCTCCAAATGATAGCAAATGGAGGTGAATTCCAGGGGCAGCGTTATTTGCGCGAGGATTCAGTAGATCTCATGCGCACGAATCAGCTCCCAAGATCGATTTCGTGTATATCCTTTGGGAAGGAAGAGCGCCATGGGACAGGATTTGGTCTGGGGTTTTGCGTCCGCTTTGCTGATGATCAACGGTGGGATTCGGATGCAACCGTTGGGGAATATGGCTGGGGAGGACTGGCAAGTACCCACTATTGGATCTCACCAAAGCATGAGCTTGTAGTGGTGACGATGGAGCAGACTCTTCCTTACAATTGGAATCTAGAGCACGCCCTTAAGCCGCTGATTTACGAGGCTGTCTTGAAGTAATGATTATCTGCCTTAGCATCCAGTTCACGATCGAATGTGTAAGTGGCAAGGCTATTTAAAAAGCCGATGGTGGCTGGCTCGAGTGAACATGGAGTTTGGCAGAGAAAGAATTCTCTAACATACGAGCGCAGTTCGTTCTGAACATCCTCTGGAGCATTGTAGGTTCTTTTGACCATCACGTTTGGTCCTCTAAGAGCTGGTGTTGAAATGCTTTCACAACAGAAAAGATTTGCCCCGTGATGGTAAACCACATCCTTCATAATGCGTTTCATCATCCGGCGAACCGTTCTCTCTGGGCCCTCCATAATTTGGATCACCTGATCGTCTACAATGACGAGGAGATTTCGTATTCCGAAGCGTTTGCTGCGTTCTGTCGAAATTTTTTCTAATATTTCGAGCTCTTCTACCGTTAAAGCACTGTTGAGATTGCTAATATAGGCTTGCCGATAAAGGGGCTTGCCGCCCTGTTTTGAAATTTCAGCTAGAGTTGTGAAACTAGCTGGTGCGTTATGATATGATGTCATGCTTATGTGAGTTGTTGTGATAACAACTATTGGTGGAATGTCTTTTTCGTCAAGCGATTGACTTCTGGCTGAATGGCTAGGAGGTCTTTAGATCTGTTTTTCCCATGAAGCTGAAGTTGAAATCCAAGCTTGGAAAATATGGGGTTTTCCTTTCTTTCAAAGGTTTTCTAAACCATGGCTTGACTCAGATAAATGCCCCTTACCTTCCCGTGTCACGATCACTCGACGGTCTAATTTTTTTTCTGTTAGGGGTAAAATAATTCTTAAAGATACTTAATTAAAAAGCGCATCTCACTCTTTCAGTTCATTTTTTGCGTGCCATTCGTGGTCCGCGCGGTTTCCCTCGCGCCAAGACCATGTCAGAGAAACGGAAACCTTATCCCTTTGATCAATTTGAGCCCAAATGGCAGTCCCACTGGGCTGCGCAGCAGACCTATCGGACTGCTGGGCCAGGAGACACAGATTTTGATGCCTCGAAGCCGAAGTATTTTATTCTCGATATGTTCCCTTATCCCTCAGGAGCAGGTCTCCATGTGGGCCATCCAGAAGGATACACTGCGACCGACATCGTAGGCCGCTATAAGCGTATGAATGGGTTTAATGTTCTGCATCCGATGGGCTGGGATGCCTTCGGACTCCCTGCAGAACAGTACGCCATTAAAACGGGCCAGCACCCCCGCATTACGACAGAGGCTAACATCAACAATTTCCGAGCTCAGCTTCAGCGTCTCGGCTTTGCTTACGATTGGGACCGTGAGGTGAATACTACGGATCCTGGCTATGTCCGCTGGACTCAGTGGATTTTTCTTCAGCTCTACAATTCCTATTACTGTGAGTCAGATCAGAAAGCCAAACCCATCAGTGAACTAGAAGAGAAGGGTCTCAGTCGTGAGGAGATCGATGCCCAGCGTCTCGCCTTTATTAATGAAGCCCCCGTCAACTGGTCCCCTGACCTTGGCACCGTCTTAGCAAACGAAGAAGTCGAGGAATGGAAAGCGAAAGGACACACCGTCGAGCGCCGTCCGCTTCGTCAGTGGATGCTACGCATTACGAAATACGCCCAGCGCCTCATCGACGAACTCGAGCCGCTCGACTGGCCTGAGTCCATCAAGGCTCTTCAGAGAAACTGGATCGGCCGTTCAGAAGGGGCCGAGGTGAAGTTTGATGTGCAGGGAAATGAGATCACTGTTTTCACGACCCGTCCGGACACACTCTTCGGAGCCACCTACATGGTGCTTGCTCCAGAGCATCCTCTTGTTGCCGAAATTACAAGTAGCGAGCAGAAAGCTGCCGTCGATTCTTACATCGATGCTTGTGCCAGTAAATCAGACCTCGAGCGTGGGGATCTGAATAAAGACAAGAGCGGTGTTTTCACCGGAGCGATGGCGATAAACCCCGTCAATGGTGAAGAGATCCCCGTCTGGATCGCGGACTACGTTATGATGGGCTACGGCACTGGTGCCATTATGGCTGTGCCGGGACATGATGAGCGTGATTTCGAATTCGCTCAGAAATTTGACCTGCCTATTCTCCAGGTGGTGCAGCCAAAAGGTGATGCTGACTGGCAGGGCTATACCAATCCTGGAACTGCGGTAAATTCCGGCTTCCTTGATGGTCTTTCTACCGCAAAGGCGAAGGCTGAAATGATCGACTGGCTAGAAAAGCATGAGAAAGGCTCTCGGCAGATCAACTATAAGCTCCGCGATTGGCTCTTCTCTCGCCAGCGTTACTGGGGAGAACCTTTCCCTCTTCTCTGGGATAAGGAAACGGGTGCACATGCTCCAGTCCCAGACTGTGAACTCCCGCTCCTTCAGCCGGAGATGGAAGATTTTAAACCGACTGGTGATCCACGCGGCCCGCTAGTGAAGGCGACGGATTGGATCGACTACAGTGAGCAATACACTCGCGAGACTAATACCATGCCTCAGTGGGCTGGCTCATGCTGGTATTACATGCGGTATTGCGATCCCCAAAATGCCGACCGCTTCATTTCAAAGGAAGCGGAACAATATTGGGGAGGGGAAGATGCTTTTGTGGATCTTTACGTTGGTGGTACGGAGCACGCCGTACTCCACCTTCTCTACGCACGTTTCTGGCATAAGGTTCTCCACGATCTAGGTCACCTGGACTCGAAGGAGCCGTTTAAAAAGCTCATTAATCAGGGGCTCATTCTTGGAACTGCTGAATACTTCCTCTATAAAGATAGCAGCGGTAATATAATCCAATTCACCGAAAGAAAATCTGGTGAGGAATACTTTCCTGTTAAAATTGAGACAGCTCAAGTAGAGCAAAGAGGAAAAGATTATTACCAAAAAGGCACTGATTTACGTTTGGAAGAGCTTAATCGAAAAATGTCTAAGGGCTTCGGAAATGTTGTTAACCCGGATGACGTCGTCGATAGCTATGGCGCAGATTCTCTCCGTCTCTACGAAATGTTCATGGGTCCACTCGAGCAGGTGAAACCGTGGCAGATGAAAGGTGTCGAAGGGGTGCATCGTTTCCTCGCGAAAGTCTGGCGCTTGGCATTTACTGAAAATCAGGAAAGCCAGTGGGAACTCAGTGGAAAAATCTCTCAGGAAGAAAACCAAGAGCTCGCTAAGATCACTCACCAAACCATCAAGAAAGTCCAGGAAGCGATCGAGTCTTTGCGTTTCAATACTGCCATCTCTTCCATGATGGAGTGCACCAATGCATACACCGCGGCTCAGAATATCCCGCAGGATCTTTTCCTTATTTTCCTCAAGCTTCTCAATCCTTTTGCACCGCACCTCACCGAGGAAATTAACTCTGCTCTCGGTGAAAGCGAACTCCTCAGTGAGCAAAGCTGGCCTGTCCTTGATGAAAGCCTTCTCGTCGAATCTGAAATTCAAATCGTCGTTCAGGTTAATGGAAAGCTTCGTGCGAAGCTTCAAGTCGCGGCAGATATCTCGAAGGAAGATCTCGAAAAGGTCGCTCTCGCAGACTCGAATGTCACCACTCATACTGATGGGAAAACAGTCCGCAAGGTCATCGTCATTCCTGGAAAGCTTGTGAATATCGTGGCGAACTAAAATCTACAGTTAAGGTAAATCCCGATGTTGGAAAAGATCCAGCAGCTTCTATCAGACTGCGAGACTCACCACGGCATAGACATTCTCTATGCCTGCGAGTCTGGCAGTCGGGCCTGGGGATTTGCCTCGCCGGACTCGGATTACGACATCCGGTTTATTTACCGTAGGCCGATCAAGGACGTCTACCAGATCACCAGCGTCTCAGATACTATCGAGATCCCCATCAAGGACGATCTAGATCCCGGTGGCTGGGAACTCCGAAAGGCGCTTTCACTTTTAACAAGCTCGAATGGTGCCCTCTTAGAGTGGCTTCACTCGCCCATCATTTACCGAGCGAATGAAGCATTTCTGAGTGAGATCAGAGCCCTTGCACAGGAAAGTCTCTCTCCTGTCACGCTCGCAAATCACTATCGCGGCATGGCTCAGAAAGTCTTAAAAACAGGCCTCTCCAAAAACAAGCCGACTGGGAAATCGTATCTCTACGGACTGCGGGCCAGCCTCGCAGCGCACTATGTTTTAAAGACTGGCCGCTACGCTCCCGTCGTATTTAGTGAGCTTCTTTCTCTTCTTGATTCTCCTGAGAGAGCTGTCGTAGATGATCTCCTTTCTTGGAAAGAAACCGCTGGTGAAAAGGATTCTCCCGGGCGCCTCCCAATCATTGATCAATATCTCGAAAACTCGCAGGTCAACATTGTCGAAGCCTGTGCGAGCCTCTCGCCACGTCCATCTCCTCTCGATGCCTTGAACGCCCTTCTCCATCGCTGGACTCTTTGGCCATGATGACTTCGCAAGACTTTACCCTCGAGCGCGTTCGCCAGCCTGACCTTCTCCTCTTTGAAGCCATCAGTGGCAGTCGGTCCTTTGGCACTGACCATGCCCGGTCAGATACCGACCTGCGTGGCATCTTCGTCGCCCCTGAAGCCTTCCTTCTCGGCCTCGAAAGGATTGAGCAAGTTAGCGATGAAAAGAGTGATGAAGTTTACTACGAAATCGGGCGCTTCATCAGCCTCCTCCTCGCGAATAATCCCAATATCGTCGAACTCCTCTTCACCCCTGAGAACTGTCTTCGTCACCGCCATCCTGTCTTTGATCTCATCCGGCCGGAAGCATTTCTCTCGAAGCTCTGCCAGCAAACTTTTGGGAATTATGCCATGGGCCAGATCCGTAAAGCACGTGGCCTTAACAAAAAGATGGTTAATCCCGAGCCCGAGCAACGGCGTCACCTACGCGACTTTTGTTACGTTCTCCAAGGTCAGGGCTCTGTCCTTTTCACCGACTGGCTCGCTCAAAATCAGTTTGCTGAGAATGAGCTCGCCCTCGTCGCCGTGAATCACGCCCCAGGCACCTATGCCCTTTTCCATTTACCAGCAGGGCGGGGGATTTTTTCGCCGAAAGATGAAGCCTCTGTCGTGTGTTCTTCAGTTCCTCGAGAAGCTGAGCCCATCGCTTGGTTAGCCTGCCATCAAGATGCCTTTAAGGCTCATTGCCGAGCTCATCGCGAATACTGGCAATGGGTCGCGCTCAGAAATGAAGACCGCTATCGCACAAACGCTCAGCATGGCAAAGGTTACGACGCGAAAAACCTCATGCATACGCTACGCCTTCTTGAGCAGGCCACTGAGATTGCTCTTGAAGGAAAGATTACCCTTCCTCGGCCTAATGCAGAATGGCTCAAGGAAGTGAAATTTGGCTCTTACCAGTACGATGATCTTATAAAAATGGCTGAGGAAAAGCATCAGGAGATGACCGCCGCCTACGAGCACACCGCTCTTCCCGAAAAACCATCACCCCTCATGGCAGGAGAAGTGCTTTTAGAAGTCCGTTCCGCCTTCCATCAATCACGCCCTCATCCACTTCCGTAAAAAATGACCTGGCAAGACACCCTTCTTAGTCTCCCCTCCGTTTGTGATTTTCTTCAGAGTGATGCCTGGGAGTGGGACTTCCCGCCCCAGTATCTTTCTCGTGGTGAGCATCTCTCAAAAAGTGGGAAGGTCATCGGCATTAGCCATTTCGTAGGTAGTAGCACAAACTTTGTTGGCCGTGCCAAAGTCCAGGGAACTCGCTCGGCCCCATATCAAGTCGGACTTATCGGTAAGAAGGATGGGATGGGATGGGTCTTCTGGGGAGACTGTACCTGCCCCATCGGGAGTGACTGTAAACACGTCGCTGACTTCGTTTATAAATTACGTGAGACTATTCAGCAACACCAGATCGCTCCTGACTCCGGAGAGCAGCAAAAGTCTTGGCTAGAGGCACTCAGTAAAGAGCTTACCTCATCGCCGGCTAAGAAAAAGTCAGCAAAAAAGAAGCGTCGTACTTCCTCGTTAATTTACCTCGTCAAGCCTCGGGCAGATGGTCTTCTTGAAGTTAATTTCGGAAAAATTACCCATCCTGCAAATCGCTCTCCTAAGATCGAAAATCGCTCGTTCACTCCGAATATCCGCAGATCCACGCCAGCGTATTTTCAAGAAGGTGATGAAGAGTTTGTCATCGCCTTTCAGCAGCGCCTCCCCAAGGCTCCCGGCAGTGAATACCACTGGGAAGATATTCGCACCCTGAGTGGCCCTGTTGCCAGTGATCTTCTGCCAAGACTACTCGAGACAGAACGGCTATTTCTCTACGATGAATTTCATGCCGCAAACAGCTATCAAATCCCACCCTTCCTTACCGAAGGTCCCAGCATCGAGTTGAGCCCTCAATGGGAGGTGGACGAAGATGGTTCCTGCAAACCGGTCATTGGCCTTCCTTCAAAGTCGACACAACTTCTGGAAATCAACGGCCCCTACTACCTCGATGCCGAGAGTCATCAAGTGGGCCCCGTTGCTCTTGCTCCAGGCCAGACTCTCTCTCTTCTCCGTCTCTGGGCTAGTGGGCCGCGCGTCTCCGCAGATCAGGCTGCGGAGCTTACCGCTGCTATGGAAGGCACCCACCTGCCCAGAGCCATTCCTCGGCCTGTCCAGCTGGAGGAAAAGATTCTCAAGTACGATAGCTGCCAGCCTGTACTCAGCATGTCTCGTACTCAGGCGCTCGCATTTCTACGCCAGGAAACCTTCGGCGGTTTTGTCCGCACTTCAGCTCCAGAGCTTCCTGTAGCTACCCTGAGTTTCCGCTATGATTCGCATGACCTTCCCTATAGCAGCGAGTCCAAAGAGGAGGCTCGTATCGCGCAGGGGGACCATGTCCTAGTCATTCCTCGCGATCTCAAGGTAGAAAAAAAAGCCTTGAAGCAGCTCAAAAAAGAGAGCCTTTCTCCACTCATCGATCTCTTTGAGCAAGATCAAGTGAATGCTTCAGCTCGTAATTGCTTCGGCCCGCATTCGCACCCCGAAGATTGGGGGCTCGCTTGGGCCGGTCATCTCAGTCAGACCTTCCCTAAGCTTCGGGAAGAAGGTTGGGAAATTATTGAGACAGACTCCTTTGATATCAGCCTCACCCGTGCTGAGGAGCTCTTTACAGATTTCTCCAGCGATGAGGAAAAGGGAATCGACTGGTTTCAGTTCGATACCGGCGTCGTTAACAGTGAGGGGCAGCGCATTAGCCTCATGAATCTCATTGCACAGGTTCTTTCCAGTGAGGTCCCTATCCCCGAGGATGATCAGCTGAAGGAAGATGAGCGCATTCTCGTTGCCGATGAAATGGGGCGCGAATTTTTCGAACTTCCCGCGAAGCGTTTCTTCCGCATCGTCCGCTCCGTTCGTGATCTCTTTAACCGCCCCGATGATGGCCTTCATCGTCTTGAGGCTGCTAAGATTGCTCAAGAGCTCGCCCTCGATGATTCCGGCACCGTCGCAGACCTTCGCGCACTTGGTGAACAGCTCGCAAAAAAGGAACCGCACAAACCCGTTCCCCTTCCTAAGAAAATTAAAGCCGACCTCCGCGATTATCAGAAGGATGGTTTCCAGTGGCTACAGTTTCTCGCCCGTCATCATCTCCATGGGATTCTCGCTGATGACATGGGGCTGGGAAAAACTCTCCAGACTCTCACTCACCTCACCGCCGAGATTGAAAAAAAGCGAAACGACGGAAAGCCCACGCTCGTCGTTGCCCCCACCAGCGTAGTCCCGAACTGGGCTGCCGAAGCAGAAAAATTCGCACCCAGCTTAAAAGTCCTCGTCCTTCATGGTGCAGACCGAAAAGAGAACTTTAAAAAGATCGATAAGCATCACCTCGTCATCACCTCCTACGCCCTTCTCCAGCGCGACTCTGAAGAGCATCAAACGCACTCCTACCATCTCGTCATCCTTGATGAAGCTCACTACATCAAGAACCCTAAGGCGAAAGTCGCCGTCGCTGCCTGTCAGCTCGATGCCAAACATCGCCTCTGCCTTTCAGGCACGCCCATGGAGAATCACCTCGGTGAACTTTGGTCCCTCAGCCGTTTCCTCATGCCAGGTCTTCTTGGAAATCAGACTGACTTTAATGCCCACTTTCGTTCTCCGATTGAACGCCATCAGAATGAAGATGCCCAGCGTTCGCTGAATAATAAGGTTGGCTCTCTCATTCTCCGCCGGACCAAAGATCAAGTAGTCAAAGAACTTCCTGCCAAGACCGAAATCATCCACCGCATCCCTCTTAATAAAGCGCAGCAGGACCTTTACGAAAGCGTCCGCGTGGCCATGGATAAAAAAGTCCGCTCCGCCATCGAGGCGAAAGGGCTCGCACGTTCACAGATTATCGTACTTGATGCCCTCCTGAAGCTTCGCCAGATCTGTTGTCATCCACAGCTCATCAAGACTGATATCGCGAAAAAGGCCAAAGATTCAGCGAAACTAGACTTCCTCGTCGAGCTTCTTGACACCCTCATTGAAGAAGGCCGCCGCATCCTGCTCTTTTCTCAATTCACCACCATGCTTGGCCTCATCGAGGCACACCTCAAAAAGAGGAAGATCAAGTATGTCAAAATCACCGGAGCCACCCGTGATCGCAAAACCCCGGTCGAAAAATTCCAAGCCGGCGAAATCCCCGTTTTCCTCATTTCCCTCAAAGCAGGTGGGACAGGCCTTAACCTCACAGCCGCCGATACCGTGATCCACTACGACCCCTGGTGGAACCCCGCCGCTGAGAATCAGGCAACCGACCGAGCACATCGCATCGGCCAAAAAAATCCCGTCTTCGTACATAAGCTCATCACCGAAGGTTCGATCGAAGAACGTATTCTAGAACTCCAAGCCAGGAAATCAAAGCTCGTCGAAGCCCTTCTGAGCGAGAAGACAAACAAGCTGCAGCTTGATACTGAAATGCTTGAGAACCTCCTCTCACCACTGGAGCCTTCTTAAATGAGAGAGTGAAGATCAAAGGGTTGATTAGGTAGGCGTTGTCCTGAGTGGATTGAGAATATTTTGGTGTCGTTCCTGGAATCGTACGAGTGAGGCGAGTGGGGGGAGTCCATCGTGGTGCCAGGCGAAGGGCGGGTGTTGCGCTTGCCCGAGGGGGAAAATGCGAGGGGATGGGAGGTCGTCCCGTTCTTCATAGGGATGAAGTCCGATACCTGAGAGCTGGCGGTGGCTCTTGAAGGTGGAGTGCGGTTTCAGGAAGACGACTCGATTTCCTGGGGAGAGACTGAGCGCTGGAGTTCCGTCGTAGATGATAAGGTAATCTTCGTGAGCCCAGAGAGCGTAGTTTTCTGGCTCTTGAGCGGCGAGGTAGGTGATTTCTTGGGTGAGATTCGAAATTGCTCCCGCCTCGGAAAGGCTCAGTTTTTTACGAGGGGGGAGGGCTTCGAGAGCATTCGCGAGTAATGGGGCGAATGCTTGTGGGTCGTCTAAATAAATGGTCTGGAGCGAGAGGCAGCCGTGTTGATCAAAGTCGGCAATATCTTTTGCAGCCCGTTTTGCGGCTTCCTCATTGGCTTCATTGATGAGGGCGACGCCGAGGCGATGCCCGTGGCCTACGAATGGGATTTCCAGAGCTGCGATGGATCGGAAATGTGCGATGGTGGCGTCACTACCATAGACGGTGATGCCATCAGCTTCGGTGATCCACTCAGGGGAGAGAGTGCGCGATATCTCTATGTATGAGAGAAGCGTTTTTGGGAGGTGATTTTCAAATTCGGGTAAGCCTATGGAGGGGAGTTTGATTCGATTTTTAGCACCGAGGACGAGGCCTGCGAGAAGTGATTGGAAAGCTGCGTGAGGGGTGTTCCCGCTGATGATGTGGAGGAGATTTTTTGGTACGATAAAGCTGCGATTTCCGAATTCTCGTTCACGCCAGGCAATGAGGTCTTCACGAGTGAAGTTTCCAGTCCAGGGAGAGAAGATAGAGGCGGCTTCTGCTATGAGGGTGAGGCGATCTTCGAGAGTCATGAGTTGAGTTGGTCATCAATGGAACGGGAGCAGCCACGTGGCAGGGCGGAAGGGTCACGGCCGATGAGGTGAAAGGAGCCGTCGGGATTCATCACGGCGAAGTCTTGAGTCTGGATGGCAGAAATGGTGTAAGCATTCGCAAGGTCGAAGAACCTGAGGTAACCGGGTTTACCGATGGTGGGTTCTTTCCCCGTATGAGGGCAGATGAGGTTTGCTCGGCACCAATGGGGAAAGCGGTGTGCTCCATCACTGCCAGTGGCGTAGGCTTGAGTGGAAAGTTCTGTCATGCCATATTCATTGTGAAGATGGTGGTCTGGTAGGTTGAAGTGTGCCGAGAGTTGCTGATAAAAGTCTGCCTTTTCTAAAGTACGGGAAGTTCCTTTATAGCCACCGGTCTCGAGGAGGTGCGACCCTAATGGGAGGGGGTGTGGCTGATGGTTTTCCATGAGGTGCAGAAAGGCTAGGGCGGTTCCCATGAGGAAAATGGGCTCCTTGGCTTGATAGAGCGCGGCGAGTGAGAAGCGGCCGTCTTTTATGAGATAACAGGAATCCGGTTGAGCGAGGGTGCCGAACATATGGCTCAGCGAGGAGTGGGGGAGTTCCAGCGGTGAGGGGGCCAGGAAATGAATCTTCGGGAGCTGTGGAAGGCCGCTTTGAGTAAAGCCTTCACGTAGGGCATGCTCATAGAGATCAGTAGAGGGAAAGAGGTGTTCACCTTTTTGCTCCGAGGTCGTTCCCGAGGTGAGGAAGCGTGCCGCTGGTTCTGTGTCCGGGAAGCAGGTCAGAGGATGGGCAGGGAGCTTAAAGGCTCGCGTGGGAATAGCGGGTATGTCTTGCCAGTCCGTGATACATTCGGGGGAAATTCCGAGGGCGCTGAGATATCGCCGATAGGGAGCATTCTGCTCTGCTTGAAAGCGAAACAGTTCCAGCGCCGTTTTTTCAAAATCGTGATGGCCAGAAGTCGAGATGATCTTGGCAACGGAATGAGCCAAAGGGTGTTTCATAGGTGAGCGAATATTTTTTGCTAAGAATGCTAAAAAAGCTGCATTAGCTAGGTGTTAGTGCGTGCTCCTTTTTATCCAAAAGAACAACAACGAATGAAAGTCATGATTTTTCACAAACCTTTAATGATAGCGGCTTTGATTGCTTTGGGGATTTCGAGCTGTCAGCAGAATACTCTGGAAGCGGAGCGCGTGATTATCTCAAGGCCAGATCGGGTCACGATCCAGAGGCAGAATGAGGCCCAGCGGCTGGCAGAAGAAAAGGCCAAACAGCGAATTGCTGAAAAAAAGAGGCAGCTTGAGGACCAGCATCAAAAAATCGCGGCGAAAGCTGAAAAGCGGAGAGCGCAAATTGCATCAAATGACACTATTTTTACCCCGCCACCTTGGCGAAAAGCGATTCCAGAACCTCAGCCTAAGCCCCAGCGTCCTAAATATCGGGTCGCAAGTTCGGTGAAAGGGCGTCCTGGCTTTGTTTATAATCCCTTTACTTGGAATCCAGTCGATGTGCGTGGTTACCGTAGCCGGTCCATTGTCGTTGATCCGAATGACCCTGCTGGACGGAAACATGCGTTTCAGTTACCATGAATCTGTCACTGATCGCTGTGACTTGACAATGTTAGCACTGGAGCTGCACAATGTAATCGTTACTACGACAACCTGACCTTAACTCTGAACCTGAGCACCCACAAATTTATGTCCTCTATCAAATCTTTCATCGCGCTCGTGCTGACCGCCTTTTTGGTGGTGAGTTGTGCCCCTCAACCGCCTGAGGCTGGGACTGTCATCGCAGCACCTGGTCCTGATCTGGCTAAGATCAATGCACAGAATAACTCAGTCCAGAGGGCTGAAGCAAAAGCGAAAGAACGTGCGGCAAAGAAAAAAGCAGCGGCTGAAAAAAGACGCCGTGACATTGCCCGTAAAGCAAAGCAGCGCCGTGAGGAAATCGCGAAGAAGAAAACAACCTTTGAAGCGCCGTCATATCGTGAGCCTATTGTAGAAAAGCCGAAAAAGGTGAAGCCGAAGTTTCCAACGGCGCGTAAGATTCCCGGGAAGACAGGTTTTGTCTTTAATCCTTATACCTATGAGCCTGTCGATGTGCGCGGAATTCCTAGTGGTTCCACCGTGATCGACCCGAACGATCCTGATAAGGCGACCCATCGTTTTAAAGTTCCCTGAAGCTCTTAGTCTTACTACTTTTTGGCCGACGCCTGAGTGATCAGACGTCGGCCTTTCTTTTTGATGAGTTTTCAAACAATCACCATCCTCGGCCCTGGGCTTCTCGGTGGGTCGGTAGCGCTAGCTGCGCAGGCTGCCGGTCTGAAGGTTACCCTCTGGGGACGAAATGTGGAGCGGGTGGCTGCTGCTAGCGCGCTTGGCTTAGAGGCTACGACAGATCTTGTCGCAGCGGTTCGTGAGGCTCAGCTCATCATCTTTGCCGTGCCGGTAGGAGCCATGGAAGGGATTGCTCAGCAGGCTCTGCCATATCTTCGACCTGATGTCCTTGTAACAGATGTCGGCAGTGTCAAAAGCCTGCCTCATGAAAAATTAGAGCCGATTCTGAAAGCAGAAGGTATTTCTTTCATTGGCAGTCATCCTATGGCGGGGTCTGAGCAGACTGGCGTAGCTGCCGCGCGTGCTGACCTTTTGCAGGGGGCGGCCTGCGTGCTGACGAATGATGCCGGGGTTTCGGAAGAAATTGTGAATCAGATGGAACGCTTTTGGGCCTCTCTGGGATGTCGTCCTCAGTTGATGTCAGCAGCGGATCATGATCGGGCGGTGGCGCGTATTAGCCACTTTCCCCATGCCATGGCAGTCTTTACTGCTGATGCGGCATTAAAAAATTTAGAGGATGCGAACCTTGCTGGTGGCGGGTTTCGTGATACCAGCCGAGTGGCCTCAGGAGACCCCGCGATGTGGGCTGAGATCATGATTGAGAATCGGCAAGCACTTGCGGACTCTCTGAGAGATGGAGCGGAGTCACTCCGTGAAATGCTTGTCATGCTCGAGAATTCCGACAAAGAAGGGCTGCGCGACTACCTCGCTGAGATCAAGGCGCGGCGTGACACAGTGCGATAACGATTTCTCCCCAACTTTTTCTCTTTTTTAATCATTCATCCTATGAGCGAAACATTTCAAGTCAGCCCAGGTGGCGTCCTCACTGGGGAACTTTCTGTCCCTGGAGATAAGAGTATTTCTCACCGTGCCGCCATTCTTTCAGGCCTCTCAGATGGCGACTGCCGGATCGAAAATTTCCTCTCCAGCGAAGACTGTGTTAATACTCTCAAAGCCATGGCCAACCTTGGTGTCACCTATACCGTGACTCGCGGGACCGTGGATGCTCCTATCGATATGGTCATCTCTGGAAAAGGAGGCCAGCTCCTCGCTCCGAAAGCTCCACTCGATTGTGGAAATTCTGGCACCGGGATGCGCCTTCTCGCAGGCGTGCTTGCGGCTCAGTCTTTTGACAGTGAACTCATCGGGGATGAATCTCTTTCCGGCCGTCCTATGGGGCGCATCATGACGCCCCTTCAGGAAATGGGTGCCCAGATCGATGCCGCAGGAGAAAAGGCCGGCTGTGCACCACTTAAAATTACTGGAGGTCAGCTTACCCCCATCGACTACACCTTGCCGATGGCGAGCGCTCAGGTCAAAAGTGCCGTTCTTCTCGCTGGCCTCTTCGCCCCTGGCACCACCGTCGTTCACCAGCCGGCGACGACTCGGGATCACACGGAGCGTCTGTTTCATGCTTATGGGATCGACTGTCAGACTGAAGGCAACACGATCACGCTTGAGGGACTTCAAGCGGTGAAAGCCTGTGATCTTATCGTGCCAGGCGATATTTCCAGTGCCGCCTTCTGGATCGTAGCCGCGGCCTGTTCCCCAGGGGCAAAGCTGAAAATCACTAACGTTGGCCTGAACCCTACGCGTACCGCCATCGTCGATGTTATCGAGCGCATGGGCGCACGGATTGAGAGAGAAGTCATCTCATCCGAAGGAGAGCCCCTAGGTCATCTTACCATCTACGGGAGTGAGTTAACAGGCACTGAAATCCTCCCCGAAGAGGTGCCAAATCTCATCGATGAAGTCCCCATTCTCGCCGTTGCCGGGGCGCTCGCCTCAGGCCGCACGGTCATTCGGAATGCCCACGAACTCCGGGTAAAGGAAACTGACCGCATCGATACCGTCGTGAAAAATTTGCGCACTATGGGCGTGGACGTGGACGAATTCGAAGACGGCCTCGAAATC
Source organism: uncultured Verrucomicrobiales bacterium (assembly GCA_937958875.1). Taxonomy (GTDB): domain Bacteria; phylum Verrucomicrobiota; class Verrucomicrobiia; order Verrucomicrobiales; family Akkermansiaceae; genus SW10. The sequence goes on along the minus strand of CALGMJ010000251.1, from coordinate 4,167 downwards.
CCTGGAGGTCAGCATTTCACCGGAGCGACAGTGCAGAGCTACGGGGATCATCGGATCGCCATGGCCTTTGCGATTGCGGGCCTTCTTGCCAAGGAAGGGGAGACCACAGTCGAAAATACAGCCTGTGTGAATACTTCCTATCCTTCCTTCCGTGATCACCTTTCTAAATTTCAAAACGCATGAATCGAGCTGTCGCCATTGATGGTCCTGCCGCCTCCGGGAAAAGTACCGTCGCTAAACGTCTCGCCGACCAGCTCGGCCTCGTCATGGTGAACTCCGGTGCCATGTATCGTGCTGTCACCTGGCAAGTCCTTCAGCTCGGGATCGCCCCGGAAGATACTCCTGCCATCATCTCCGCTCTCGAAAAAATGGAGATCGACGCCGGTCAAAAAGACAATCGCTCTACCATCTCGATCAATGGTCAGCTTCTCGAAGAAGAACTGCGCGCCTCAGAAGTGAATAATGCTGTTTCCTTCGTAGCCGCCGTTCCAGAAGTTCGCGAAAAGTTAGTCCAGCTACAGCGCGACTACCTCGAAAAGAATGACGTCGTCATGGAAGGGCGAGACATCGGATCCGTCGTTTTTCCTGATACCCCCTATAAACTATACATCGACGCTTCTGAAGAAGTCCGTCGAGCGCGTCGCGCTGCCGATGGTGAAGCCGATGCTGTCGCAGCCCGTGATGCCCGTGACTCAAATCGGAAAACCGCACCGCTAAAAATTTCTGAGGGAGCTATCGTGATTGACTCTTCAGATCTTGGCGTCGAAGAAGTCGTGCAAGCGGCTAAGGAAGCCCTTCTCAAGCTTGGCTGGATTGGCTAGAATCGTCCGAAAATAATACACATATTCTTTATGAGCACCATTTATTGGTTTTTTTGGATGCCTCTGCGGGCGCTCGCCCGGGCTTTTTTTGGTTACCGAGTAATTGGAAAGGAAAAGCTCGTAGAAGAAGGTGGCGTCTTGATTGCCTCGAACCACGAAAGCTACTTCGACCCTCCACTTATTGGCTTCGCCTACGATCGCGCTGTTTTTTACTTAGCCAGAAAGACCCTCTTTCGTGGTCCCGCAGCCTGGCTCTATCCACGGCTTAATGCCGTCCCAGTTAACCAGGAAGAGCCAGACATGAGCAGCCTAAAACGGATCATCAAAACCCTTCGTTCAGGAGAGCGTGTCGTAGTTTTCCCAGAAGGAGCACGCACTCCAGATGGCGAACTGCAGCCCGCCGCCGCAGGGGTCGGTCTCATCGCAGCGAAAAGCCGTGCCATCATTCAGCCTGTGCGCATTTTTGGAGCTCGCGAATGTCTGCCTCGTGGTAGTAGTCGGGTTAGATTTCATCCCATCACACTCGTCATCGGAGATCCTATCGAACTCACTCCAGCAGAGCTCAAAGCCCGCGGTCGCGATGAATACCAAGCCATCTCAGACCGAATCATGGCTGAGATTGCCAAACTTAAGCTGACCTCCTGAGGGAAAGTCCCATACCTTTTTTAAAGGGAAAGGTTGTCATCTAACAAGCATCAGTGAAAACTGAATCTATTAAGAGGTTTTTCCGTCTTTCAGCTGTATGAATATCCAAATTAAATGTCCCAAGTGCCAACGCTTATTCCAAGTAGGGACTGAAATGAAGGGTAAGACCGTAGAATGTGGCGGTTGTGATACACAATTTCCAGTCAGTGAGAGCTCTATTGTGAGCCAGCGTAAGCGAGAGAGTGACCGCTTCTATCCAGGGGAAAATAAGAGTAATTTCTTGGACCGTATTGCCCGCTCTCAGGTGCGGGAAGCTCAGCCGGTGGAATTTCAAACCGCTGCCTATGCTCCGAATGCTAAGCCTGAATCATACCTACCTCCTTCAGGGGCACAGAAGATGTCAGTGGCAGGTGGCATCGCACTCCTAATCTTAGCTCTTTTTTTCTTTTTCTTCGCTTCAGGTAAAGGAGGAGCACTTCAAGATGTCGACCTTCTTCGGCGTATCATCTTAGGGAGCTTTGTCAGTCTGATTGGAGGAGGGCTCATTATTTCGGGAGCTAAGAACTGGCGTATTCGTGGCATCCTTTTCGCCCTCGCTCTCATTGGAGGGATCTTCGCACTCATTTTTATCCAGCCTGTTCACCTTACCCCGAGTGGAGACGACCGTGGAGATGACTTCGAAATCTCCACCCCCGACCCTGACACTGCTCAGCCTCCGAAAAATGAGGAAGAAACGCTCAAAAAGCGTGTCGGCCTAGATCAGATAGAACGCGTCATCAAGGAAAGTGGAAACCCTGAATCTGTCATCGGGATCTATTGCCGTCCTTTTCAGGAAAGTTACCAACAAGTCCTCACCAACTACTTTCGCCGGAAGCTTAACCTAACAAAGCTTCAGATTCCCGATCTCTACTACCGCGAAAGCGGGCGAGGCCTCTTGCTCATATATAACCAGCTCGACCTCAGTCTTGATACCATCATTGAGCACGCTGAAGCTCTCGGTGGCGTTACCAGTCATCCCAGCCTTCGCTTGATCGAAATTCAGCTCGATAGCTCTCACTTCGCAGAGCCTACGGAAGAGCTTTATCAGCGAATTTCGGACCCTGAGCACCCACAATTCAGCGAGGCTAATCTCGCTGAACTCCGTCACATTGATATTACCCGCTCACAGAGCGCCGTGAAACGCATCGACAATATCCCTGCATCCATCCAGCTCAGCTATCGTCCTGAGATGATCAAAGAACTTCTCCGCCTCATGGCAGAAAATCGTGATTTCGAACTCAGAGAAGACATCGGGAGTGCCTTAAAGCGCTGGGCAGGTTCTGACCCAGCTGTCGCGGAGAAAGTGGGCGAATTGATTGTCAGCGAGAGTGATCCAGACATGCCAACCTCGATCATTGAATACCTTCTCAACGCCAAAGCATCTCAAGTTCCCTTCATCATTGATATCCTCTGGGCGAAGAATCCTCTCCGTTGGTCTGAGCAATATGAAGCCCTCGGAAGTGCTGTAGAAGACCGCCTTATCTTCCATCTGAAGAACTCGCCCATAAAATTGCAAAAATCTGCCGTAGAAATCTTGCGTAAAACGGGAACTTCGAAGAGTCTATCCGCGCTGCGGGCAGCGCAGGCTACCAAAGATCCTGATTTCAAGATCAACCTGCGCCGCACCATCGATGTCATTGAAAGCCGGTAAGGCCGAAAAACTTCGTGAAACTGTAGCATTTTAAAGAAAGAAAAGCCTCTGTGGCGGAATTGGTAGACGCTGTGGATTTAAAATCCATTGACCCTAGGTCGTGCGGGTTCGATCCCCGCCGGAGGTACTTTCTTTTTCAATGAGTTAGAGAGATTTAGATTCTAGTTCTGAAAAAATGACGACCGGAGATGACGACCGGTAGAAAAATGTCCGTTGGTGGGTCGCTACTATCTGTGTAGCGATAAGACATGGCGGATTTCACAAGCACAGGAATTTCATACCTAATCAGGAGAACTGAGTGTGGGGGATATTATTGGCAGGCTAAAATTGCCGGAGCTAGTCGCCGAGGGTCATTGAAGACGAAAAGTCAGTCTGTGGCTAAGTCTCGCTTGCCTGTCTTTATGGCCAAGGCCCGTGCTAGATATGAGGGAGCTAGCGGTTCTTCTAGTAAGAGGGAGGATTTGAAAACCGTTAGAGATTGGTGCGGCGAGTGGGTGAGGATTCAGGAGGCTAGACCGCGACTGAAGACTTGCACGAAAAAGGAATGTGCAAAATTAATCGATTTAGTATTGAGGGACTCCAAATGGGCCGAGTTACCGATAGAAAAGCTCAAAGAATCTCATCTTAGTGACTGGTGGGTGACTCTTTGTGGCAGGCTTGGTCCGGTTTCTGTTAATGCGAGATTGAGAGTACTAAAAGCTGCTTTCAGGAATGCTGTCGACCAAGGAGCTATTGCCCGTAATCCTGCCGAAAAGCTAGAGCGATTGCGCATTCCTGATAAGCTTATCGAAGTTCCGTCTTTGCAAGATATCGAGAATATCCTCATCTCTGTTCGTAGTCAAAATAAGAGCGCAAGCGCAGAGGTTGCAGATATGATCGAATTTTATGCCCTCACGGGGCTCAGGCCTGCTGAGCTCAGGGCTCTAAAATGTGAGGACGCTACTGCTAGCCGAGTCCACCCAAAAAGAGGATGGACTTAATGAATGGATGCTGGAAGTGGTGACTGCTCAA
>CALGMJ010000250.1 GCA_937958875.1 uncultured Verrucomicrobiales bacterium | reverse complement strand
CTTTCAGGGGCCGTCTTAGCTGCCGGAAGTGTAGGCTCCGCTCAGCTCGCTCCTGGGGCGATTACCGGAAGTGCGATTCAGGATGATGCCCTGACCTTGGCGGGAGATCATTTTGCTAATGCGAGTTTACTAGCGGGAGATTTACAGAACGCTGCGATTACCAATGCGGTCTTGGCTAATGATGGCATCGATTCCCGGGTCGTGCTTGATGGCGATCTCATTCAGGAGGACTTCGCGCTAAATAGTCTGACAGGGGCAAATCTTGTCGATGGTTCCGTGCCATCATCGGTCTTGGCTGAGCCCTTAAACGGTCCGGTATTTTTAAGTTCGACCCAGATTAGAAGGATCCCTTTTGGAGATATCGCGACAACGAATGCAAGTACTGACAATCGATCGAATACTCACAATGTCGCGACCTTGAGTGCGGCGGCGTATGCTCTGCCCGCTGGGGTCAATGGGCTCATCCTCAGAGTGAGAGTGAATGATGTGGCTCGTGAGGATCAGTTCATCGTCTTTCCTGGAAGTGATGGAGGTCAGCCAGATTTCCCAGGAGCATCGCTAGGGGTGAGTCAGCCGGGTGACAGTGATATGAGGAGTTTTGTCTCTACCGATGATGATCGTAAGGCTGCTCGCTCGAATTCGATTGTGGTGAATCGTGATAGTGAAGATGGAGATTCTTTTGACCGTGAAGCAACGATCTATTGCCCGGTAGAAGACCTGGGGAACGGCAGTTATCGCTTCCGTTATTTTGTAACGAATAAGACCTCCAGTGGTGGTGGATCTGTCCTTATTGTCATCGGGTATTATTAAAAAAATTAGGCTTCTTAAAACTGTGATGAAATTTCTCTTACGCTCCTGCATCAGCTGCTTGCTGCTGTTGACCACATCGCTCTCCGGTCAGATGCCTGCACTGAGTTACCAGTCTTATGTCACTGATGAGGCGGGGGAGCCTCTGGCGGCAGAAAATCCTGAACCCTATTCTGCCATCGTCCGAATCTGGGATGCTGCTGAAAATGGCGCTATCCGTTGGGAAGAGGGGCAGCCGGCTTCCGTTTTCGAAGGGCGATTCACCCTGCTTCTCGGGAGGGGGAACATCATCCCCGTGGAGGATGGAGGGGTGAATCTTCGTCCTGATTTTGTGACTCTTTTTGAAAGCGGAGAACACTATCTCGAGCTGACTCTGATCGCTGAGGATGGAATGTCCCGGACCTTTTCTCCTCGGCAGAAGATGACGTCTAGTGCGACCTCTTTCCGCTCTTTCATTACCGAGTCAGTCCTGCCGCAGGGGGTATCTGGAACGGCCTGGGCTACCGGTTCGATTGCTCCGGAAAAGATTGTCGACGCTTCGATTTTGGGGAGTGATTTCGCACTCGCTGCTGTCGATGCGTCCCACTTATCAAATGCGTCTTTAGTGTCTGGAGACTTCGCCGATGATAGTGTGCTTTCAAGGCACATTTCTTCCGGGGCCATCGCGCCGAGTAAATTTGCGAGTCAGACTCTCAGTTCCATCAAAATCGCTGACAATACGATCACCGGGGCAAAGGTTGCGAACCTGTCTGCTGCTGATGTTGGGGCTAAAGTGTTGAATGGTGACGTCTTGCTCCCAGCATCGATCCCACGGGCCAAGGTCTCGGACCGCTTTCGGCCCAGGACCTTATTTCCTTCGACTCAGATGACTCCTCTATGGAGTTTCGCTTCCCGAAGCGGGGAGCAGCCAGTTTCCCTGAATCCGAGTGCCTTTCATCTTCCCGAGGATGGCGTTGCTGGGTTGATCCTCGCCGTGACTTGTCTTCGTGATGATTCCTACCGGGTGGTCTTTCCGGGAGCCGATGGTGAATTTCCGTTTCAGCTCGGTTCTAACCTGGCAAATAGTATCACGGTAGATGGTGCCAATCAGGATGCAAATGGAGTCACCTACAGTCCTCAATATTTGACTGAAACCGTGCACTGTCCTGTGGTCAAAGATGGATCAGTTTATCGGACAAAAATTTATTTATGTAGATCCTCTGGCTCCTCTGCGGGGCCGTGGCCAGTGGATTCAGGAAGTGTGAGCTTAACTGTCATTGGATTCTATTAATACGAACTTGTATCTCAGCCGACTGATGAAAAAAATTAGCCTTTTATGTCTCGCGCTCACTCTTGGGAGTTGGGCTCAAACGATCTCCGGCGTTCCCCGAGAGTTCTCGTATCAAGCGTTCGTAAAGGATGCCGCTGGTAATCTCGTCGCGCCTGATCGACCGCAGATTTTTGAGATCACGGTGCGGCTTTTTGCGAATGAAACCGAGGTGGCGAACGAGATGCCACTGTGGGCGGAACGTCAGGCGGCATCGATCTTTCAGGGGCGTCTCAGCTTAGTGCTGGGGCAGGGGACTGTAGTCCCAGGTGTGCCTGAGAGAGATTTTACCGAGGTGTTTGAAAATCCACGAGTTTTTGCCGAGGTGAGTTTTAAAGACCTCAATGATGTCTCGGCCGTGGAGCAGTCTTTACAGACTCGGCAAGAGATTGTGGCTGTGCCTACGGCTTTGCGAGCGGCTGTCGCGGATCAGTTAAGACCGGGATTAGTGCTTACCAGTGCGGAACTTCGGGATGGGAGCTTTGATGCGGCCCCTTTCGCTGCTAGTGCCGTGCTCAGCGGTAAGTTAGCGCCAGACAGTCTGGCTGCGACCGAGATTGCTGCGAATTCGGTGAGCTCTTCCCTGATTGATGCCGGGGCGGTTCGGACGAACCACGTTGTTGATGGGGTGATTGAATCGAGTGACCTACAGGGCGGACTTGCTTCGGGCCAATTTGCGACTGGTGCGGTGACCTCTGCCAAGATTCAGAATGGCACCTTGGTAGGAAGTGATTTTCCAACCGGCGTCAGTGGAGCCAGCTTTCAGGACGCCAGTCTCACGGAGGCAGATTTTTCTTTTCCCTTCTCCCGCTTCGAGATGAGTGATTCTTCGGTGAACGATTCCGTTTACGAAACGATCTTCGGGACAGGACAGCGGACGATCAGCATCCCTGCTGGTATTTTACCTGCGGATGGTGTGCAGGTGGCCTTGTTTCGGGTGGGTTCGATTATGAAATCAGAGGCTCACGTGATTGTCTTCCCTGGGAGTGATCACCTTTTACCAACAAACCTGATCGCTCCGATTGCGGCGAATTGTCTCTACGTGCCTCGTTACTTTTCGAATGAGACCTTGTGGATCGATCCTCAGGGAAATCCTCAGGAGGGGAGCAATAATGGGAGTGATAATAGAGAAGATCTTCTGCCCTACACCCAGACCATCCATTGTCCGGTAGAGCGCCAATCAGATGGCTCCTATGATGCCCTGATCTACATCGCAGATCCTACTTCTGCAGCGAATAACTGGCAGCCTGCCAGTGTCTCGACTGATATCACGATTTCAGTCATCGGTTACTATTAACGTTTCATTCCCCCTTCATCCCATGTTTAGAATTTCATTTCGTTCCTGGATCGCGATTGCGGTCTTTTCCTGCGGGGTTTCGCAAGGGCAGGCTCAGCTCCCGGCAGAGATTACGCCATCGGTGACTAACCGGAATTCACAGGAAGCCCTCGTAGAGGCTGCCGATGCTGCTCATGCCTCAGTCTCGGGTTCCGGTGGTGGGGCCACTGCTGATGGCGCACTGAATGTGGTGCAGTCTGAGTTTGGCTACACTTTCACCGCAGGAACCTCTGATTTTAGTTATGGTGATGAAATTACGCCCCCCTTGGAGGATCTTTCAGGGACGCCGTTGACGGTGGCTGAGGCACGTGCCTATTGGCGCGCCGAGCCGGTGAAGCCAGGTGAGGTCATTCAGGTTGGAAATGTCGAGCGGACGCCGGTGGCTCCCGACTTTGAAGAACGGTATTATTTTAGTCCCCATAAGGATGAGTTGATCGCCTCTCATTTCGGAAGGATCGAAGTACGATGGGTTACGGAGAATCCTCTCGATGAGTTCGGGAACTTTGGTGTTACCGATCAGGTGTTTTATACCGTGGGCGCAACCTCTTCCCTGACGACTCGTGATGTCTATTGGACAGAGTTTAACTTCCGCGCCCCTCGAGTGCAGATCCCAAGTGGAACGATCGAGGAAATCAATATCATCTACAATGATCGTCTCGCCGCCACTGTCGCTGCCGAGGATCGTCTGGTGCCTGTGGGTGTCGATGAGAGGGTCGTGCCAGATACGACGGTGTGGTTTGATACCTCGCTGGAAATGTTGCGTGCTTATAATCGGGAAGGCCGGGTTTTAATCGAATACCTTGGGTCGGCCCGGCCTGAGCTGGGCGAGAATGTGCGTGAACATCTGGGGCTGGAAGTCCTGAGAGTCTCGCAGGTGTTAGATACGGTGACTGTTTCATCGATCATCGGAGAGCAGCTCTTACCTGGGCGCACCGTGACGGAGACGGTGAGTGATGTGAATTTAGTGCCCGTGCAGGTCTCAGCGGCAGGTCCTTTGGTGGCTCAGCATTTTGTTGATAATCGGACCGTGTTTTATGGGATTGAAGAAAACCTTCAGCCGCCTCGAGTTGAGTTTTACTGGTTAGAGCCAAGCCCGATTAATAATCGCGTGGATGCACCAGAGATTTCTTGGCCGCTCTACCATAATAATTATTTCATCCGCTGGCCGGAAGACATTGAGTCCTTTGAAGCCGTTTTTGCCAGACCATCTCTGGGGACCGATGGGGATCTCATTGCGGGGAGCTTCATCGATTTAAAAGCGACCAATACGCCTGAGCTGATTTTCCAAGATGATCCTAATGGAAATGAAGCTTCTTTAGATTTCCAATTTCACTTTACCGTGGATCTGGAAAGCACGGACCCTCCGGTGAACCGTTCTCTGATTCGTTTCAATAGTGGTAATGAATTTCGTTACATTCGGTTGTTCTCGGCGACGGCTGATTATCTAGAGACGATCGATGCCCCCGGAGTCGGGTTTGATTCTGAAAATTCCCTCGATTTTCATATTACGAGAAATGTCGTCGTGGGTCAGCGCCTGGAGCCTCCTCATGAAAGTCTCGCGCTCGGCGGATACATCGATCCTCGATCTGGTGATGCCTATCAAGAGTCGGCTTATATTGACCCCTTTGCTGAAGGTGGTGTCGATGCGGCCTCGCTGGGCGGGATCATTCCCGTCAATGCCTTACCGGGAAATGATCAGCTACGCGTTTGGTGGTTCCGTGAGCTTGCGCCACGTGTTGATCAGGCAGATCTTTTTAGCGGAGTTTATGTGCCCACGGTCATTGGCGATTATACCATTTCTTATCCGGGAGGTGGCCCCGAGATCGTTCTGGCATCGAATGCAGGAACGGGGGAACTCAATAGCCTGCAAGCAGCAGGACAGATCTATTTTCAAAATGACTCCGAGGAAGTGGGCTATAATCCGAATGAGGAGCATGCTATCACCCAGGGGGGACGGGCTTATGCTCTACGTGATGATCTGAATTTACCTGAAAGTTCGGAGCCTTTCGTCCTGCTTTCTTATCAGGATGAAGATGGTCGACCTGACATGGAGGTTTTTCGGGTATTGCGTGAAAACGCGCAGCATAGCTTTGATTATCCCGGCTTTGCTGGTCGGATTTTGCAAGGACCACAGCCTTTGCCCATTATCCCACAGCCCATCGTCGATGGTCGCAGTCTGAATGAAGAGGTGACGGCTTCTGATGTTGATCCGGTTCCTGTGGGGACGGCGTCGCAGAATCTCCGGCATTATAATCGCTTTACCTTTCAGGATCGTAAGGGATCGACATGGATTTACCGTGGTCCCCATGCGCCGGAATCCGTTCCGGCCGGGAGTGAGCCTAAGATCGGGATGCAATACTACTACCCGACCTTGGAGGGATTTTGGTTTCCTGAATTGAGTCTGAGTGAGCAGCCTGAAGTGGGGACCATCGTTCCCTACCTTCGTGAGTTGGGATCGACCGAGAGCCCAGTCGATGGCACGCCGCTTACCATTAATTTTACCCCTCAGTGGCCTGAGCAGACTCCAGTGCTCCACTTCGGGGAGACCCTCGCGGAGCCGAAATTTGGATTACCACAGATTAAGGGGAATTCTGCCGTGGAATTACTCTACCAGCAATCGGTAGCCCGAGACACGCGCGTGGCAAGGCCGAGTGTCGTTCTGCATGATTCTACCATTGTGCGAGTATCACCTCTCGACGCGGTCTCTGGAATGGAGGAGCTCCCTCCAAATATTGCTACCACCGTTTCACGTGGGCGGACCTTCTTCCAGCAACTTCCGACACATCTTCAGGAGCGAATTTACTTCAATCCTTTAGAGGGAAGTCGCGGTGCGCTTGTCCTAGAAGGGGAATTTGTGGATGAGCTAGCAGGCGAGGATTATCTCCTGCCAAATACCCTGAGCGAAGAAGAATATAATCAACTCATTGCGCTAGCTGCCAACGATAATTCGCTCGAGCGGACACGGTGGGCACAGCTTGTCAACCAGTTGACGGTGACTTCGACCTTTAAGGCTCTTGATGTCAATGGTCAGGAGATTTCCGAAAGCTACTCTGAGTGGCTTCTCGGACAGCCGTATTCCCAAGTGCTTGGGCAGGACAGTAAGGAGACTTACCTCGTACGAGAGTTGCCACAGGTTGTGAGCCCAGATCAGGTCGTAAATGATTACTTCCTCAGTGCGATCGGAGGCGGGGATGGCTATGTCACTATCGTTACGGGGAATGGGCTTGTGAATTCTTCTCAAGAGGAGCCGGTGCAGATGCATGTCATCCGCGTTGGCGAGAAGCTTTACCAAGGGCAATTGAAGCCACTGGTCGCGGCCAATCCTCTTTCAGAAAATGTCACCGTCATTCATACGGGTGACTTTGCTTCTCGACCTG
>CALGMJ010000249.1 GCA_937958875.1 uncultured Verrucomicrobiales bacterium | reverse complement strand
CTAAAGCAAATGAAGGTGAATCCGAGTGGTTCGGCTGAAGAACTAGAGGATTTCGATGTTTCTGGTGGGGGATCATTGATCGTCGAGCAGATCATCCGTCCGACAGGATTACTTGATCCTGTTTTGACGATCCGCCCGCTTAAGGATCAGATCGATGAAACAATTGAACTCTGTCGTGATCGAGTGGAGAAAAATGAGCGGGTGTTAGTTACAACCTTGACTAAGCGGACTGCCGAAGATCTCACCGAATACCTTCAGGGAGTGGATCTCAGAGTCCGTTACATTCACTCTGACGTGGATGCCATCGAAAGGGTTGAGATCCTCCGCGCCTTGCGCGCTGCGGAATGCGATATTTTAGTCGGGATTAATCTTCTTCGAGAAGGCCTCGATCTCCCCGAGGTCTCACTCGTTTGTATTTTAGATGCTGATAAGGAGGGGTTCTTAAGAAATGAAACCAGCCTCATTCAGACTGCTGGTCGAGCGGCTCGTCATGTGAACGGAGAGTGTGTCCTCTTTGCTGATACGGTGACTGATTCCATCCAGCAGCTTCTCGATATTACCGAGCATCGCCGGAGCATTCAGATCGCTCATAACGAAAAGCATGGCATCACGCCTAAGAGTGTTCAGCGAGCGGTGCAGAAAAGTCTTCATGACCGGGAAGCTGTTGCCAAAGAGGGGCAGAGCATCAATACCCAGATGGTCGCTGAGGATGAGATGGTTTACAATGCCGTTGAAGTGATTCGCGAGATGGAGGAGGAGATGCAAAAGGCTTCCGCGAAGCTCGAGTTTGAAAAAGCGGCTCATCTGCGTGATCAAATTACAGAGCTGAAGCGTCGCGCTGGTATGGAGAAGGCCAATCCTCACCAAAAGGTGCCTAAAAAGAAGGTGAAGTATAAGCTCAAAAATTTTCCCAAAGAGAAATGATCACCCTTATTGAAAGAGAGGGATGAGATCAAGGGGCTAGTGGATCAATTTCGTTCATGCTAAACCTGAGTGCTGCGTGATCCGTTTGGTACGATATTCGCTGTTTTTCATACGCTCGCTGTCTTCAGTGAGTGTTCAAAAAACAGAATATCATGAAAAACACCAAATCACTGTTTCTCGCATCTGCAACTGCGGTGTCAGCCTTAACCTCCTCAGTTCAGGCCGACGATAAGCTCTCAGGAACCTTATCATTCGATCTTAACTCACACTTCATTTCCTATGGTGCTGATGTTTGGGCTGATGGGGATAGTCCTGAGGGAACCTTCAATCCATCTTTGAGCATTGATTATGCGATCAATGATAACTGGACCCTGAATATGGGTGCATGGCTTGATGTGAACGATAATGGAGCCGGAAACCCAAGCTTTGAGACTCGTGAGACTGATGTCTGGATCGGTCTTGGTTACTCTTCAGGGATCTACAGTGCATCTGTGACCTATCAGTCATGGCAGTATGCTGGCGATGTAGAGGATATCCTCGATATTGGCCTTTCTCTAGATACCTTCCTTAGCCCATCTCTGACTTTACATCATCGTCTTAGTTCTGGTGGTGCAGCAGCGTTTAATGGTGCTGGTATTCAGACTAACGGGTTTAGCGGAACAATGCTTGTTGGTGGTCTGGAGCACACCTTTGAGCTTTCTGAGAAATTCTCACTTACGGTGCCTGTTGCAATCGGCGTAGCACTTGATAAATTCCATACCACCGAGAGTGGTTTTGCATATTCCTCTCTTGGACTCCAGGGTAGCTACGCTGTCTCTGACGTGACTTCCCTCAACTTCGGAGTCACATATTACAACACTGATAGTGAGGTGACAGGAAATGCTGATGCTGGCTTCCTGACCTACAACGCAGGTGTTTCATTTAGCTTCTAATTTTTTCTTAGCTAAACGATGAAATCATATTTAAAAGGCGCGCTCTGTGCAGCCGCATCACTCTTCGCTGGCAGTGCTCAGGCTGAAGACACCGTAAAAGTGGGTGTGCTTCACTCTTTGAGTGGCACCATGGCGATCTCGGAGACCTCACTCCGTGACGTTCTCCTTTACACATTCGACGAGATCAACGCTTCCGGCGGTGTTCTTGGTAAGAAAATCGAGCCCGTTGTTGTCGATGGGGCTTCTGATTGGCCTCTCTTTGCTGAGAAGGCAAAAGAGCTTCTTGTGAAGGAAAAGACCGCGGTAACCTTTGGGTGCTGGACTTCTGTTTCCCGTAAGTCTGTTCTTCCTGTTTATGAGAAAAACAATGGTCTTCTCTTCTACCCAGTTCAATACGAGGGCGAGGAGCTGTCTAAGAATATCTTCTACACCGCTGAGGCTGTGGGTCAGCAGGCTATTCCTGCCGTTGACTACCTGTTGAAAGAGGGCATGAAGAAATTCTACCTCATTGGAACTGACTACGTGTATCCTCAGACCACGAACCTCGTTCTTTTTGAGTATCTTCTTTCAAAAGGTATCCCGGTCGAAAACATCGGCGGTGGTCTTCGTAAGGATTCTTCAGGTAAGGTGATTTCTGCGGGTAACTACACCCCATTTGGTCACTCTGATTTCCAGCAGATCGTTGCTGACATCAAGAAGTTCAGTGCTTCTGGTGACGCATGCGTGATCAATACCATCAATGGTGATGCGAACGTTCCTTTCTTCAAGGAATTTGCGGCTTCTGGTCTTACTTCTGAGGACTGCCCAGTGGTTTCTTTCTCCATCTCTGAGGATGAGTTCCGTGCTCTCCCAGCGAAAGACCTCGTCGGTCACCTTGGTTGCTGGACATACTTCATGTCCATCGATTCTCCTGCTAACAAGAAGTTCGTCAAAGGCTTCCAGGATTGGCTTAAGAAGACTGATGTTCCAGGGGTAGTGAAAGAAAATCGTGTCACTTGTTCTCCAATGGTGCTCTCTTATAATGGCGTTCATCTCTGGAAGAAAGCAGTCGAAAAGGCTGGTAGCTTCGACGTCGATAAGGTGCGTGCAGCTCTTCAGAGTGGTATTTCCTTCGATGGTCCTGGCGGCACTGTGACCTCACAGAAGAATCATCACGTGACCAAGTCAGTCTTCATTGGCGAGACTCTTGAGAATGGCCAATTCGAAATTCTTGAAACCATGAAGGACGTCTATGGTGAGCCGTTCCTCAAGGGCACTTTCAAGAAGTAAAAAAATTACTACTGAGATCCGATCGGTAATTTTTTAGTGGGATTTTTCATGACAAAACCATCTTCCGGCAACCGGTCCCGGAAGGTGGTTTTTTTTAACCGTTTTTCGCATTTCATTCATTCATGGCATTCAAATTGCTCATGCTAATCGTTCCATGACTCTAACAGTTATTTTGCGCCGACTTTTTCTAAGCGCGCTTTTTTTAATCGTTCATCAGGCAAGTGCCGATGATACCGCAGCAAGACAGTTGCTGACCAAGCTCATTCTCGGGACGAGTGATGAACAGGCTCAGGCGGTGACTGACCTATACGATTACGGCGACCCGATCATCAAAGATGTCATTAGCGGATGGCGTGTCGGTGAAGTCTCAGTGCTCGAACGAGATGGCAAAAAAATGGTGCTATTAAAGACGGGTGAGGGCGCATACCTCGATATTCTCACCGGGCAGTCGGTGGACCCAGGGGGACAGGAAAAAATTAGCCGAGCAAAACGTAAGCTCCGTAAAAAACTCCGGCGCGTCGTTGATTTCCTCGATCTTAGTTCCTCAGATCCTGCTGAACGGATCAAGGCTGTCTACAAGTTGGGACTGAGCCAAAAAGCAGATTACGTGGAGGTCATTCGTGAGCGTATCGACCGCCAAAAAGATGAGGAGGTGAAGGCTGCCTTTCAAGAGTCTCTTTCAATCTCTCTCCTGAAAAATGGTTCTCCCGAAGAACGGTTACAAGCGGTCAATGAATTGGGAGGAATCGAATCTTTCCAAGCTCGTGACTTTATCGAAACCCTAAAAAAAGAAACTGAAAACGAGGAGCTGATCCAGGCTGCTGAGAAAGCGCTCGCCAAGATCGATTCAGCCCAAAAGTGGACTGAGTTTTATGGTTCTATCGTTCATGGTCTGAGCACAGGTTCTGTGCTGCTTCTAGTTTCCTATGGTCTTGCCATCACCTTTGGTTTGATGGGCGTCATCAATATGGCTCACGGTGAATTTATCGCGATTGGTGGATATACGGTATATGTCGTACAAGGCTGGTTTGCCAGCGCCTACGGAGTGGGTTCGGCGGGATATGAATGGTATTTCATCGTTGCCTTACCAGCAGCTTTTCTCACCGCCGCCCTCGCCGGTGTTTTACTTGAGCGCAGTGTCATTCAATTTCTCTATCGTCGGCCGCTCGAGTCCTTATTGGCGACTTGGGGCGTCTCGATGATTATTCAACAGCTGATTCGACTTAAATTTGGAGCGGCAAATGTCTCTGTTTCCTCGCCCGAATGGCTCTCAGGAAGTATTCAGGCAGCAGGTCTTTCCTTATCTTATAATCGTCTCTTCCTCATTGGCTTTGCCATCTTTGTGATCTTTGGAACCTGGCTCCTTTTAAATAAAACCAGTTGGGGGCTTCACGTGAGGGCAACGATGCAGAATCGCCTCATGGCATCCAGTCTTGGGATTAAATCAACGCGAGTGAATATGATGACTTTTGCTTACGGTTCTGGTCTGGCTGGGCTTGCAGGGGCTTTTCTTTCTCAGATTGGAAATGTGGGCCCTTCTATGGGGCAGACTCACATTGTAGACAGCTTCATGGTGGTTGTTGTTGGAGGTGTTGGAAATCTTATGGGAGCGGCTCTTTCCTCAATGGGAATGGGCATGGTCCAGCAATTACTCCAGCCCTTCATTGGCCCGGTGATGGGGAAAATCACCGTGCTTCTCGTCATCATCCTTTTCCTTCAGTTTAAGCCTGGCGGACTCTTCCCATCCCGTTCACGCAGCCTCGAAGACTAATGATCACCGTACCTAAAATTTTCGAATCAAAGTCTGAGCGCATCACGCTCTTTGCGCTGATTAGTGTCATTGTGGCCTTGCCACTTCTTAATAGCGTTCCGTCAGAGGGTTCATTCTTCCATATTTCAGGTTATTATCTTGGGAATTGGGGCAAGTATCTTTGCTACGCTGTCTTAGCGATGAGCCTGAACTTACTCTGGGGTTATACTGGGCTCTTATGTCTGGGGCAGTGCCTCTTCTTTGCCTTAGGTGGCTACGCCTTTGGCATGTATCTCATGCTCATTATTGGAGAGCTAGGCCAGTATCAGAGCCAGCTTCCAGACTTCATGGTCTTTTTGGGGTATGAATCTCTGCCTGTTCATTGGAAGCCATTTTACAGTCCCTGGTTTGCGGGTTTGATGGTCCTTCTCGTGCCGGGAGCAGTGGCCTTTATCTTTGGTTTTCTTGCTTTCCGCTCACGGATCAAAGGGGTTTATTTTTCGATTTTAACCCAAGCACTGACTTACGCGGCGTTCCTGCTTTTTAATACCAATGATGCGACCTTCGGGGGGACGAATGGCTTCACTGATTTTAAATTTATCCTAGGAGCTGACATTCGCACTCCAGAGACCGCTCGCTGGCTTTTTGTGAGCTCAGGAGTGCTCC
>CALGMJ010000248.1 GCA_937958875.1 uncultured Verrucomicrobiales bacterium | reverse complement strand
AATAAGCCAAATTTTCATATCTTTCTCATAATATCTAAAGAATAACTACCGTCAACATAAGAATAGAAACTACATGATTCGCCTTATGTATTCATGATGAATCACCATCCCATACTTATACTTAATGACACCCCTTTTCTTTATCTTTTGAAATATCTTCGTAACGTAAATCATCGACTTTATGATTCCTCATATCCATGTCATCAACAAATTCCTCAAACAACGATAAATCACTAACTCTGGACTTGAGTGTATAGCCGTAGTCGGCAGGAAAGAAAAACTCAGATCGATATTCCTCAAAGTAGGAATTAAACGGCATAGCACCCTTAGGTTTGGAGCCTTGAATAGAGATATAATTGAAAATACGACTTTGAAGAAAAACATTCCGAATAAGAACCAGCAAATTTTGCTCCTAAAGAAAAAGCGCACATTTAGCAGACGTCAAAGACCATCCACCGCTGACTCGCACCTTCGATCAACTCCGTCACGAATGACACGCCCTTCAACTACACATCCGCTCTCACTGGCGTATTGAGAACAGGTGTAGGGACCTTGCAAAGATGACGGTGCAGCTGATTTGAATCGTTTCTGAAACAAGGCTGCTGTCGATATTTCCAGATCACCACCACGATTAAGGCTCCTCTTTTACGATTCAGGCTGGTAGTTTCGCTTTGTGGAATATGAAGAAAAGTTTATCGAATTTCTCCAAACAGAGAAAAACTCGTCCCCCCGGACGCTCGAGAACTACACCCTCGCCCTGCGTCTCTTTCGCGAATGGCTGGGAGAAAAATTCACCGATTGGCGGAACCTCACTGCCGATCACTTCCGAGCCTATCTCTTCGAACTACTAAAGGCAGAGCTTTCACGCGCCACGATCCGACTGCGCTTTGCGGCCTATCGTTCTTTTTATAAATTTCTCGTCCACCGTCATGGTTTCCCAAAGTCACCTGTGGCCGAGGTGGAACTCCCAAAAGCCGAAAAATCACTCCCCGTCGTCCTCACTCTCGCTCAGTGCACTGAACTACTGGAGCTCCCCCTGAAAGTCCCTACCGAAAAGCAAGCACCGGAATGGATGCCACTTCGCGATTCGGCTATTTTGGAACTATTTTACTCTGCTGGTCTTCGTTTAGCGGAACTCGCCTCACTCAATGTCGAAGATATCGATTACCGAGCGGAAACCGTGCGCGTTCTTGGAAAAGGCTCTAAAGAACGGCTGGTGCCGATCGGTTCCATTGCCATGAAAGCGATCCAAAATTACCGCAGCGCTGGCAAAATCCACGAAGGTCCGATTTTCATCTCGAAACTGCGAAAGCGCCTCTCGACCCGCTCGATTAACTCCATTCTCAAAAAATACCTCTCCCAGTCCTCCATCCCTTTCAACGTCACCCCACACAAACTCCGCCATTCCTTCGCGACCCATCTACTCGACAATGGGGCCGACCTTCGCTCGGTTCAATCCCTGCTCGGACACGCCTCCCTGTCCACTACTCAAATCTACACTCATGTGACAAAAGAACGTCTTCGTGAGGCTTATGACCAAGCCCATCCAAGAGCCAAATAATCTCGATAGGGAAAATACCTACAATTTTTAAGCATACTTTTGCCCTCTTTTCCGTTTAACTATTCGATATGACAACACTAACGAAGAAAATCACCCTTGTCGCTGCTGGAGCGCTCGCTCTTCTGCTTCCTGCCTGCACGCAAAGCAGCGTGCAGGGCACCGGAAACGTAGAAAGCCTCGAACGCCAGCCCAAACCTGCTCCTGACAACGATTTTGCTAATCAAGCAGCCGGGCGTAATGCCGTTGATTACGCCAATGATCGCCGTCGCTACGGTTATGGTTACTCTTCTGGATATCCTTACGGCCGCTACTAAGAAACCCGATCTTTTAAAACCCCATAGAATTAACAACTCATGAAAGCATTACTTCTTGCCCTTCCAGTTCTGGCCCTCGCCAGCTGCGCGTCTGTCACTACTGCCCAGCAACAAGCTGACTACAATGGCGACGGATTCGTCTCTGCGGCTGAAAACGCTCAGTTCCAGCGCCAGAAAAACGTCGAAGACCGCGCGGTTTATACCGAAAGCGTCAAACGCCGTAACGCCACAAATACTGTGCGTGATGCCCGAGACGCAGCCAGAGCCTTCGATGATATTCGTCGAATCTTCTAAGATACGCACTGATTCGATCACCTCACTTGCAACTCCTGCCTAGGTCTTCCTGGGCAGGAGTTTTCATGTACCGAGGCATTAGGTGGATAAATGCTAACATCGAGAAAATCGATACACACTCACCTCTGTATTGAGCGCTAGAATGCAAAAGCTATGAAATATGTCACGCTTGCCTTCTTCATCATGATCAGCGCTGCGAGCGCCTTCTTCTTTTCAAAGACAAAAACGCAACCAGCCTACGACCTCAAATCAGGTGATATCGTTTTTCAGGATACCGGTGGCGAACAGGGAGAAGCCGTCAAAGCAGCTACGAAATCTCCCTACACTCACTGTGGAGTAATTTTGGAGGAAAATGGCCGCCTCTACGTCTTCGAGGCCCTCGAACCCGTCCGCGTGACTCCACTCAAAGAATGGCGTCAACGCAGCAAACTCTTCTACGCCATGCGCCTGAAATCTCCCGAGAAATTAAACGCAGCAGTATTCAAAAAAGCCCATACTTGGGCTAAAAAACAGATCGGGAAGCATTATGATCTCAAATTCCAGTGGGGAAATGATTCCCTCTACTGCTCTGAACTCGTCTGGAAAGTTTACCAAGAAGCCGCCGGAATCACCCTCTGTGAGCCGAAACGATTTCAAGATTATTTCCTAGAGGACCCTAAAGTGCGTAAAATCATCGCCCGACGCTATGGCCCAGAGGCAGAATTACCTAAGAACGAGCCCGTTGTCGCCCCCTCTGACTTGGCTCAATCCCCACTCCTAAGCGAGGTGCCGAGGATTCCCAAAAAGCGCTAAAATCAGACTTTGTGAAATATTTCACAAAGTCGCTTTACGACTCGTATCTTCGCTTGCATAGTGCGCCCCGCCCGAGGG
>CALGMJ010000247.1 GCA_937958875.1 uncultured Verrucomicrobiales bacterium | reverse complement strand
ATTCAGGTTCACTGTGATAGTGAATTCCTTTTTTCGAACGATATTTCGAAGAACTTCAGGATTAGTGCTCGCCTTGAGCCCACCTTCACAAGCGATTTTTTTATCGAAATAGATGTCGACCATCTCCTCCTTCACGCTCGCTCCTGCATATCCCACGGCATGGATAATACGCCCCCAGTTCGGGTCTTCCCCATTCCATGAACATTTCACGAGAGGAGAATTCACCACACTCTGAGCAATCTTTTTTGCATCGTTTTGAGTCCGCGCACCTTCAACTTTAAGGGTGACAAATTTTGTCACCCGTTCGCCGTCTCGGACGATCGCCTTAGCGAGCTTATTCATCACGAATTCCAGGGCATGGGAAAAGACCTTGCAGGCTTGGCTATTCCGCCGAAAAGGTTTGTTGCCAGCGGCTCCATTGGCCATCACGAGCACTGTATCATTTGTGCTGGTATCTCCGTCGATAGAGATTCGATTAAAAGTATTTTGAACGGCGTGTTCGACCGTTTTCGCAAGATT
This sequence comes from uncultured Verrucomicrobiales bacterium, assembly GCA_937958875.1. Classification (GTDB taxonomy): domain Bacteria; phylum Verrucomicrobiota; class Verrucomicrobiia; order Verrucomicrobiales; family Akkermansiaceae; genus SW10. Next base: position 2,370 of record CALGMJ010000247.1, on the reverse strand, counting down.
CTCCTGCTTCACGTTCGCGTCGGTCGTGATGAAGCAGAGCATGGTCGCCATATTTGGATTGATCATGCCTGCACCCTTGGCACAGCCACCGATACGGATTTTGGAGCCCTCGAATTCGTAAGAAATTGCGAATTCCTTTTCGTGAGTATCGCTTGTGATGATCGCTTTAGCAAAATCGTTCCCAGCTTTGGGAGCGAGGGCTTCTGTAAGTGGTTCGATTTGAGGCTCAATGCGAGACATTGGCAGAGGTAGTCCGATCACTCCAGTAGAACAGACTCCTACTTCTCTCTGCTTTAGGCCGAGCTGCTTTGCCGTCAATTTAGCCATCGTACGAGCATCTCTCATTCCTTCGGGACCGGTGCACGCGTTTGCATTTCCGCTGTTAGCAATGATCGCCCGTAGAGGATAGGCTCGCATGGCCGACTGAGTAATTTTAACCGGCGCGGCTTTTATCCGGTTCGTGGTGAACATCCCGTGAGAAGCGCATTCCAGCTCGGAGTAGATCAGCCCTAGGTCTAATCGATCAGAGTCAGGATTTTTAATGCCACATGAAATTGCACTTGTTGAGAATTTCTTCGGAGCACTGATGCCTCCTTTGATGCGCTTATAGGGGATATCCTGCATAGTGGTCTAGGTGAGGGGAAGAAGGGGCAGTGTGCAGAAATGTTATAGGTTTTGCAATCCAGAGGTTTCAGGAAAATCTAACATTAAGTTGAAGCTTTGAATGGCCTGACTGGCAGCTCCCTTTCCAAGATTATCTTCCGCACTTTGTAGAATAATACGTCCCGTGCGGGGATCGTGATGCCAGCCGATATCGAGAAAGTTCGTGCCAACCACATTCTTGGTGTCAGGGGAAGCTCCCTCACCGCGCAGCCTCACAAAGGCTGAGTCTTGGTAAAACTCTTCCAGCGTGGGCGCGACTTCTGAAAAATCTCCTTTGAGCTTCGCGAAAATTGTAGTGCAGATCCCAGCTGTTACCGGAATGAGATGAGGGACAAAGGTGATCGTAACTGGCTCCCCAGCGGCCTTACTTAATTCTTGCTCGATTTCAGACAGGTGACGGTGTCGTGGCATCCCATATGAGCGGACACTTTCGTTCACTTCTGCAAAGATGAGAGGAATGCTGGCATTTCGGCCTGCGCCACTGACGCCACTCATAGAGGAAGCAATGATGGTATCTAATTCAAGGAGACCTTTTTTAATTAGAGGGATGAGAGGAAGCATGATCGAGGTCGGGTAGCATCCTGGTGATGCCACTAGCCGGGCCTCACGAATGGCCTCACCATGAACTTCAGGTAATCCAAAAATACCTTCTTCTAAAAGCTCTGGAGCAGGGTGGGGGTGATCGTAAAAATCTGCATAAACCTCAGCGTCATCCAGGCGGAAATCGGCACTGAGATCGATCACTCGCAGGCCACGTTTGATAAGAGCAGAAGCAAAGGGGGCTGCAGTCCCATGTGGCAGAGCAAGGAATGCCACCGTCGCTCCCGAGGCAACGATGTGATCCATTTCGGGATCAATAAATGTCAGCTCAGTGCCTGGATGTCCGCTGAAGCGAGGGAAAACCTCGGTTACTGACTTTCCCGCATTTGCTCGGGAAGTGATCGCGACCACCTCGGCGTGAGGGTGCATGAAAATCAGGCGGAGAAGCTCCAGGCCGGTATATCCGCTGGCACCAATGATTGCGACTTTAGCAGGGGCTGACATATGGAAAGTGGAATGGCAGGAAAATACGAGCTTGCCAATTCTTGATTCACCATTCAGAAAACTGCCGCCGGAGGGTACCCATCCTCCATATTGATGGCATGTCGGGGCGTAGCGCAGCTTGGTAGCGCGTTTCACTGGGGGTGAAGAGGTCGCAGGTTCGAATCCTGTCGCCCCGACCATATGAGGCTCAATGAGTTATATCATTGGGCCTCGCTTTTTATCCCTTGCCTCATACCACGTTATGTTTGTGGCATTACCTCCTTTTTTCTTTGAGATTAATAGGGAATAGCGCCACCCCACAGCATGGCTTCTGCACAAGGAAGAGAACTTTCTAGAGGTAGTTTTCGTCTTGAGCGGCTCGGAGCTGTTTTTTTGTGATGCGTCGCATGGCTCGTTCGCAGGGCGTATTGAGTGGTAGTGAAGCCGTAGTGTCATGGCTCGGCATCACGGTGAGATTCGAGGATGGCGATGACGGTTTCTGCTTTATGAACGTCGAGTCCGAGGTAGAGTGTCTTTGATGCATCTGAGTTCGTTTTCATTCTTATTATAATGGATGTTGGATAGGTTTCGCTCTGTGCGAGATAGCCCACGGTTTGAACCAGACGCATCGCTTTTCAATCAATTAACAATCGACCTGAAACGCTACGCCGGGCTTAACCGGCA
>CALGMJ010000246.1 GCA_937958875.1 uncultured Verrucomicrobiales bacterium | reverse complement strand
CCCAGCTCGACCTCCTCCACCCGATCTATTCCGACTCGACCAACTACGGGCATATCGGAAAAGAAGACGTTGATCTCCCATGGGAGCGTAAGGACAAAGTCGACGCTTTGAAAAAGAGTTTTCAGTAGAAAGTGTTCAGTGTTAAGGCTCGCGACCCATGGCTTACGCATCTTTTGAAGATCTCAACGTTTGGAAAAAGTCGTGCCAACAATCTTTAGCGATTTATCGGATATTAGAGAATGTCCGTGATTTTGGTCTCAAATCTCAGATGGAGAGGGCTGGTGTTTCCGTTCCTTCAAACATTGCGGAAGGATCGGAACGCGGCTCACCCAGAGAATTCGCGAGATTTCTAAAGATCGCAAAAGGTTCAAATGCCGAACTCAGAACACAGCTTTACCTAGCAAAAGAACTTCAACTTATTCAATTATCAGATTTTCGAATTCTTCTCGAAAACAACAAGGAGATTTTAGCGATGCTTCAAGGTTTAATTCAAAGCCAGAGCACTTAAAACTTAACACCTAAAACTTTAAACTTAATGAACGATTATAAAGTAAAAGATATCGGCCTCGCAGATTTTGGCCGGAAGGAACTCGATGTAGCCGAGCACGAAATGCCCGGTCTCATGGCGACTCGTGAAAAGTATGGTCCAGACAAGCCACTTGATGGCGTGCGTGTGATGGGCTCTCTTCACATGACCATTCAGACTGCTGTTCTCATCGAGACTCTTAAGGATCTCGGTGCCGATGTGCGCTGGTGTTCCTGTAACATTTTCTCGACTCAGGATCACGCTGCGGCAGCGATCGCTGAGACGGGAACTCCTGTCTTCGCCTGGAAAGGGGAGACTCTCGAAGAATACTGGTGGTGCACTTGGCAGGCGCTTCAGTTCCCAGATGGAAAAGGTCCTCAGCTTATCGTCGACGATGGAGGTGACGCCACTCTTCTTATCCACAAGGGATACGAACTCGAAAATGGTTCTGACTGGGTGAACACTCCATCCAGCAACCACGAAGAGCAGGTCATCAAAGATCTTCTCAAGCAGATTCACAAGGAACGCCCAGGCGTTTTCCACGAGTGGGTTCCTGAACTGAAAGGTGTCTCCGAAGAGACCACGACAGGTGTTCACCGCCTCTACCAGATGCAGCGTGATGGGAAGCTTCTTTTCCCGGCTATCAACGTGAATGACTCAGTCACTAAGTCGAAATTCGACAACCTCTATGGTTGCCGCGAGTCTCTCATCGATGGCATCAAGCGTGCTACGGATGTCATGATTTCCGGTAAAGTCGGCGTCGTCTGTGGATACGGTGATGTCGGTAAAGGCTGTGCGCAGGCACTTCGTGCTCAAGGCGCTCAAGTCGTTGTTACTGAAGTTGACCCTATCTGTGCCCTTCAGGCAGCGATGGAAGGCTTCCGCGTTCTTACCGTTGAGGACACCCTCGGCTGGGGTGACATCTATGTCACTACGACTGGAAACTTCGATATCATCCGTGCTGAGCACATGGAGAAGATGAAGGATCAGGCCATCGTCTGTAACATCGGTCACTTCGATAATGAGATCCAGATCGACAAGCTCGAGAAGCTGGAAGGCATTACGAAGCTGAACATTAAGCCACAGGTGGACAAATACACCTTCGCTGCTGGAAACAGTATCTACATGCTCGCTGAAGGCCGTCTGGTGAATCTTGGCTGTGCCACTGGTCACCCAAGCTTCGTGATGTCAAATAGCTTCACGAACCAGACTCTCGCTCAGATTGCTCTCTGGGAAACTAAAGACACTCGTGAAATCGGGGTTGAAGTGCTTTCTAAGGAGCTTGATGAAGAAGTGGCACGTCTCCACCTCGATAAGATCGGAGCGAAGCTCACGAAGCTGACTCAGGAGCAGGCAGATTACATCGATGTTCCCGCTGAGGGACCATACAAGCCTGCGCATTACCGCTACTAAAGCGCCGCAGTTTCTTTAAGAAAAAAATTAAGCCCGTATGAGTGAATCTCGTACGGGCTTTTTCGTAGTTTGATCAAAGGAGGCTTTTAAGTGCCTTCTTCACGAAAGGGTTTCACCATTCCGCTCTCAAGTGATCCTCCGAGCCAGGCTAAAAACTGGTTCATCTCGGGATGGTCATGACGGAGGTTTTCTAACACTTCCCAGTTACAGTGGGTGCGGTTTTTCACCGGTGCGATTTTTTCGATCTTTACCCGGCTTAAGAGCGCCTCTGTTTCCCGGTCCATCGCATTGATGATCTGAGAAGGGTGAGGGAGGTCGTCCAGATTTTCTGGAGTGAGTCCAAAGGTGGTCACCCCAACTCCCGTGGTATTCGAGAGAAAGCGGATCTGATCGGCGAGGTATTCATCGGCGACGGTATTGGCAAAGAAAAGCTCTCCACCATTGGCCCACATCGAGGCACTCATGGCCTGAAAAATATCCTCTCGGAAGGTGTCCGGGTGCGCATTGATCCGCATGCGGACGGAGCTTAACTTATACGGAGGAAGTCCTAAGGTCTGCTTGAGTGCGAGATGAGCGGGATCAAGTGCTAGGCCTTCATCGCTGAAGTCACCATGCTCCCAATCAATAAAAACAGTCTCGGGAAATTTCCATAGATTACCGAGCGGAGCTAGCTCTGAGAGTGATTCACGGAACTCGAAGGTAAAGAGTCCGCGTGATTCGGCATACTTTTGCACGATGGCTCGGAATTTCTGAATCTGAAGCAGAGCGCGATCCACCGAATGGTGATCACCGAGGTCGTCGAGCCGCCCCTGTTGCATGGAGACAAGTTCCTGAGCCCCAGAGAGCGCAGGAAGGGAAGCGCCGCGCCGATAGTATCCCTGACCCTTCTCCACCTTCGCAATAGGGGAGCTAGGATCACAGGACATGATGGAGAAATGATACCGTAGAGAAGCATCAGAGTATTTGCCATCGAGCCGGAGACGCACCAAGCGGATGAGTTCTGTCCCTTTGATCGCCTCCTTGGGGTTGAGTGGGAGGAGTTCGGAAAGGAGGTCAGAAAGTTGCTTGCGAAGGCTCATTGAGTTGCGAGTGTCTGGGGGAAGAAGTTGTTTTTGAAATCAACGGGATAGAAGGCCCTTCGCGCAAGCATCAAGTCTTCAGAACTTAAAAAAAATGCCCTCAGGAGTTCACGAAGCCCTTAAATTTCCTAAAATTTCAACCTCGAGGGATGAATGCCTGCTTTCCCCTTGTCGTTTAAGTAGTAGAACTCTTAGATCCTGCACATGAACATCCAGAAATTCATTCTTCTCCTAATGCTCTCTAGCGGGTTGCTCTCGGCTCAGAACGCTGAAGAAATCATGGCTTCTGTTCGTCAGGCAGCAGGCTTACAGAATGAGATTGATCTTCATGGCACTCTGAAAAAAGGTGGGAAAAAGGTGCCGCTTTCACTTTTTATGCGGGGGAAAGAAATTCATTTCAAAATTTCTGAAGGGAAAGATTCCTTTGCTCTTCGTCTCGGTCCGCAGCGTCAGGAGTTGTTCGATACCACTGGAGGGAAGGCCCGTGCGTTTCCTGATCAAAAGATTATCCAAGCCATCGGAGGCACTGATGTAAGCTATGAGGATCTCGCATTAAAATTTCTCTACTGGCCGAATCCGAAGATAGCGGGTGAAGATAAAATCAAGTTACAGGATTGTTGGCGTATCCATGTCGTAAATCCAGAGAGAACCGGGCGTTATCGTGAAATCAGCGTCTGGGTTTCTAAAAAAGAACGCGCTCTCATGAGGGTCATCGGCTACGGGCCAAAGCCAGCACGCTCAGCGCTCAAGCAATTTGAGGTTCTCGATATTATGAAACGTAACGGCGTGTGGACTGCGAAAAAACTCAAGGTGAGTTCTTTTAAGCCCAATGGCCGTGCAAACGGAGTGACCTATATTAATTTTGGTAAGAAAAAGAGGCTTCGGAGGAGATAGTGAGATCGATTTTTCCAAGAAAATACGCAGAAATTTGTTTCAGGCAGTGAGCTAGCCCATTTTTCTTTTTAATCTGGTTCTCCTACGAAGGCTCGGGTCTCAAAACGCATCAGGCCAGGGATAAAGGTGAGGGGAACATTGCCAGTGGGGCCATTACGGTTTTTTGCAACGACGAGTTCGGCTTCACCTGCGCCATCTTCATTCTCATCTGCTTCTGGTTCTTCACCTTCAGCTTCTGCGAGTTTGTTTTGATAGTATGCTTTTCGGTAGAGTAGCCCGATCATATCGGCGTCCTGCTCGATCGATCCTGATTCTCGGAGATCTGACATCCGTGGGACCCCGAGCGAATCTCCGGTCCGATTTTCCGGTCCACGGTTTAGCTGGGCTAGGACGATGACTGGGATTTTAAGTTCCTTTGCGAGGGCTTTCAGGCCTGCCGAGATTTCCGCAATCTCTCGTTCACGAGAATTACTCGCCTGCCGTGAGGTGGAGCGCATGAGTTGAAGGTAATCGATTGCGATTAATTCTAAGCCTTCATCCCGATGTTTTCGCCGAGCTTTCGCGCGCAGATCATTGATGGAAATGGAGGCGGTGTCGTCGATGTAGAGCTTCGAATTTGCGATTTCTAGCGAGGCTTTTTTGATACGCTGAAGATCAGCTTTGACTGGTTTATAGCCACGCTGGAGCTTGGAGAATTCAAAGCGTGCACGTGAGAAAAGGAGACGTTGGACGATTTGAGCGGAACTCATCTCACAGGAAAATACCATGGTGCCTTTCTGTTGATCGACGGCGACATTTTCTACGATGTTCATCATAAATGAGGTCTTACCCATGGAGGGGCGAGCTGCGATGATGAACATGTCAGCAGGCTTGAGGCCGTTCGACATTTTATCGAGATCGACGTAGTCAGTCTGGAGTCCGGTGATGCCTTTGTCTCCTGCGAGGAACTCTTCGAAAAATTTCATGACCTCGACGACGGTCTCCCCGATGGTTTCCTCTTTGCCTCCTTCAGCAGCTTCCCGGATTTCAAGGACCTTTTGCTCGACCCCATCGAGAAAGATCTGCACATCTTCAGGATCTTCGTAAGCTTCTGCGATGGATTCCGTACAAGAATTAATGATGCCGCGCAGGATGTGCTTTTCCTTAACGATCTCGAGATGAGAGTCGAAGTGTGCTGCCGTGGGCGCGTAGGTGTAGATTTCGGTAAGAGCGGCTGGTCCGCCGATCATATCGAGCAGGCCACGATCGATGAGATATTGGGTGAGCGCGACAAGTTCGACCGCTTTATTTTCCTCAAAGTACTTCGTCAAAACCTCGAAGAGCTTTTGATGAGGAAGAACGTAGAAATGAGCTGCGGTGAGTTGTCCTTCGATGGCGCGACCGATATATTCTTCCGGGTCCTGCAGCATGGAGCTGAGCAGACTTTTTTCAGCCCCCTCAGCACGAGGAGGAGGTCGTAAGGAGTCGTCCTTTTTCTTGCCTTCAGAATTATCCTGAAGGTTCGGTCCTTTTTTCTTAAAATCTGGTCGGTCTGCCATGCGCGGGCGGGGAAGATGGCGAAGAGAATGGCTAATGACAATCTCCAGATACAGTTAATTGCCCTAACTCGATTCACAAAAAAACCGACGCGCTGCAGCGTCGGTTTTGGAGAACAGTTTTACGTTGTTAAGACGTCTTACTTGTAGCTGTAAATATTGTCAGCATTTGCCCCATTCGGACCAGCCTTGCCATCTTTTCCTAAAAGATAGCCAATCTGGCGGCGGCCAAAGATCGTTTCGCTACCAACGTTTTCCTGCTCTTCGATTTCTTCATCAAAGTCATAATCAAAGATGATACGATACAGTTTTTCATCCTCCTGCTTCAGCTTCCACGGGCCGTATAGGAAGGCTTCGTTCTTAGTGCGGTAAAGACCTGAAAACGCTTTGCGTCCTTTGCCTTTTGCCTTTTGACCGGTGAAGAACGCTTCTCTTCTTGGGTTTTCATCTATGGCGGATTCGAGCCCTACCATAATGGACATTAATTCATTATCCGTTTTTCTCAATTCGTCTGTTGTTTGGCTATCGCTGAGTGGAAGCCTATTGTAGGCGTCATAAAATTGCTCTGAAGCATTTACGAGATCAGAGAGAGTGCTTTTTGCCTGAGCTCTACGGGCGGTATCCTGTGCGAGTTTGAAGGCTCCGAAGCCAAGGCCCGCTAGGACCGCAATAATGGCGACAACAACAAGAAGTTCGATGAGCGTGAAGCCCTGACGGAGGGTCGATTGAGAACGATAGGTCATGATGAAGAGATAGTGTTTTTTCAGCAGTGGCAGGGAGACTAGAGTGAACTTCCGGTGCTTGGCAACTCATCCCTTTTCTGGCACGACTTTGTAACTACAAGATTCCACTGTTTTTTTCCCGACGCAAACTCAATTTATCTTTTATTGTGGCCAGACGGGGTGACTGGTTAAACTCTCGCTATGGCAGGTAAACGACCTAAAGGACTTCCGATGCGTAAGAGCATTCTCCAACTCATCGGTGGGACTGGGGGGCGGCCCATGAATAAAAGTGAACTCGCACGCGCGATGTCACTTTCTGGTAAACAGCGGCCAGAACTCCGAAACACTCTTAGAGACATGGAGAAAGCTGGTGAGATTATCTACGGAAAGAAGGGCAGATTTTCCATCGAGCGACCGGATGGAAAAGTCTCTCAGGTGGCTAAGAAGCAAGCTCAACGGAGAGGAAGCCTTATCGGGAAAGTACGGATTAATCCTGCCGGTCATGGATGGTTTTATCCCTCTGTCTCAGCGGAGGAAAACGAGAATCAGGGCATTGATCTGACGAAGTCACCACGTTTTTACGTTTCTCATAAAGGGCTGGGAACAGCGCTCGATGGGGATCTCGTTATGGCAAAATTAGTGAAAGTGCCAGGACGTAGGCCTCAAAATCGGGAGAGAAAAGATGAACAGCGAGCGCGGGTGGAAAGAGTGGTCGAGCGCCGCTCCGGTAAAGTCACCGGAACTCTGCGAGTGAAGGGGAAATTCGTTTCGCTCGATGCTGATGATGAGCGAGTGCC
>CALGMJ010000245.1 GCA_937958875.1 uncultured Verrucomicrobiales bacterium | reverse complement strand
TAACCACTCCCGTTCAGTCGATCGACCTCTTCCCCACCCTCGTCGAAATCGCAGGCGGAAAGCCAGCCGCTCATAAAAATCTCGATGGCATTTCACTCGTCGAGACCCTGAAAACAGATCCTCCTCTAAAGCGCAAACACCCCCTCGTTGGCTATCGCGCCTATCAAGACCTCTACGCCTCTGCGAGAGAAGATGACTGGAAGTTGATCGCCTATCGCAGCGGAAAAGTAGAGCTCTACCATCTCACAAAAGACCCGAGTGAGCAGGCCGACGTTTCAAAAAAACACCCCGAGATCACCGCCAGACTCCGTAAAAAGCTCGCCTCCTGGGAACAGGAAATGGGAGTCTCAAAATATTCCGGTATCCAATAGTCGCCCAAATCCATCCACCCAATGACTTTCAAATTTGATCTCAGTTTTCTCCTCGCCTTGCTCACTCTTGGCGCTTTTACCCTTTCCTCTTCAGCTCAAGAGAAACGCCCGAATATCCTCTTCATCCTAGCCGATGACGCCTCTAAAGATAGCTTTGGAGCCTACGGATCTCAGTCCGCTCACACTCCAGGCTTTGATAGTATTGCACAGAATGGCGTCCTCTTTACCAACGCTTACAACTGTAACCCGAAGTGCGCACCCGCAAGAGCCTGCCTATTAGCTGGGCGCTACTCATGGCAACTTGAAGAAGCCTGTAATCACAATCCCTTCCTCTCTGAAAAATGGAAATTTTATCCCTATCTCCTTGAGGAAAAAGGCTATCATATCGGCTACACCGGAAAGGGCTGGGGACCCGGCATGTGGAAAGGCCGTAATGCCAGCCGGGCCATTCACGAAGACAACCCAGCGGGCCATCCATACAACAAACGCACCCTGAAGCCGCCCTACACTGGCATTAATAAAATCGACTACGCGGGCAACTTCGAAGACTTCCTAAAAGCCACCCCCGATGATGCCCCTTTCTGCTTCTGGATGGGAGTGAAAGAACCGCACCGGAAATACCAGCTCGACAGCTGGAAACTCGCCAAGCGAGATCTCTCTAAAATCTCCGTCCCCGCATATTACCCGGATAATAAAACCATCCGTGGAGACCTCGCCGACTATGAAATAGAAATCGAGTGGTTCGACAAACACATCACCCGGGCTCTGGAGTATCTAAAAGCCTCTGGAAAACTCAAAAACACCCTCATCATCGTCAGCTCAGATCACGGCATGCCCTTCCCCCGAGTGAAAGGCCAGCTCTACGAGGACGGCTTTGCTGTTCCATTCATCGCCCGCTGGGATGGAAAAATCAAACCCGGTCGCACCGTCACAGACTTCATCACCTTTCCTGATCTCGCCCCTACCCTTCTGGAAGCTGTAAATGCTGAAAAAGAACCCCAGTTCACAGGAGAAAGCTTCCTCCCCCAACTTCTCTCAGAAAAAAGCGGCCGCCTCGACCCAGACCGAAACTACACCCTCTTAGGTAAAGAACGTCACGACATCGGGCGCACCGATGGCGAACTCTTATCAGTCTCGTACCCCGTCCGAGCCATCCGCACAGACAAGTTCCTCTACGCCCGAAACCTCCTCCCCCACCGCTGGCCCGTCGGAAACCCTGAATTTGGCTTTAAAAATGTCGATGGCGGCCCGATCAAATCCTACCTCACCGCACTCAAACCTGATTCACCCGAATATCGTTTTTATGAAATGAGTTTCGGGAAACGCCCACTCGAAGAGCTCTACGATATCGAAAGCGATCCCGACTGCGTTAAAAATCTCGCTCAGGATCCCACCCACCGTAAGACTTGCGACTCACTCTGGACCCAACTCAAGAAACAGCTCATCGCCCAGAAAGATCCCCGCCTTCTCGGGAAGGGTGACATCTTTGATCACTACCCAAATGCGGGCATTAGAAATCAGCGAAAAATCTACAAACAGCCGCACTACGACCCCGTCAAAAACTACGAGAAATTCATAAATCGAGAAAACTGATGATGCCAGTGAGAGAATCGATGGTGCTGATTTGCGACTTCAGAGTAACTTCCTTCCAGATCGCACCCCTTTTCCTTTTCCCACCGCATCATTTCATGTTTCCTCTCCGCACCGATGAGTTCTCCTATTGAAGTTCGAAATCTCGACCGTCTCCCGCAGGGCAAATGCCTGATTATCCCCGGACGTCTCGACCCCGCACAAGCGGCTCAGTTAAAGAGCTCATTGAAGAATCGGAACATCACCTGGCTCGCTGAAGAAAGCGTCCAGCTACCCGTTGAACTCTCAGACTACCTCCAGAAAAGCAACTGCCCGGGCGCAGCCTTTGATCAACGGGACCCCGAACCACTCGCTGTCGGAGAAAATCTTACGGCCCAACTCGAGGACAGCGGCGTTTACGTCTATGTTCCCGGTTATACCATTGCCCGCCCCGGAACGCCTTGCCAAATCCCCTCCGACACCCTGCGGGCACTCTGTTCTCTCGGCCTCCCTATTGCCCCCCTTGATATCTCCATCCCTGCTGAGACCTCACTTTCGATCGAAAATGAAGCCTCTCTCCCAGCTGCCATCTTAAATTTTGGGCAATCGCCTAAAGTCAACTCAGTCGCCACCTACCGGGAATCCCTTCTCTGTGCTGCCGAAGAAACATTCTCCTCCCGAGACTTCCTAAACGGTTCCCTCGCCGTTGCCCTTCTCTCCGGCCTAAAAAAACACGCGGAAACGACGACGATCTATGATGGTACTGATGACTCAGAACTACCGTTTAATAAACTTCTCGGCGTCGCCATTGCCCTTTCAAAGGAAATCAAACTCGCCACCAAGAAAAAACGTGTCGGCATCATCCTCCCTCCTGGAAAAGGTGGTATGGTTGCGAATCTGGCCGTCATGTTCGCGGGAAAAATTCCGGTAAACTTGAACTTCACCGCCTCAGATGATGCCGTCCGCTCAAGCATCCGGCAGGCAGACATTGATAAATTTATCACCGCAGATCCCTTCGTCAGGAAAGTTCCCAGCTTCCCCTGGCCACCAAACCGCGACCTCCTTTTCATCGAGCGTATTCTCCCGCAGATTAAAAAGAAGATCGTCAAGTGGGTCCTCATTTCCAAATTCCTCCCCACTTCCATGCTCGTCAAGCTCCTCAAGCTCGACGTCAATGGTGGGGACAAAGAAGCCATCCTCCTTTTCACCTCTGGCTCATCAGGGGAACCGAAGGGCGTCCCTCTCAGCCACCGAAATCTCCTCGCAAACGTCTGCCAATTCGGCCGCCAGCTCGACATGCCTGCGGAGTCTAAACTCCTCGGCTGTCTTCCCCTCTTTCACTCCTTCGGCTGCACCGTAACCCTCTGGTATCCAGTCATCGAAGGACTCGACCTCGTCACCTTCCCAAGCCCGCTGGAAACAAAACGTCTCGCCGAACTCATCGAGCAACATCAGGTTGATCTCCTCCTTGCCACTCCCACATTCCTGCGTGGATACATGCGCCGAATCAAAGCGGAACAGCTCAAATCCCTCCGCCTCGTCGTCACCGGAGCTGAAAAACTCCCCGACTCTCTCGCTCGCTCTTTCCAAGATAAATTTGGCGTTCTTCCCATGGAGGGATACGGCCTCACCGAAACTTCTCCCGGCACAAATGTGAACCTCCCGGTAGAGAATGACCCCGAGGATGGCACCCCCGTGATCCCTGCGGCGCGCTTCACCTCTGTAGGTCCCATGCTACCCGGAATCGCCGCTCGCATCACCAACCCCGCCACTGACGAAATCACGAATCTGGACCAATCCGGAATCATCTGGCTCAAGGGAGCCAATATCTTTGCTGGCTACCTCGACCGCGAAGAACTCACCAAAGAGGTGCTCACTGACGGATGGTTTAAAACCGGTGATGTTGGACGGATGGATGATGAAGGATTTCTCTACATTGAAGGCCGTATTTCACGCTTCTCAAAAATCGCAGGTGAAATGGTGCCGCACGAAACAGTTGAAGCCGCCATCACCAAAATTCTCGGCCTTGATGGCGAGACTGAGCGTAAGATTGCCATCGTCGGCATCCCTGATGAGAAAAAAGGCGAAGCCATCGTCCTTCTTTCCACCGTTGCAGGAGAAGCCCTTGAGCAGGAGCAGCTAGACATCCGCTATAAACTTCTCGACGAAGGAATCCCTGCTCTTTGGTGCCCTAAGACCATCATTCCAATCGATGAAATCCCCGTTCTAGCCTCTGGTAAACTCGACATCAAAGGCTGCGAAGATCTCGTTCGATAACCACTGCTTTTTCTCATGACCCGCTTTGATCACTGGATGGCGGAAGCTCTCTATGGATCTCGCGGATATTATACCAGCCCACGCCAGATTCTAGGGGCACGGGGAGACTTCACCACCACCCCGAAGCTCTCCCCACTGCTCGCGCAGAAACTAGCGACTGAAATTGACGGCCCCGTCATAGAACTCGGCCCCGGCGATGGCACCCTAGCCGCAAGCATCCGGAACTCTCTCAACTTTTTCTCCCGCCGAAAGCTCGACTACCACCTCGTCGAAATCTCCCCACACCTCAAGGAACGGCAGAAAAAAAACCTCAAGGGGAAAGGCACCTGGCATCCTGACCTCGCCACCGCCCTAGAAGCGACTGGACCTCACGCCACCATCATTTCAAATGAATTCTTCGATGCCTTTCCCGTGCGAATCCTTCGAGATGGCAAAGAGCTCCACCTTGATCACACAGGCCAGGAACACTGGCTCGAAATCGCCCACCAGCCCACCTCTACACTGCTGAAAAAAACATGGCCTGCTGGTCAGCGCCTGGAAATCGCGGAATCCATCCGAGACTGGTTCCACAGCCAACTCACTCATTGGAAATCTGGAAAAATGATCTCCATCGACTACGGCGGCACTTCAGAAGAGATCTACCATCGGCGTCCCACTGGCACTCTCCGTGCCTACGCCCATCACATGCGTCTCTACCCGCCCGAAGCCTATCAAAACCCCGGCCATCAGGATCTCACCACTGATATCAACTTCGAAGACCTCCAGCTCTGGGGACAGGAAGTCGGCCTAAAAACGCTCTCCTATCAAAGTCAGGCGCAGTATCTCGGCACGCCTGAAGATGGCCCCGATGGAGCATTTCAAGTGCTCCATCAAGGCCGCCCAAAGCAATGATTTACCTGTTGGGATAATCATGACGTTTTCCTCGTCCCGCTCGAAAGGCGGACGGCTCTCTGAAGAGCGGTAGTACTCTCTGGAAATTCTCTAGCGTATTGTTCTGAGCGTATTTCGTGAACCGCCTGAACACTCAATCACGTATCCCTTAAATAAAATGTATATACGCTGAAATATAAATCCATACTTTTAAAATACCGAAAATAAGTAAGAATCACCAAATGAGTATATGTAAATATAAATTGATAAAATTTCTAATTCTTACTCAGATCTCACTATCTTCGGCTCAAAATCCAACATCAGACCCAACGAATACCGGAGGTTGGATTCCTTATGCCCCCTTAACTGACGAATTTAACGGAACCAGCTTGGACACCACGAAGTGGAATCTAGGCTCCAATAGCTGGAATGGTCGACAACCTGTCTTTCACACCGGAGATAATACCCTAGTCGAGAACGGTGAGCTCATTTTAATCGCAAAATCAGACCCCGGTATTGCACCAGGATATGACTATTCATCTGGCTACATTACCAGTAAGGACATTCGCCGATATGGATACTTTGAAGCACGAATCAAAGCCGCAGATAACCTCTTAGTCTCGACCTTCTGGATGATCGGAGGGAATCGAACTTGGAATCGAGAAATCGACATCCTCGAGGTTGGAGCTGGAGCCCCTGGACGAGAATCCCAAGTAACGAGTAACTTTCACACTGCAGCGACCACCACTGCGGCTGGAGTCAACGGAGTCGACACTCCTCGACCTTTTCATGATGACGTAGGCTTTATCTTAACTGAAGATTTCCATATTTACGGTTTAGAATGGGACAAAGATTATTGTCGATTCTATGTCGACGGGCAACTGATCCGCACCGCTGACACCCTGGATTTCAAAGTCGGGATCGGTATGCTGCTTGGGATGGAGTTCAATGCCTTTTTTGCAGGCAAACAAGGCGACGAAATTGTATTGGAGGACATTGAACGAGGTGGCGCACCTACCACACAACGTGTCGACTATGTGAGGGCATGGATTAAGCCACCTACGTCCCAGCGCTATTACGTAGATGCCATTAATGGTTCTAATAGCGATGATGGACTATCATGGGCCACAGCCAAGCAGTCGATCGGAGGAGCGGTCAATGAATCCTACGATGGTGACACCATCTGGGTCGCAGGCGGAAACTACGTCGAACATCTAACAGTTTCAGGATTAAAAAATTTAACTATTTCTGGTGGTTATTTCCCAGGAACAACGAATCGAGATCCTGAAGGGAACCCCAGTGTCATCACAGCCATCCATGGCTACGATGCACTGAATATACAAGGACTGGAAGGAGTCATTATTGACGGCCTAGATTTTACTGGCACTACCGTTCCCTTCACAAGTGGAGTCGCTGCGACAGGACCCATCCTTAGCGCAACTTTGCGAAACTGTGTGATCCGTGGGAACGCTCCATTGAATGGTGCCGGAGCAGGCTTATTCATTGATGCGAATCGGGATGATATAGCGTTACAAATCGAAGAATGTCTCTTCACAGAAAACCTATCCCTCGGTGCTTTTGCAGCGGGCGGAGCGATATCGGGACGAGAGAACTTTTCCGCCACGATTGATCGTTGCGAATTTAGAGCTAATGAATCATTGCGAGGCGGAGCTATTTTTTTAGGCGGCACTCCAACTGCCAGCTATAAAATTACCAATTGCGTCTTTTCAAATAACACCTCAGAAGCAGACGCTGGAACAGTAGAAGCAACTCGAGGAATCATCAATATCATCAACTCCACTTTTTATAACAATAGCCATCATAGTTTAAAATTACTTAACAACGTCAATTTTTCAGATTCGAAAGTCGCAAACACCATTTTTTCTAACTCAGGTTCAGCTGGCATACAGCTCATTGGAAGCCCCTCCCCTCCAGCTGAATTTCTAAGTCACAATCTCTTTTGGCAAAATAGCACGGAACTCGCTGATGGCTCGTCATATAATACTGCAGAAGAAATCAATACGCTAAGCTACGCAGACAATAATCTCATCAATACTCCAAATTTCGTAGATCCTATAAATGAGAATTTCGCCCTCCTGCCATCATCGATTGCCCGTAATAAAGGGCTCACTCGGCTCAGCTCAGACACTGACTTCCTTAGCATTCCACGACCTCAATCAGGAAGAGTCGACCTCGGTGCTTTTGAATTTTTAACAGACCGTGATCATGATGGAATCGAAGATGAATGGGAAACACTTCATGGGCTCAATTTTAGTTTAGCCAGTGATGCCACAACAGATCTAGATGGTGATGGATGGACTGCGCTACAGGAATTCGCTTTTAATACAGACCCTAATGAAGTTGATATCTTCCCCCGCATACAAGTATCAAACTCGTCCAACATCGACACCCATGAAGTAAGGTTCATGACATCAATGGGTAGGGAATACATCATCCAAGAATCCTCCCTATTAACTCCCGGAAGCTGGACTGAAGTCATGCGTATGATAGGAGATGGAAATGAATTCACTCTCGAAGAATCTAGCTTAACTCCAGAGCGATTCTACCGTGTAGGAGCTCAGCTCCCACAGTAAAAAAGTGGCTCGTCGGCGATTTTTGCCGACCGCCTCATCGACTCATCTTCGTGGTTCCTTCAAGCGGGACAGAATACCGCCACCTCACTGACGAAAGGCCCCTTTCTTGCTTGGGTGATTGCTCTGCTTCATTAAAGAAATTTAAAAATTGCACTCAACTCTCGAAAAACATCCTCCTATTTCCACGTATCAGTCGAACTAGATCCTAGCCTTTCGCCTTCCTAGATGCGTTTTCTCTTACTCTACCTTACTCTCATCACCCCTTCCTTCGCTGATCTCCGCGCGAAGCTAGAGCCATTTTTGGATCAGCACTGCTACGCCTGTCACGATGACCTCGATTCCGAAGGCGATCTCAACCTTCTCGATCTCTCTTTCAACCCGTCAAACAAAGACAATTTCAAAATTTGGGAACGTGTCTTCGAGCGTGTCGAAAATGGAGAAATGCCTCCAAAAAAGAAAAGTCGCCCCCCTCACCAAGACCTCAAATCCTTTCTCACCGCCCTCGAACTCCCTCTCATTGAAGAGAGTTATTACGAGCTCAAGGAACGAGGCCGAGTGAACGCCCGTCGCCTCACCGCTCAGGAATACGAAAACTCGCTCCACGACCTCCTAGGCATAGACATTCCGCTCGCAGAGGATCTCACCCCTGAAGCTGAGGGCGGCTTCGATACCCGTGCCGACTCTCAGCAAATCTCCCACTTCCACCTTAATAACTACCTCAAAGTAAGCGACGTTGCTCTCGAGGAAGCGTTCACCCGAGCTCTCAAAGGAGATCAAGAATTCAAAAAAGAATACTCCATCAAACAAATCACCACGCCAGGACGGACCAACAACCGCGGACCTCAACTTTGGAAAGGAAAGGCCATCTCCTGGGCAGCTCGTCTCCAATTCGCAGGTCGCGTCACGAGCACCCGTGTTCCTGAAAGCGGCAACTACCGAGTCACCATCCACGACCTTGATGCCGTTAATCCCGGCTCTGATGGATACACTTGGGGAACCCTCCAAACCGGGGCCGGAGTTTCAAACGACCCTCTTCTCTACACCATGGCCATTGTGGAAGCCACGACTAAGCCCACCACTCAGAGCTTCGAAGGCTGGATCCAAAAAGACCACCTCCTCGTTCTAAAACCGAATGAATCTGGCCTTAAACACTTGAACCAACGAGGGGGGAATCTCCGTTTCGAAAAAAGAGACCTCGAAAAAGAGGGGCTGACCGGATTCCGCTTTAGTAAAATTACCATTGAACGCATCTACCCAAACACCACGGAGAAACTTGTCCGCACCCTCCTTTTTGGAAACCAAAACGACCACTTCATTAGAACCGGAGGCCTTCAACCACGCGCCTCCGCAAACTCACTCATCCAGCGCTTTGCCTCCCGCGCTTTCCGACGTCCCATCCCACCGGAACAACTCGCCCCTTACCAGAAAATCGCCGCCGCTCAACTCAGAGCCGGCAAGCCTTTCCCCGAGGCCATCCGCGCCGCCTACCACGCCATCCTTTGTTCCCCACATTTTCTCACATTCATCGAGAAACCCGGCCCCCTTGATGACCACGCCGCCGCCGCTCGACTCAGCTTCCTCTTCTGGAAAACTCTCCCCGATGGACAACTTCGCAAACTAGCCGACACCGGAAAACTCCGCACTCCAGAGGCTCTCCGCCAACAAATCTTACGCCTCCTCGCTAACAAAAAATCCGAACGCTTCATCAAAGATTTCACCGATCAATGGCTCGACCTACGTAATATCGACGCCACTCAACCCGATCCGAAGCGATATGGAAAATTCGATCTTCCGCTCCAAGAATCCATGCTTCTTGAAACGCGCTCTTTCATCACCGAACTCATCAGAAACGATCACTCCATCACTCAGATTCTTCAATCCGACTTCGGCCTCCTCAACACCCGCCTACGCGACCACTACCGCCTCAAAAATGTCAAGATCACTCCAGGCAAAGGCATTCAAAAAGTCCCCCTCAGCCCTACTCACCGCTCTGGTCTCCTGACCCAAGGCTCCATTCTGAAAGTGACGGCCGACGGCTCCGTCTCCTCCCCAGTCCTTCGCGGAGCCTGGATCAACGAACGCATCCTCGGACGCCATATCTTACCACCACCACCTAATACCCCAGCCATCGAACCCGACATTCGAGGCGCCATCTCCATCCGTGACCAGCTCACCAAGCACACCCAGGCCACCACCTGCGCTAGCTGTCACTATAAGATCGACCCTCCCGGATTCGCCCTTGAAAACTACGACCCCATCGGGACCTTCCGCCTCGCCTACGGGAACAAAAAAAACTCCGCTAAAGTGGACCCCTCCGGCGTCACCTATGATGGAAAAAAATTTAACAACTTTAAAGACTGGCAGAGCATATACCTCCAAAAGAAGGACATCCTCGCTCGTGCTTTCGTAAAACAACTTCTACAGTATGGAACCGGAGGTGATATACACTTCAGCGACCGTCTCTACATCGGTGATATTCTTAAAAAATCTCAAGCCGATAACTACGGTGTTCGAACCCTCATTGTAAACGCCCTCATCAGCCCACCTTTCCTTACCAAATAAACATCCACACCTATGTATATTTCCACCCGCAAATCTCTCCCCCGCCGCACCGTCCTCAAGCAAGCCGGCATTTCCCTTGGCCTCCCCTTCCTCGATGCCATGACCCCCGCCTTTGCCGCATCCACCCCCATCAAACCAAAGCGCTTCGTCGGAGTCTCCCTCTCGCTTGGACTGCACAATCCCTATCTTGTCCCTAAAGACAAAGGCTCAACTTACACCCCCTCCCCATACCTCAAATCCATCCAAGACATCCGCGATAAATTCACCGTCATCTCCGGCACCTCACACCCCGGGGTTCACGGCGGCCACACCACCGAAGCCTCCATCTTCTCGGCCTGCCCCATGGGACGTAATACCAATACCAAAAACACCATCTCCGTTGACCAACTCATGGCGAAGCACCTCGGGGACAAAACCCGCTTCCCCTCTCTCGTCCTTAACACCGGAAAAAACAGCTCCCCCTCATACTCCGAAAATGGAACGATGATCCCCGCGATCAGTGACCCTCAGAAACTCTTCACCGCCCTTTTTGTCGAAGACAGCCTCAAGGCCAAAAAACAACAAATAGAAATTGCCCGCCGTGGAAAATCCATCATCGATATCGTCCGCTCGGAGAGCAAAGCACTCGAACGTCAACTAGGCCCCGGTGATCGTGAAAAACTCGACGAATGGTTCACCTCGGTTCGTGAACTTGAACTCCGGCTCAGAGCCAACGCATCCTGGATCAACAAACCAAAGCCCAAGGGCATCAAAAGGCCCGCCGCTCCCAGCCCTAACAACGCGCCCGATATCGGTCGTGTCTTTCTCGACACCGTCTTCCTCGCCCTTCAGACCGACTCCACCCGTTTCGTCACCCTTCACTGCTCTAGTAATCCCGTGCGCGGCCTCAAAGGGGTCGATGAATCCTACCACTCTCTTTCTCACCACGGCCGGAGCTCTAAAAAAATCGACCAACTTGCCATCGTCGAACAAGCTACCATCGATAGCTGGGCCGACTTCCTCCGTAAGCTCCAAGGCGCCAAACTCCTCGATGAAACGATGGTTCTCCTGACCTCTAATCTCGGAAACGCCTCCTCCCACAATAACCGTAATATGCCTGTCCTCTTCGCTGGAGGCGGCTACAAACACGGTCAACACCTCGCCTTCAACACCTCTAACAACTACCCCCTACCCAATCTCTACCTCTCTGCCCTCCAAAGACTCGGCATGGAAACAGAGCAATTTGCGACCTCGACCTCCACTATGACCGGACTCATCTAAACTAAGAGGAATTACTTGGGAGATCGTTTTAAAAAGGCACTTCCGAAAACTCTGTTTTTTGCGGAAAACTCAGATTTCGAAAATTTGAAAGACCTCAAGCCTCTTCATTTTCTCAACCAAGCTATTGTGAGGTGCCAATTTTGAGGCTTTGTGAGCGTATTTTTTCGGGTTCTGGGTTCGAGAAAACTCTTCTGAGGCGATTTTGCGATGAACTTCGACCTTAACTTTTCAAGAAGGCGTAGCGGTCCATATTGTAGACTAGTGGTTCAACACACTTAAATGGTTGGATATTTTTACATTTTAGACTTGTACTATTTTGAACACCTATACAATGACAAGGGTGTCTGCTAAAAAATATCGAATCACACTCAATGTTAAAGAGCGCGAAAAACTCCAAGCCATCACCCGCTCGACCAAAGCTCCTGTCAGCAAAGTGATCCGGGCTAAAGCTCTTCTTTTGTTAGATGAGGGTAGTAGTGGTCCTGCGTTGAAAGATTCTGAAGTCGCTGAACAATGCGGGCGCACTGTTCATGCTCTTGAGCGTTTGCGCAAACGTTGTGCCGAAGTTGGTGCTCTCCGTGCCGTGGAACGTAAAAAGCGAACCGTCGGTCCTAGAGCCAGGAAGTTTGGTGGCTATGAGCAAGCCCGCCTTGTTCAATTGGCTTGCTCTGATGCTCCGGAGGGGTGTGCTCGATGGACTTTGAGCCTTCTAGCCGAGAAGCTTATCGAGATGAATGTGGTCGATTCCGTAAGCACTGAAACCATTCGCCGAGAATTAAAAAAAACGAACTTAAACCTTGGCTAAAAGAGAGCTGGTGCATTGCCCCCAAAGCCAACGCTTCTTTTGTCGCGGCCATGGAAGATGTTCTGGAGGTCTATCATCGCCCCCATGATTCTGAGCGTCCTCTGGTTTGCCTGGATGAATTTTCCAAACAGCTACTCGGTCATGTCTCTGAACCTTTGCCTATGGAATCAGGGAAGCCGGAACGCTATGATAACGAATATGAGCGCAAAGGAAGTACGACAGCTTTCATGGTCTATGCGCCACTGGAAGGGCAACGGGAGGTTCAGTTTGGAGAAGATGGGAGGCGCACCGCCACCGACTATGCCCGAGTGCTAAAGTTTATCGCCACTGAAATGTTTCCAGAGGCAAAAAAGATCATCCTCGTTGAAGACAATCTCAACACTCATGCCAACAGTTCTCTCTATAAGACCTTTGAACCCGGTGAAGCTAGGGAACTCGCAGAGCGTTTTGAACGACATTACACCCCTAAGCATGGAAGCTGGCTTAACATTGCTGAGAGCGAAATCTCAGCTCTGACCCGCAGTTGCTTACCTCATCGAGTTTCAAGCATGGGAGAATTCCAGTCTCGATTGCTGGCTGGAGTCCAAAGGCGTAACCAGGCCGCATGCAAAAC
>CALGMJ010000244.1 GCA_937958875.1 uncultured Verrucomicrobiales bacterium | reverse complement strand
AAGATCCTGAAGGAGCTGAATCTGATCTTAGATTAGCGGTTATAAGAACACGAGGTGGTCAATATGTCGGCGAAAGCAAAGATCAGTTTCAATCACGCCTTAAACAACGCGCCTTCATGGTGAAGTGGCTTCAATACCTCGAAGGGCGTCGTCTCTACCAAGAGGGCGATCGCCTTTGGAAGAAACGCCAGGCCAGTCGAGGACTTGCTCTAATGTTGGCCGCTGAAAAGCGCTATCGAGCGACACTGAAGCAGATGATTGATTTCGACCCTCGTTGGGAGCTTGAATGGACTCAACTTCAAGCAAATATCAAGCTGCTGAAGGGTGCGAAAATCACTCCTGAAAAAATTTCAAAAGAAGAAATTCAGAGTATAGCCCTTGGTCCATTCAAGGACGGTCTTGCTAGCGGAGGTTTGAAACGTTAGACCCTGCCCCGGCACATGATCGCAAACTTTGGAATGAAGCTCTTCACTGGGACTGCTCATCAGCAGTTAGCTCTCGATATCGCTGCTTGTCTCGATGTCCCTCTCGCTGATGTTAATGTCACGGCATTTCCTGATGGAGAGACGTTCGTGAAAATTAATGAAAATATTCGCGGCGAAGATGTATTCATCATTCAGCCGACATGCCCACCGACAAACCATAATCTCATGGAGCTGATGATTATGGTGGATGCGGCGAAGCGTTCGAGTGCGGGCCGAATCAATGCGGTCATTCCATTCTTTGGCTACGCTCGACAGGATCGAAAGGATCAACCACGAGTTCCGATCACGGCTAAGTTAGTCGCAGATCTGCTCTCTGCAGCTGGGGTTGATCGAGTCGTGACTATGGATCTGCACGCGCCTCAGATTCAGGGTTTTTTCAATATTCCAGTGGATCATCTTTACGCTAAGCCAGTCATTGTGAATGCGCTACGTGAAAAATTTCCCGAAGGCTGTGATCATCTTACCGTGGTCTCTCCAGACGTTGGCGGAGTGAAAATGGCTCGAGCATATTCAGATGCACTAGGTGCCCGCTTGGCGATTGTGGCGAAGCACCGGGTTAGTGCGACAGAGGTAGAGGCCATGCAAGTCATCGGTGATGTTGAGGGACGTGACGTGGTATTAATCGATGATATGACCGAGACTGCAGGCACGCTTTGTGCCGCTGCCGATATTCTACGTGATAATGGAGCGAAACGTATTTTTGCCGCTGTCTCTCACGCCGTGATCGGTGACCTTGGGCATGAGCGCATTGAAAATTCCGCGATTGAAGAGGTGATCACGACTGATTCTACCCCGGTAGAGGCGGTTGGAAAAGTGAAGCCGATTTCGATCGCTCCTATCCTCAGTGAGGCTATTCATCGCGTCCATATTGGAAAATCTGTTACTTCTCTCTTTGACATCGAGGCTCCTTCCGTTTAAGCAGCCGCCCCGCGCGGACAGTTCCGCAGAAAAATCACCCTTTAAGAACCATGGCCAAGACCCAATCTCTCAAGGCAGAATCCCGTCAGCGCACCGGCTCCGGTGTCCTTAACCAGCTTCGCCGCGAAGGCTATCTTCCATCTGTCGTTTACGGTGGTGGCCAAGAGAATGCGAATGTTAAGGTGAACACAAAAGCTCTTCGTGACCTACTCGCTCACAGTGCTTCTTCTAACATCTTGATCGAACTCGAGCTCGATAGTGGTAAAACTCAGACTGCATTCCTTCAGGACGTTCAGAGTGACCCACTCACTGGAAATCTTGTTCACGCTGATTTCCTTGCGGTTTCTGATAATACTAAAATTAACGCAAGTATTCCTGTCGTTCTCCATGGTGAGCCGGTTGGCGTAAAGGCAGGCGGCATTATGGAGCAGATGATCAAGGATCTCGACATCACTTGTTCTCCTAAAAATCTTCCTGAAACACTTGAGGCAGATATTTCTGAGCTCAATGTAGGTGACTCTCTCACTGTTGGTGGGGTGAGCTTCCCAGAAGGTGTAGAGCCTGTGCTCGCTGCCGATGTTCTCGTTGCTATCGTGAATGAGTCTCGGACCACCAAGTCAGCTGCAGCTACTGGTGAGGAGGAGAGCGCTCCTGCGGCTGAGTCTGAGTAATCTCCTAGGAATCAATTTTCTAATAAAGACGCCTGACTTCTCTGAAGTCAGGCGTTTTTTGTTTTAAGAGACTTCGTCCTGCTCTTTGTTCTCTGTTCAAGCTATGTCTTCTTTAAAAGCAATTGTGGGATTGGGAAATCCCGGAACCCGTTATGAAAAGACTCGCCATAATGTGGGTTTCCGAATTTTAGACCTCTTAGCAGAGCGAGCTAAGGTTTCATGGAAATTGGAAGGGAAGTGGGAGTCTCGTATTGCAAAAATCGATGACCTCATGTTGATCCAGCCTCAAACATTTATGAATGAGAGTGGGCGTGCGATTGGTTCATTAGCACGCTTTTATCGTTGGAAGCCGGAGCAAATTCTCATCGTTTTTGATGATATTGCACTGCCGTTAGGCACCTTGCGATTTCGAATGAATGGAAGCCATGGAGGGCATAATGGAATCCGTTCGTTATTGGATCATCTTAGTGGAGATCAATTTCCTCGTCTGAAAGTTGGGATCGGAGGAGCTTCTGGAGATCAGCTTGTCGGCCACGTTCTAGGTAATTTTCAAGCTGATGAACGGGAACTCTTGGAAAACACACTTGCAAGAGCTGCCGATGCTGTTCAGCTTGCGGGTTCCGGTGGTCTTGAAAAGGCTGCCAACGAGTTTAACACTCGGACAAAAAAGAAACCCAAACCGCAACCGGAACACCCAATACAAGATGAGCCGCAAATACGAAGGCCTGATCGTCCTGAACACCCAAGGGACTGAAACTAAAGTTGATGATCTTGTGAGCACAGTTGCTCGTGAGATGGAAGAAGAAGGCGCTAAGCTCGATGAGATTCAGCAAGTTGGTCGTAAGACCTTTGCATACAATGCTCGCAAACTAGATGGCGGCTTTTACGTGAACTACATTTTCGAGGGCGAATCTGACCTGATTGGTAAAATCCAAACTCGTCTACAGCTGAACAATGCAGTGCACCTTCAGCACTTTCAGCGTCTCGCCTAAGAGCGCTTTTAGCCTATATGGGCTAGTTCATTAAATTATTACTCAATACTTTCATGGCCAACGTCAACAAAGTGATGCTGATCGGGAATCTCACCCGTGATCCCGAGGTTCGTTACACTCCTAAAGGAACAGCGGTCACTGATGTTGGCATGGCTATTAACCGGATCCGCACTGGCGAAAACGGAGAGCGGATCGAGGAGACGACCTATGTGGACGTTACCCTCTGGGGCCGGCAGGCGGAGCTTGCCGGACAGTATTTAAGCAAGGGGCGTTCCGTTTACATTGAGGGACGCCTTCAGTTGGATACTTGGGATGATAAGACGACTGGCCAAAAGCGGAGTAAGCTCCGTGTCGTTGGCGAAAATATGCAGTTCCTTGGTGGCCAAGGCCAAGGAGGCGGAAACTCTGGTGGTAACTATCAGGGGGGGCAGCAGCAGGCTCCAGCTCAGACTGCAGGACCCTCTGCTCAGGCTGGTCCACCTCCTCAGCAGCAACCTCCGGCTCAGGGCGGAGCTGCGGCTACAAATGTCGACTTCAATGAAGAAGACGATGATATTCCCTTTTAGAAGAGTCTTCTAGACGAAAGGGCGTATTCGAAAAAAGCTGGAAATAAACATTTTCCCCTGCCTCAGTATCATTAACTTAGCGGCATGAACATTTGCTGTATTGGTGCAGGGTATGTCGGCGGTCCGACAATGGCGGTAACAGCTCGTCAATGTCCAGAGATCAAAGTCACCGTCGTCGACTTAAACGAAGAGAGGATAGCAGCATGGAATTCAGATGAACTTCCGGTCTATGAACCTGGTTTAGATGATATTGTTAAAGAAGCTCGTGGGAGAAACTTGTTTTTTTCGACCCGAGTTGATGAAGCCATTGCTGAGGCTGATATTATTTTTATCTCGGTAAACACTCCGACTAAAACTTACGGAACAGGCGCTGGGAAAGCTGCTGATCTCAAATACATCGAGCTTTGTGCACGGCAGATCGCACGTGTTTCTAGTAGCGATAAAATCATTGTCGAAAAATCGACAATCCCAGTGCGGACTGCTTCTACGATTCGGACAATTCTTGCCAGTGAGAACTCTGACCTCAATTTTCAAGTTCTTTCAAACCCAGAGTTTCTTGCCGAAGGAACAGCAGTGGAAGATCTTCTTAGTCCTGACCGTGTTCTCATCGGAGGAGAGCAATCCCCTGAAGGTTTTAAGGCGATCGAAACGCTTGCTAGCATTTATGCTACTTGGATTCCGCGCGAGCGTATTCTCAAGACAAATGTGTGGTCTTCTGAACTTTCGAAGCTGACCGCGAATGCTTTTCTCGCCCAGCGGATTTCTTCGATTAATGCCATTTCTTCTCTCTGCGAAGCTACGGGAGCTGATGTGGATGAGGTTGCACGTGCGATTGGAACAGACTCTCGTATTGGGCCGAAATTTCTCAAAGCTTCGGTTGGTTTTGGTGGATCATGCTTCCAGAAGGATGTTCTAAATCTGGTTTACCTTTGCGAGCACTATGGTCTCCATGAAGTCGCTGAGTATTGGCTTCAGGTTATCAAGATGAATGATCATCAGAAGAGCCGCTTTGTGAAACGAATTGTAAGCTCTCTTTTTAATACCGTGTCCGGTAAAAAAATCGCCATTTGGGGATTTGCTTTCAAAAAAGACACGAATGATACGCGGGAGACTGCGGCGATTTATGTCTGTCGCGATTTGTTAGCCGAGCAAGCGAACTTAGCCATTTATGACCCCCGCGTTCCTGCCGAGCAGATCTATAAAGATCTCGGAGTTAGCCAAGATGATCCCCGCATCACGATTTGCTCGAGTGCCTCAGAGGCGGCAAAGGATTCGCACGCCATTGCAGTTATGACTGAATGGGATGAGTTCAAGGAACTCGATTTTGCTTCAATTTATAATGAGATGTTGAAGCCAGCCTTCCTTTTTGATGGGCGTAA
>CALGMJ010000243.1 GCA_937958875.1 uncultured Verrucomicrobiales bacterium | reverse complement strand
GCGCGCTTGCTCGTTGATTCAGAATACGAAGGGCTTTACTGATTTTTCCCAGAAGCCGACGAATTATGCCACCGATGTGTTCCAGCCGATTTTCCGTAAATTGGAAGAAATGAGCGGCGAGAAGTATGTCGATATCTATCCAGGAGATGAGGAAGGGGATGCGCTCGAAAAGGCGATCGCTTTCCGAGTTATTGCCGATCACATCCGGACATTAAGCTTCTCGATTGCTGATGGGATTTTACCAGGACGCAATGGGAGAAATTCCGTGTTACGTGGTATTTTGAGGAGAGCCGTTAACTATGCACGAACACTTGGCTTTACTAAACATGATTCTCTTTTAGAGGAGCTTGTAGACACTTTAGTTGCCGAATTTGGATCTACATTTCCAGAAATCGAAAAAAATATGACCTCGGTCAAATCTGTGTTGGCTGAAGAAGAGGCTCTGTTTAATAAAACTTTGGATCGAGGTAGTGATTTGTTTTCGAAGCATGCTAAATCTTTGAAGGCTGGCGATATTTTCCCTGGGCATATAGCTTACGATCTTTACAGCACGTTTGGTTTTCCGGCTGGTCTTACCCGGTTAAAGTGTAACCAAAGCAAATTTTCTTGGGATGAAGATGGTTTTACAGCTGCTAAGGCTAAGCATGAGGAAACAGGTCGAGGAGGAAGACAGGTCGAGGTTATTCGTGCTCTTGATTTAACTTCCGAAGTAGAAACCGAATTCGTTGGTTTCGATAACGATTTCTGTGAAGCCACCATTCTTGAAATTCACGATGATCTCATCATTACAGACCGGACTGTCTTCTTCACAGAGATGGGTGGTCAGGAAGGCGATACTGGCACCATGAATAGCGTCGCCGTGACTGGCACTCAAAAGATCGGAGCAGCTATCGCTCATCAGATCGAAGGGGGGAGTTTCTCCGTAGGTGATCAAGTGACGCTGACGATTGATAAGAATCGCCGAGCTCCGATCGAGGCTCATCACACCGCGACTCACTTATTGCATTGGGCGCTGCATGAAGTCGTTTCTGCGGAAGCGACCCAGCAGGGATCGAGTGTCTCCCCGGAGCGCCTTCGTTTTGACTTCAACTCGAAAGCCGTCACTCCTGAACAAATCTCCGCGATTGAGGAAAAAGTGAATGCTTCGATTGAGGCTGGAGACCTTGTTTCGTGGATCGAGGTGCCGCATGCGGAGGTGAAGGAGAATGAAAACATCATGCAGTTCTTCGGAGACAAATACGGAGATCTCGTGCGGGTGGTTCAGATCGGTGGGGGGGATAAAACACTCGATGGTTATTCGATGGAGCTTTGTGGTGGGACTCATGTTTCAAGTACGAAAGAAATTGGACTTTTTAAAATTAAATCCGAAGGTGCGATCGCGAGCGGAGTTCGCCGGATCGAGGCCGTGTGTGGAGAGGCAGCAGAAGCCTATCTCGAAGAGCAAAAGCAGCTCGAAGCGGTAGAAAAAGAAGCGGCGCTCGAGAAACTTACGAAAGCCAATACCGCACTCTCTGCTCTCGATGCAGAGACCTTTTCTGTTACAGATTCTGCTACCGCGGCAGAGGTGAAGGCTACCGCTGTAAATGCAGAAAAAGCACTCAAGAAAGCTCAAGCCTCAGGAGCGGCAAGGATGGCAGATGCCTTGCTCGCAGAGCAGAATATCACCGGAAACATGGTGATCAGCACGGAAGGGCCAGCAGCTTTACTTCAAGAGCTTCTTAATGGGCTCAAGAAGATTCACTTCACTCACGCCGCCTTCCTCATCGTGGATGATGGCGATAAGCTCCACCTCGGAGCCCTCTGCGGTGAGGATGGGAATAATGCCGGTCACGGTGCCGGGAATCTGATCAAGGAACTTGGACCCATCGCAGGTGGTAAAGGCGGTGGAAAGCCTGACATGGCTCGTGGTGCAGCCTCTGATCGTGGCAAGATTGCCGAACTGAAAGCCGCGGCCGAGAAAAGCTTAAAGATAAAATAGGTATTTCTAGGGATTTACGGGTAACACGACAAACAGTAGGATTATTTAAATTGATGGAATCTTGGGCAATCACTTCATTAACAGTGATTGTCCTGGCCGCTGTCAGCTGTGAGAAAGCTGCTCATAAGCCCGAAGGATTGAAGTTATCAATGGGAAAACGGCAGGTGAGTTTGAATCAAAGGGGGGCTGAACTCCCTAATGCTGTCCGAGCTATTAGCGAACGTCAGTCTTATCTCGATCAACTTGCCTCCTACGCTGCAGGATTAAGTGACGAGGAGTTATGGGGGAATATCTACGACCAATTCACTGATTCGCGATCTAGCGACGAATTAGCAATGCTTCTTCGCGAGTTTGGTAAACGAGGTGGATCAAGCTCCCTTATAGCAATTTCTGATCTGCTCAAGAGGGATGAGCAGATAGCCGAGTTAGATCAAAGTTTAGCAGCTCTCATAGGAGGGTGGGGAGTTATTGACCCTGATAAAGCTGGTCTTGCTATCCTAAAATTATGCCGTGAGCGTAGGTTTTATTCGTCGATCTCGAAATCGAGCAAATTTGCTTATAGAAGGGCGGCTGCCGAGATCTTTGGTCGGTGGGCGAAAATCGATTCGGATGCAGCCTTACATGCGTTGATAAATGACTTTGTTGCGGATCAGGAGCTGCGAGTGGCTGCCTACCTAGCAATTCAATCTGCTGATCCCGAAAAACGAAAGATGCCCTTTCCCAGATTCATTGTTGTCACTGAATCTAGGATAGCAATGCCGGTTTTCCGGCGATTTATGTCGGGCGTGATGGCTGAATCCGCAGAAGAGAATAATATTGATGCTATTTTAAATTTTAGGAAACCTATGCAGCGTACCTCATCTTGGTCTGGATTTTCCGACGAGGTAGATTTGACGAACTCAGATTTCAAGGAAGCGACGGCTGTTATCGGGAGGTCGTCTGTTCGGCTGGTCTTAGAAGACTGGGTTTCTCGAAATCCAATCTCCGCTCGAAAAACTCTGCGGGGACAGGAGGTGTATCCTCAAGAGTTCAGACAGCAGATCATGAATAGTCTGGCGAGAAGAGATCCTGATTATGTATCTTTAGTAGAGGGGCTTCCTGAATCTCTACGAATGGAAATGACTGTGGGGCTTCAGTCGCTCTTTACGGATGTTTCTGAAGAGAATGTTTGGCCCGTAGATGGCTTGGCAAGTTCGTGGAAATTAAACCGTCAGCAGAGAATCGGCTCGCTAAGGAATCTTTTAAGGGAGGCTAGTTTCACGGATAGTGAGCGTAGAGATCTAGAAGCCCTCTTTCAATCGGAGTTAAGCGAGTGAAATTTTAAAAATGCTTCGAAGATCTCATCACCACCGCGTTCAAAGAGGTTGTTGTGGCCTGCGTTTTCGATCTCTAGAAAAGATTTCTTCGGAGCAGAGGATTCTTGAAAGAGTCGCTCCCCTTGAGAAAAGGGGACAACTTCGTCTTCACTACCGTGGATGATGAGTAGCGGAGTCGTGAGGGATCGGATATGCTTTAAATTTGGGAATCGATCTCCCGGAAAGAGTGGGATGCGGGTGACGGTGCGGAAGGCGGAAAGGAATGGTGAAATGAGGACAAGGGCACGGTGTTCTCGCTGAGTGGCGAGCCAGGTGGAGGGGCCGCTCCCGACTGATTGACCGCAGAGGATGATTTGTTGGGGCGAATAGCCGAGGGTTTGAGTGAGGTATTCGTAGGCATTCAGGGCTGCGTCGTAGCAGCCTTGTTCACTGGGTGAGCCAGGAGTTTTACCATAGCCAGGGTAGTCGTAGGCGAGAGTGCCGTAACCTCGATCGATAAAGTCATCCATAAGATCGTCTAGGTCACCGATGTTTTGAGCATTTCCATGTGACCAGAGGATGATGGGGCCGTTGGATTTAATAGATGGTCGGTAGTAGGCTGCGACTTGAAGATCTCCGGGTAAAGTGAGGAAGCCCTCTTTTTCCGGGTAGGGAGTTTTTGGAGGATGGAAGATGAAGCGATCGCCAGCAAAGACGGCGACGAGAAGAAGGCTGAAGTAAATGAAGCCGAGAGAGTAAAAAGGCCGCGTCCAGGACCATTCGCCGATGATGAGTTTCTTCCAGTTCATGCGATGTGTTCGTGAAAATCTTAAAGTTAGGGTTTTCGAGGGGCTAAGATAGCGAGCATGGTCGCAAATCCTTGGCCTCGAATATCTTTTGTCGGATTCGTAACCATCCTAGAAAGATCTCCATCCAAAAAGAGGGCATTCTGACAGTTTAGATGTTTAAAAAGTTGAGCAAATGTCCACAGATTACAGCGCTGTTTTTTATCTGTGATGGCGAAGACGACTTTGCCCTCTTGATCTACCCCAATACCATTTCGAACGAGCTGGCTTTTAGAATGCTCGCGAAATGCTGGATGAGTTTTGCCGCTGTGGAGTAGAAGTGGGCCGGATTGGATTGCTAGCCGGATGGTTGCGGTGTTTTTAAATTCTTCGGTTTTGGCCACTTGAGCTTTTTCTTCCTGGTCGATCGAAAAGATTCCATTTGGCATTAAGAAAAAGTTTCCTTTGCCCTTTGATCGATTGATGGATGTGATTTCAACGCCGTTCTCGATATAGAGTCCACTGGGAATGCAGCCGGGTTCAAAGATTCCGCCATTCGTCAGAAGCGAGATTTCATGGCCTGTTTGTTCGAAATGAGAAACGGCCGCTGAAAGGGAATGGAGAATCTTGCCTTGATCGTCTTTGTAGCACGAAAAGACTTGGCTGGGCTCTGCCCGAGCGATTCGAAATTTGGTTCCCCGAAATTCGATGGTCTCAGCATGAAGATCGTATAATGGCATGATGCACAGGAGGATCCATGCGGTCTTAGTGAATAGGCGAATCATATACAAGAAGCGCTTTTGAGGGGCTCTTCTGTCTTTGGAAGTTTTTTGCTTTTGAGAAGATTAAAAAAGCGGCCAGCTGAAATCAGCGGGCCGCTTTTAAAAAAAAAGGATGATCCTTTAAGGAGCTGTTTTTACTCTTCTTCGGAAGGAGCAGGAAGCTCTTTACGGTTCTCGAGGACTTTGTCGACGAGGCCGTAAGCGACGGATTCCTCAGCAGACATGTAGTTATCCCGGTCAGCGTCACGCTCCACTTCTTCGGCAGTTTTGCCGGTGTGGTGGGCGAGCACGTCATTGAGACGGCGCTTGAGGCTATACATGAACTCGACGGTGCGCTCGACATCGGCAGCGGTTCCCTGAGCTCCGCCGCTGACCTGGTGGATCATGACGTGAGAGTTCGGAAGGGCAAAGCGTTTCCCCTTCGTGCCGGCGGTGAGGAGAACAGATCCCATGGAAGCACAAATCCCGATGCAGTAGGTATTCACATCACAAGTGAGGAACTGCATGGTGTCATAGATCGCCAATCCGGCGGTGACTGAGCCACCGGGAGAGTTGATGTAAATGTGGATGTCTTTCTTTGGGTCCTGCATCTGCAGGAAGAGCATCTGGGCGATGACGCTATTCGCAACGCCATCATCAATCCCGGTGCCGATGAAGATAATCCGGTCCTTGAGAAGACGGGAGTAGATGTCAAAGGCACGCTCGCCACGGCCATCAGATTCGATGACGGTGGGGATGTAATAATTGTTCTGGGGGCTCTGGTCCCCGCCCTGTGGGCTTTGGTTGAAATTATTCAGCATTTTCGTCTTCAGTTGGTTCGACTTCAGTAATGCTCGCGTTGTCTACCAGGAAGTCAACGGCTTTGCCGAGAAGCATGTTCTGGCGGACGTTGGCGATCTGGCCATTTTTCTGAAGTTGCTTGATGTATTTCTTAGTCGGCTCCTTAGCCTGTTTCGCCATCAGGGTGATGCGCTGCATGAGTTCCTGATTGCTGATTTGGAGTTTCTCAGCCTCGGCGATTTCCTGGAGGAGGAAATTCGTTTTGATGCTGTTCTTGGCGCGAATGTTAGCATTCTCGATGATTTCGTCCTGGCGCTCAGCGAGTTCTTCTTCAGGCGTGCCGGACTGAGTCGCCTGCTGGACCATCTGGTCAGCCTGACTCTGAGCCTCTGACTTGAGCATTTCCTCAGGAAGTTCGAAGTCGATTTTCTCACCGAGGGCTTCCAGGGTAGCGTTTACCTTGTATTCCTCAAGCTGGCGCTTCTGGCGCATTTCGAGATCGTCTTTGATGAGGCCTTTGAGCTCTTCAAGTGTCTTACCGGGATCGAGCTTCGCTGCGAATTCATCATTCAGTTCAGGGAGAACTTCTTTTTTGATTTCATTAACAGTGACTTGGAAGACGGCGTCTTTTTCTCGGATGGCTTCGATAGGGAAGTCATTTGGAAGGGTGACATTAATTTCCTTATCCTCGCCAGGGCTGACTCCGACGAGGGCGTCAGTAAAGCCGGGGAAGAAGGCTTCTTCTTCGATACGGATCCAGTATCCCTTATTCTCAGCGAGAGTTTTTGCCTGCTCGCCAGCGATTTCATCAAGAGGTTTTCCATCGATGGTGGAGGTGTAATCGACGACAACGAGGTCTCCATCTTCGATCGGGCGAGACTCGACATCTTCATAGTCGGCGAAGCGCTGCTGAAGTTGCTCAAGATTTTGAGCGATGATTTCGTCGGTGATTTCCGCCTTAGGAACTTCGATTTCCAGCCCCTTATATTCAGGAAGGGTGAATTCTGGGGTAAGAGTGAGAGCTGCTTTGAAGCTAAAAGCACCATCGGCTGCGGTGGTGCAGCCATCAGGAAGGGCGACATTCAGGATTTTAAGATCCTTGTTCTCTTTGAGCGCTTCTTGAATGGCGTTGTTAACTAGGCGTTGCTCGAGTTCCTGCGTAATGGCTTCGCCATGGCGTTTTTCGATCACGGCCTTAGGGGCCTTGCCGGGGCGGAATCCTGGGATCCGGGCCTCACGGGTGAAGGCTTTCATCACAGCGGCGCGTTCTTTGTTAGCGACGTCGGCGGGGATCTCCACCGAGAGTTCGGCGAGGCATTTAGGTTGTTTCTCCAGTGAAATATTCATGGCGGGCGCAGGGTTGATTTGGTGAAATCGGTTTTCTAACGCGGGGGCGGGAGGCTAGGGAGGATCTGCCAAGAGGTCAAGGGGAGGAGCGCGGGATTTTTCCCTACGGAGAAATAGGGGGAAATCTCCTGCTTCATTGGCCTTGACGGGGGAGGGCGTGGATGGGCGTAATCCCTGCGAATCGTTTCATCTTTCTTTATGTTGCAGCTTATTAATAAGAAACGGGCTTTCAATGTGCTGGCTCTGGGCGGAGCCATGCTGACCAGTCCGGTCTGGGTCGAGTCCGTGCAGGCCCAGAACTTCCTCCTTGAGGCAAACCAGTTCGAGGGGAAAAAAGTCGCCAATGTGGAAATTCGTTACCGTGGAGCTAAGACTGTTGATGAAGGGCGCTTGCGCAACTTCATGGCGGTGCGTCCGGGACGGGTTTATAAGCAGTCTTCAGTCGATGAGGATATCCGCACTCTCTACAGCTCTGGCTTAGTGGATGATGTTCAGTTTTTCGCTGAGGATGTCGCTGGCGGGGTGAAGGTCATTGCGGAAGTGGTTACTCGTCCGCTGATTAACGGACTTGGCTTTTCTGGAAACACGCATTTCCGCGATCGCACCCTGGCAAACGAAACGAAGCTCGATGTCGGGCAGATTCTGAGCGACAGCAAAATCATTCAGGCTCGGAAAAATATTGAGAAATATTACCAAGGTTACGGTTACCCGGATGTCACTGTCACTCATCGTCTTCAAGCGACCGATCGGGAGGGCTACGCAGATCTCGTTTTTGTCGTGGAGGAAGGGGTGAAGAGTGAAATCCGAAAAATCATTTTCGAAGGAAATACCGTTTATAGCGATGCACAGCTGCGCAAGCAGATGAATACGAAGCAGAAAGGCTGGTTCTCCTGGTTCACAAAATCCGGTCGTATCAATTCCGCCGCGGTGGATGAGGATATGGATAAGGTGAAGGACTACTACCAAGCGCGTGGCTATTGGCGGGCAAAGGTAGGTGTGCCAAATCGCACTCCCGTATCTGATGGTCGGGTCGATATGGTCATTCCAATCGAGGAAGGGCCTCGTTACACGGTGAATGCCATTGGCCTGAGTAATCTGAAAATTTTCTCACCGGATGAGATTCGTCCTGCGTTGAGTTTGATTGAGGGGATGCCGTATTCATCTAAGAGAATGCGTGACGATATTCGGATGATTCGGAGTTACTACGGTTCCCGTGGTTATGCCGATGCCGCCGTCGTTCCGAAGGTTCGCGATGTTGGTAATAATCAGGTCAGTGTCGCCTATGCGGTAACTCCAGGTCGTGTCTTTAAAGTGGGCCGAGTGAATATCGAGGGGAATACTAAGAGTCAGGATCGTGTCATTCGCCGCGAGCTGCCCATGCGTCCAGGCGAGCCATTTAACTCTGTGGATATCGAGACCTCAAAGCTTCGTCTCCAGAACATGAACTACTTCTCCGAGGTCGATGTGACTAGTGGTGGAGGGCGTGGAAACTTCCGTGATGTCAACGTTCTCGTCGAGGAGAAGAAAACCGGTAATATTAACTTCGGGCTTGGTCTGAGTTCCGTGGATAACATTCTTGGTTTCCTCTCTCTAGAGCAGACAAACTTCGATATCACAAACTTCGGTAAATTCACTGGAGCGGGTCAACGTTTCAGCATGAATCTGCGAGCCGGAACGGAGCGAAAAGACTTCAGCGTGTCACTCACCGAGCCTTGGTTCATGGGTAAGAAGCTCGCCCTAGGTGGTGAGATTTTCATCCGTGATTCTCAGTTCTTCAGTGATGCCTACGATCAATCGAATCGTGGGGCTGCAATTTTCATCCGAAAGCAGGTCAGTCGGAGAGCATTCGTAAGAGCGCGCTATAGCTGGGAGAAGATTGATATTGAAGTAGAAGGGAGTGCCTTCGGAGCACTGAGATCCGGTACCTTTGATACTGGAAATACTAATCCTGATGGGAGTCCGATTTTAGGGAATACATTTGAAAATAATCCTGACTTTTCGCCAGGCTTTATCAGAGAAGATGGGGATCAGACGAGAAGCGCGCTCGAGCTGACGTATGTTTACGATAGCCGAGATAGTAATCAAACGCCTCGTAAAGGTGAGAAGGTTGAACTTGGTGTTACTCTTGCAGGTGGTATTCTAGGAGGAGATGTAGATACCTATACGTTTTCGGCGCAAGGTTCAAAACACTGGAATCTCCGTTGGGACGGTATCTTTACTCTTAGAGGGGCGGTCAATGTCGTTGATTCTTATGGTGGCTCAGATGACGTCCCGATCTTTGAGCGTCAGTTCCTTGGGGGATCTAGGGATCTGAGAGGTTTTGACTTTCGAGATCTTGGTCCCCGCGACATAAGGCAAGTTGTGCCTCGTATTCCAGTAGGGTTACCTGGCCATGACCCAACGGACACAATCGTTCAGGGCACAGGAGAATCTTTAGGTGGTAACACAAGTGCTTTTGTTTCCCTCGAATACACGATTCCTCTCTTCGATACCATTCGTGG
>CALGMJ010000242.1 GCA_937958875.1 uncultured Verrucomicrobiales bacterium | reverse complement strand
CACATTCAAAAAGGAGTCGGTAGCTGGCCTGGGCACGCCAATTTACGAGTCACGGAAAATACCTGCTACGAGCCCTGGCATCTACCGAAGGGTCAATACTACTGCGATGAAAAATCGCTCATGACCACTGCCACCGCTCTCCGAGTTCTGACCAAAGCACTCAAAAAAAGCGCTCTTCAACAATCACCACCTTCCACTCAATCAAACCTCATCTCTACCTGCTCATGAAACGACAAATTTTCACCGACTCAAAAATCGACGCCCAATTCAAACGTGATGGATACGTCGTACTTGACCTCCTACAGAGCCACGATATCGAAAAGCTACTCTCTCTCTATCAAACTCATGCTAAGGTTCATTCATCTGATTTTTTCGCGAGTATTCTCAGCTCAGACACCAGCGCTCGTGAGAAAATCCATCAGGGAATTTCTGAAATTTTCACCGCTCGAACCAAAGACATCCTCCACGAATATCGTATCGCAGTAGGCAGCTTCGCGGTCAAGCAACCTAGTACTGAACGAAGCGAAGTGGGGCTCCATCAGGATGTCTCCTTCATCGAAGAACGTGACGGCCACGTCGGACTCAGCCTCTGGTGCCCGCTCGTGGATGTCATCGAAAAGAATGGCTACCTTGGAGTCGTTCCCGGGAGCCACCTTGCTAATCAGAATTACCGCGACTCCTGCACTCTACCCTACCCAGATCTCGTCAAAACAATCTGGGAGGACTACCTCGAATTTCAGGAAATGAAAGCGGGGCAGCTCCTAGTCATGGACAGCCGCGTCTTTCATGGTTCCCCACCAAACCGTAGTAATATCCCACGCGTGGTAGCGGCAGGCGTCGGAGTCCCAGCAGAAAGTCAACTCATCTACTGCCATCGAAATTGGGCCGCTGATGATGGCCAGCTCGAAGTCTTTGAGGTCGGTCCTGATCATTATATCCACCATCAATTTGGCCAAAAGCCAAACGAAGGAAAGCACCTGACCACCGTACCTCGTGAGGTCACCCCACTCACCGAGGAGACTCTGCAAAAGCTCTGCCGCGCAGCAGGATAGAGTTCATCGTTTTCCCACCACAATTTCATTCCCACAAAAGTCATGTCCACTCAATCGGCAGCGAACAATCCTACTGGTCAAACTCTATCGCAAGCCCCTGCGATTCGTTCATTCGAATTCGATGACAATGCCATCGGCGAGATCAAAAGCAGCGTGAACAAGTTTCGCGGAAACGTCTCACTCCCACTCGACTTTCTAACTCTGCCTGGACATGACGGCCTCGAGACTAAAATTTCAGCCCTTTATTCCAGCTCGATCAAAAAGCAGATCGACACTTGGAATATCGATGCCCCTACCGGTATCCTTGGCCTTGG
This sequence comes from uncultured Verrucomicrobiales bacterium, assembly GCA_937958875.1. Classification (GTDB taxonomy): domain Bacteria; phylum Verrucomicrobiota; class Verrucomicrobiia; order Verrucomicrobiales; family Akkermansiaceae; genus SW10. The sequence goes on along the minus strand of CALGMJ010000242.1, from coordinate 3,202 downwards.
CTGGGACATGCCCATCGAGTCTATCTCCGTTTACAAAGCAGGAAATGGCTCCTCATCTTCTGACCAATATTTCCTCAAGAGTAATGGGTCTGCAAACCCGATGGTTCTCACCTCAAAAAGTAATGGTCTTTGGAATTTCCAACTCCGTAACTATGAATTCTGGGACATCACCTATGATCCATCGACAGACCTCTGGACCATCGTCAAAGAAAACGGCTTCACCTACCTTTATGGCGGAGGATCCGCCAGCCAATCTGCGATCAAATGGGGAAACTGGATGGGAAGTAGTTCTGAAATCTTTGACCAAGATCAATTCACGGTCGCTTGGAACCTCACCTCGATCACCTCACCCTGGGGGCAGTCTGTTCGCTATACCTACGAAAATGTTGAATTCACGGTGAGCAATGGCATTCCAGTCTTCACTCAAGCATCGTACTTAAAAACTGTCACCGATAGCTTCGGCCGAATCATCACCTTCCACTACGGGGAAAAATTTGGAGCACGAAGTTCCTCCAACCCACGTGGCATTTTAGAATATCAGGCACGAAACACTCAGCAGAGCGAACCAAATGCTTACCAGGAAGTCTATGAGACTCGATTCCTCGACACCATTGAGGTCGCCAATGACACTGGCATTGAACTTTATGAACTGAAGTTCAACTACGATTTCTTCAATATCGCTGACAGCCGTGATCCTAACTACGATCTACTCTGGAAACGCACCCTGAAGTCCGTCTATCGCCGCACCCCAGATGGAGAAATTCTTCCGGGGATGAATTTCACTTACAAAGCAATCAATGAGACGAACCCCGGAGCACTTGCCTCCGTCACTTATCCATCTGGTGGCAAAGCGAAATTCAAGTATAAGAAAAATTTCATCGCGGCCCCAAAAAAGAAAACGATGACCAATCCGCTCCCCGGCAGTATCCCGGGAGTGTGGCATGGCTCGGACTATACGGTCTTCACCTACTGCCTTCCGAACTCAGAAATTCAAGCCTACGTTTACTCCTGGAATGGCCGCTGGGTGCAGCAGGATCTCACTACCGCGTCGATGCAGGCCATACAAGCTGATGCCTCGAGTATTCGCGTTCAGACGCAAGACGACTTCATCGCCATTTCCGTACGCAACCTCGCGACTAATGAAGATGAACTCTACCTCTACCGCCAGGGAGACGATAATAATGCCCCTCTGTTCCAAGCAAAAATCGATGAAGAGGAGCACGAACAAAAAGAAGACCTATTAAAAACTGAAGCCTCCTTTTCCTCCCCAACTGGTTTTGGAAACTGGGTTCTTTATAATAATCAGGCCATCACCTTGGCGCTCAAACCTGGCTCTAAAGAAAACTCCACCTTCATTTCAGGAACCGACTTTCTCATTGCCTCAAATCCAGACTACACCTCCGGCCAATTCCAAGGTTTTTCGTACGATTGGCGCTCTCAACTCTGGCAACAACCTGCACTACTCCCATCCAGTGGTCTCGGCAGTAGTGTCGCTCTCTCAGCCTACGATAATTTTTACCTCGCAGCTCATTACTCAGATCAGCAAAAAGAAATCACTTACGAAGTCTTTTACCGAGATGAATTAGGAGCCTGGCAAAATCCCCCATCTTGGAAAGAACAAGGAATCACCATCGAACTAATTCAAGGGAAAGCTCAGTTTTCGATTCAAACACAACCCAGCTTTGTCGCCACTACCGCGATCACAGGACAGAGCAGTGGCAGTGTTCATACCAGCCTGCAAATCTTTCAATGGGACGAAAATTTCTTTGTCCTCAATGCCAACTCACCCGCTTCTGCGAATCTCAGTGCTCCCAGCTCGCACCCGACCTTACCAGGCAATTCCCTCCTGAATAATTACTCTGAAAATTTCCGAAATGTCGGTGGCTCACAAACCTCGAATCAAAACTGGATTCAACAAGCGTTCACTCAGCTCAGCCCCACGGATCCACTCAGTACGGCAGTGGGCAATGACGCCGTGATTCTTTCTCAAGATCAAGGTGGATCTCCTCTTAATGAACTGCTGACCTTCGACCCCAATTTCTCATCGAGCACTCCATGGTCTAATCAAACGATCGCTCAAAGTGGAAGCTCGCCAACCGCTAGGGCTGACTACCTCACCCTAGGTAGCGATATTTACCACCGCTCTACCGATGGGAACTGGCTTCTCCTTAGCACAGGACTTAGTGGACTCGGCGACCCCAATACCATCGCGAATCTCGCACCTAACTATCTCGCATTCCAAGATGCCACCGATTCCTCAGCACAATCGTACATTACCATTCTAAAAAATGGCGAAGCCCTCCCTCCCCAGCAACTTTCTGGCGGTGCTCAAAAAATCCACGTTCCAAGTTCTGACCTCGTCCCAGGAAGCACCTTAGCCAGCCCACGCGCCATTGTTAGCTACCCTTCCGGGACTTCATTTAAAAGTAGTGACTCGCTATCGCTCTATAATCTCGATGACGGAGATCTAGGAGACTTCGCCTATGATTTCCCCGTTGCCGTCGTAGAAATCACAGATGCTTACGACGCGCAGCTTTCTTATTTTCAATCACTCTTTTACGCAAACTCTGCATCTTCCCAGATCGCCTACAATTCCCAAACAGGCATCACCCAATACCCACTCGTAACCACGCTTGCAGGCGTCAACTCCACCGCTGACACCCCACCGAGCAATCAACCTGAAGGACGCTCCGAATTCTATTACTCCAATGGGCTCTCGCCCCAATCAGGACTCTACCCCAGCGGAGGTCTCACGAATTATCAAAATCAACTCAATGGAATGTTGCTGGCACAGAAAGACTACGATGCCAGCAATCAACTTGTTCACTCTCAACTGAACTACTGGAAAGTCTTCACCGCTGACCCCCAAAACCCCGGCGACCAACTCTTCGGAGGCTATGTGAGACAGTTACAGACAGAAATCATCATCGATGGAGTCCCTCAAAATCTCACCTCCTCCTTCGACCCAGAAACGGGTATGGAAATCAGCCGCACTCAGACCTACTTCGACAATAGCGGCACCTCCAAGACCCTTATCACCGAAGCACTCTACGCTCATCAGGTTCCAGCCTATCGCGCAGACTTTCAAGCTAAGCATATTTTCACCTCCATTGCTCAATCTACGAAAAAAGTCGTACCGACTACAGGCGGCACTCCCACTTACATTGGAAGTCAGGTCACCACCTTTAAAAACTGGGCAAGT
>CALGMJ010000241.1 GCA_937958875.1 uncultured Verrucomicrobiales bacterium | reverse complement strand
CTGCCAAGTGCTACCGGGTAAAATGTTTAGGTTGCTTTGCGCTGCGTCTGTTCCCAGAGCAAACTGAGCGGAGCAGAATACGACATCAGCAATTACCGTGGCAATGAGCCAACCCCAAGCAAGAGCAGGGGAGATGTTCTTTTTTGCAGCGACAAATGGCCTTTCTTTAGAAGAGAGAGTTACGTGAGAAATTGCAGCCAGCATGATGATGCCACAGAGCATCGCCAAGGGCTGAAGCCACATGAATTGGTAGCCTCCGATCACTCCTAGGTAGAGTGCTCCTACCAGAGAGCCTCCTCCTAGCGTCACCGCTGCTTGAATCCAACCTGGGCCTGAGAGTTTCCCATAGCCAGTTAGTTTTCCAATAAAGCCTCTACTGGCTATTTCATCTAGCTGAGCTAGATCATTCCGCGAATTCTCGGTTTCACTCATGAGGATGGTTATTGTTAGGGAGATAGCCTTGGGTTCAACTCTGAAACTCAGAAAAATTATCGCGCGGCAAGTTCGCTGAATACTTGCTGATCTGAGAGAGGCAGGGCAGAGTGCGGGCCTTGAGTGCGGATACGAAAGAGACCCCTAAGCTGAGTAAGGATCTTCAGACCCTGATGAAAGTTCGGCTGAATGTGTTTGTGCTGATCACCACTTTTTTTGGCTTTTGGCTTGCGAGTGATTCTGGCTTCGATTTCTGGCTCATGTTGCACACCCTGATCGGAACTGCTGCGGCTGCTTTTGGCTCGGCCGCATTTAACCAGCTCATGGAAGTCGAGGATGATGCCCGGATGAAACGGACTGCCGATCGGCCTCTACCATCGCGCCGCATGAGTGTGGTCAAAGCGTTCATCATCGGGTGGGGGCTGGCTGCCTTCGGATGCATCCATCTCGCGGCGAAGGTCAATGGAACAGCCGCGATTCTCGCCGGGGTGACGATTGCGATTTACGTCTTCATCTATACCCCGATGAAAAAGTGGACCGGACTCAATACCTTAGTGGGAGCGATTCCTGGCGCCCTTCCTCCGCTCATCGGGTGGGTCGGTGCTGGAGGTGGCTGGCTCGATGCAGGTGGTTGGTTTCTCTTTGCGTTACTCTTCTTTTGGCAGCTTCCGCATTTTGTCGCCATCAGTTGGTTATGCCGGGAGGAATATGAAGAAGCTGGTTACCAAATGTGGTCAAATGGTGATGTTTCTGGTGCTCGGATTGCCAAGCTTTACCTCATTTTTTCTTTTGCGATGATCTTGCTGGGGTTTGTTGGGCCCATTTTTAACCTCTATCCATGGTGGGTTGTGCTGGTGCATACAGTCGTGGTTCTCTGGATGTTGGTTCCGGTCACGAAACATCAAGGCGAGCGAGAGACCATGCGTGCCGGCTTTTTGCGCACCCTAGTCTATCTTCCGGTCGTTCTCCTCGTTCTTGCCTTTGCGTGGAGGTGAGCTAGGTTCCCCGCGCAGTGGACATCAGCAAGCTTGAGCCAGCGGAGCGCGATCCTAAAAAGTTGCGCAAAACCGCCATATTTCTCCTCATTTTCATCGTAGTGGGGGGCTTTTTAATTCTCTGGGCGTATCAGAATTTTGGTGAGCGTACGGGCGACAGTGAGCGGCCCAGTATGGAGTTTAAGGTGACAGATGATGTCGATGTCATGACCGCGACCGGCGAGATCAAAAATATCCAAGACCTTAAAGGGAAAGTGTCCCTAGCGGTGATTTCTACGATTCAGCCCAATGTGAAATCAGAGGCGAGCTTCGCTGCGATGCGGCAGATCATGACCGCATACGAGGGTAAAGAGACAAAGCCGACCTTGCTGGCATTCGTCATTGATGCGGATGAAAAAGATCCTGCTCAGATGGCTTCCGTCTTAAGTGAATTCGATGATAAAGCTGAAGTCTGGCGGATCGCAGCTGGCACAGACGGGAAAATCTCGATCCGAGCATTCCTGAAAAACCGTCTTCGCTACGGGCTCTATCCTGAAGAACGTGATGGTGAGTATGTCTACGATTCAAAAATCGTTCTCCTAGATCAGCACTTACACATTCGGGGGATTCCGGGATCAAATGAAGGCTGGGATTTCGAAAAAGTCGCTGGCATGGAAGAGAAATTCGCAGAGGCTCAGAAGTCTCATCCTGACAAAGAACTCATTCCGCCGCCCATGACGACCGAGCGGCTGCAAGAGCTTCTTTTAAAATCCATCCAATACCTCTACGCAAATCCAGACGAGAAAGGACAATCAAAATGACTGATAAGAAAAAGATCACTCTCATCTATGTTGGAGTGGCCGTGATATGCGCGCTGATTCTGGGAATGGGTGCTTTTTTAGCGAGCTTAAAGGAGAAGCGACCAAAGCCAGTCGCACAGGATATCGGTAAAGAGGACGTCCAAGTCATCGCGACTATTTCTCGTGATCTCGATCTCATCAAGCAGGATGGCGAGTCGGTGAAAATTTCAGACCTCAAAGATAAGGTCTGGATCGCGGCGCAATTCTACGCTGCCTGTCCTATGTGTGCTGAGCGAAATGCGAGCCGTCTTCTGAAGCTCTACGCAGACTTTAAAAATGACCCCAATTTCAAAGTGGTCTGTCTGTCTGTCGATCCAGAACAGGATAAAAAGGAGCACCTTTTAGCATTACAAAAGCAGCTCGAAGTGGATGGCGAGAACTGGTGGTTCGTCAAAGCTGAGAAAGCAGAAATCTGGGATTACATGCGGAATGTTATGCTCTTTGGTGATATTCGTGAGCGTAAGCAGCCGGATGAAATTGCGGCGAAAGGAAAGTGGTCTCATGATCTAGGACTCCAAGTCTGGAAGGGTGATCAGATGGTTGCTCGTTGGGACGAGGGCCGTGATTTGGCCATACTCAATCAGGAAATTTCGACAGCTCTTAAAGA
>CALGMJ010000240.1 GCA_937958875.1 uncultured Verrucomicrobiales bacterium | reverse complement strand
TTTGGAGAGAGATAGCTTGAGCATTGGTAACCCGTTGGGTGATTTCGCAAAAACTATCCTTAACCTGATTTCAGGCGGGTTGCCCACTTTTCTTCGTTCTTAACTCGCGGATTCAGGTCTCCTTCAAAAATTTCTCTCTCGCATAAAATCCTGAACTCATTCCATGCAGGCAAAATGCGATCCCTATGATGCCGACTACTCGAAAGAGCAGGCTTGCCCTCAGTAGAACCAGACTAAAAACAGCGACACCAAAGGTGTAGCCCATAAAGAAACCGCCAGGGCCACAAGGCACTGCGAATGCAGCCGAAAAGAACATCGTTGCGAAAACAATCGTTACGATCACGCAAACTTCTCGCCAATTTTTTTCCCACCACACGTGGGATTCATACCAACATCTCACGAAACCTCAAGAGGTCGTCGCAGAGGTGAGTTGGCTGAGCCTTTTCGAGTCGGGGAACAGGATCATAACCAGTAGCGACGGCAACCGAGGAAACTCCACCATGATGCGCTGTTTCGATATCGTGAACCATATCACCAACGAAGGCGGTCACATTTTTCTCTAGTGAGTGGTCCGTTAAAATACCGCCAATTTTTTCGCGCTTATCGATGACTCCAGCGTAGATCTTTTCAAAATGTGAGATGAGGCCAAAGGCTTCGGCCTGATGGGTAAAGAGTTCCACATCCATACTCGAAAGGACGAAACACCGAATCCCCTGCTCGCTCGCCCACTCGAGCATTTCCCGCGCATGTGGGAGGACCGTCACTTGCTGAGGCGACTCACGAAAAGCGGAACGAAAAGTATCTTCGACCTCAGACACTGGCACCCCCGGCAGAACCTCGGCATAGAACTCAGGATACGGAAGCCGAAACCGAGCCCGGAATTCCTCCCGCTCCATGGGTGCAACCCCATGGTCAGACAAGACGGCGTTGGTGGCATAAAGTGTCGGCGGTAAATCGTCCACCAAAGTACCGGACCAGTCGAAAAGCAGATTTTGATACATGAAAAAATTTAACCGATGGTTAGTCGCAGAGATTTCAGGTGTTCCTCTCCCAGTTCCTGCTGAAGTTTCCTAAGAAGCTGTGGCTTGAGTTGTTCAAGGTGAAAGCGCATCGATGGTTGAAGCACTTTCAGGGTAAGACAGCCACGGCGAAGCGAAACTGGGGCAGTCTGACTAGCGACGAGCTCCCCCGCTAGCTCCCTCCAGGTCTCAATGACGCGCTCTTCCTCGAGCCCGCCAGTCATGCCGATTTTTTCCAGAAGGCTCTCAATCCATTCAGAAGCCTCGGAAACATTTTTATTCAGATCGAGCGGTCGGGGCGCACCAATCCATTCGCGCACCACCTGCGCCCTGATCTTACGGTCGGCCCGAGTGCCGCGTCCTTTAGGACGGTTGGCACGTGAGCGGGGCGACTTCATGAAGCTCGATTAGAAATTAATCTTCACCATCGTCACCAATGGCTTCAACGGGGCAGCCCTCCATGGCCTCGACACATTGCTCGAGCTCTTCTTCAGAGGTAGGCTGCATATAGACGTATGAGTAGCCCTCATCATCTGAGCGCTGAAAGTTTGCAGGAGCGGTTTCGCGGCAGAGGTCGCAATCGATGCACTGGGAATCGACGTAATATTTTCCACCTACGTTTTCTGGATTGATGTCTTCGCGGTCAGCCATAGCTTTTGTTGTCTGGCAGATGCTTCACCTAGCACCACTCAAGATGCAACCTCTTTTTCGGCTAGCGCTTTCTCGCGTTGCCAGAGTTCTATCCACTTGTTAGCTATTCCTCCAAGAACTCGCTGTATGAATACCCCTTCGAACGAACCAGAGCCGGAAAAAGACTTCTGGGACCTAGGTGATGATGATCACAAGACCGAAACGCCGGACAAACTCCATACTCCTGCTATAAAATCTGACGCTCCTTCCTCTGAAAAAAAAGCGGTGCCAGCGGAGGAAACGCTGACTATCGAACGAAAATCAGTAAACCATATCGGCGAGGAAGCAGAAACTCCGGCGCCGAAGCGACGTGTCGTTAAGGTGGAGCATAAGCCCACCAGCCTCTTCGAGAAAATTTCCATCGGCATATTTTTCCTCCTGATCCTAGGGGCTGGGGCATGGACACTCGCCAACTATTACGACCAAGCTCCAGAGGGTAATCTCATCACATTTACCGAGGATTTCCCAGTCACTGGAGAATACATCACCATTTCGGAGGCAGAAACATGGTGGCGTGAACCCCGCCGTAAGGGAGTGAATCCCGATCGAGGTATCCAGCTCAGTGCTAAGCTAATCCCCTGCGTTCAACTCAGTATCAACGGTGGATCAGACAGCACCATCCGCTACGCTTTTAGAAATGGCGAAGACCAGATCATGGGTGATTCCTCGACCATAGAGATTCGCGGTGGAAAATTTGAGCAAACAGGATCGAACACCATCACTCTGAATTGTACCGTCGGCTTCAAAAATCCATCCGAGATCAATCCCTATGTCAATGGTGACACCAAGCCCTGGACCTTTGAGGTCTTCGAAGCCGCGGCCGGAGAAATTCCAGACCGAAATCGTGAACCGATCATCGAAGTGCGGATTGATGCCTCTTATCGCGAAAACCCTTCTGAAGAAGAAGCGACTGAATCTTAAAAATCTGCGCGTGTGCGCTCTCCCTTAACGAATTTTTTCTGACCTATGTCTGACGCCCCTATTCCGACTCCCCTCGTGCCTAAAGAAGGTTGGCACGTGATGCATCTTTTCTACACCATCGATCATGGTCAATGGAACATCCTTGGCCGTGATGAACAGATCGAGGCAAAAACTCGCCTCACTGAACTCGTTCAGCAGATCCGCTCTCACCCTGACACCCAGCTTCTCATCTTTGCCGTCGCCACTCCCAAGGCAGATATCGGCTTCATGCTTCTGACGCCAGATCTGCATGATGCCACCTACTTTGAAAAGCGACTTACCCTCGCACTCGGCCCGGATATATTAACACCTACGTATTCTTATCTCTCGCAGACCGAACGCTCAGAATACACCACCACGGCAGAGCAGTATGCGAAGGAGACCTTGATCGAAAAAGAAAGCCTTACCGAAGATAGCCCTGAATATCAGGAAAAGCTGGCTGCCTTCGATCAACGCATGGAGCACTACCTCCAACACCGCCTTTACCCAGATTACACCGGAGATGATTTCCTGAGCAGCTGGCCCGCGATCTGTTTCTACCCCATGTCGAAGCGCCGGAACCCGCACCCAGATTATAACTGGTATTCCCTTCCCTTCGAAGAGCGAGCACAGCAAATGAAAGGCCACGCAGCCACCGGCCGCACCTATGCAGGAAAGATCCTCCAGCTCATCACAGGCTCCACCGGCCTGGATGAATACGAGTGGGGCGTCACTCTGGTCGCGAAGGATACCTTCGAGATCAAATCCATCGTCTATGAGATGCGTTTTGACGAAGTCTCCGCTCGTTATGGAGAATTTGGTGACTTCTACATCGGGATGCAGCTTCCATTGGATCAGCTTTTCAAAAGAGTCTGCCTGTAAGACTAAGCATGAAAGCTTGCTCGCTCGCTCTCGCCCTTCTGACCACAGCCAGCTCCCCCCTCCTTTACGCAGAAGATTGCCTCTGCCACGGGAGCTGGAGTACCGTCGAGGATTCCCAAGGATCCTTCGATCCCCGTCACGAGGCGGACTACGTCCGAGTAGGTGACAAATTCTACCTTCTCGGCGGGCGTGGAAACCGCGCCCTTAATATCTACGACCCAAAAACCAATCACTGGACGAAAGGGAGCCAACCTCCGGTAAAAATCCACCATTATCAGGCGCTCGCTTTCCAAGATGAAATCTGGGCTGTAGGAGCCTTCACCGGCGGCTACCCGAAGGAAAAGCCCTACCCTTTCATCCTCATTTACCGTCCAGAAGATGACTCTTGGCGGCAGCTTGAGGAACCCATTCCTCGCCCTCGTGGAGGCGGAGGTCTCGTAGCACATGGCGGCAAAATCTATCTCATCTGCGGCATCACCAATGGCCACCTCGATGGCCATGTCTCATGGCTCGACTGCTATGATCCTGCCACAAAGAAGTGGACTCAACTGCCAGATGCACCACGCGCGCGGGACCACTTCCGCGCCGTAGTGATTGGCGATCGTATTTATAACACCGCTGGTCGCCGCAGCGCTGCCCGCAGTAAAGAGGGAGTTTTCGGAAATACCGTAGCCCCAGTCGACTACTATGATTTCAAAACAGGAAAGTGGCACACCCTCGCTGAGAAAAGTAACCTTCCCACCCCACGCGCTGGAAATGCAGCAATTGCATACGATGGCAAAGTGCTCGTCATCGGAGGCGAAAGTAATCGCCAAGGCAGAGCCTACAATACAGTAGAAGCTCTGGACCCAGCTAAGGAGCGATGGATGACACTCCCTCCACTCCTACAGGGGCGGCATGGAACTGGAGTTGTCGAATATCAGCAAAAACTCTACATCGCCTCCGGCGCAGGCAATCGTGGAAATAAGCCTGAGCTAGAGACGCAAGAGGTTTACTCACCTAGCGTAGAAAAAACCACCACACCCCCAAAATAACGGCGAGGAAGCAGGCGGTGTAAGCCAAAATCACGAGAAGATCTGAGCCGCCACCTTTAGATGAAGAAGCTTTTGTAAGCTGAGGTACGGGCGCAGCTTGCGGGTTCTGAGCTCCCTGCAATGGCTGCGCGGGCTGATCCACAGAAACAGATCCTGGCTCACGGGTATTCTTCACAAAGGGATTCGAACTCGCCGTCACACTATGAGTCTCTTTACTAACCGGAGCGTCAGTCGGAGCAGCCTTTAGATCAACACGCATCGTCTCCTTTGACACTCCCGCGCCAGGAACAGCGGCTGGAGCCTTGAGACTCACCCGCATCGTTTCTTTAGACAGCGGTTTGGGCTCAGATATTGGAGCTTGGACTGGCTCAGGTGAAGCCTCAACAGGAGTTGGTATTGCCGCTGCTGAGTCCTCAACAGAAGGCGCTTTGAGACTGACCCGCATCGTCTCCTTAGGCAGTCCCTTCGGTGGAGCAGTATCATTCGCGGCGAACGCATCTGTCGGCTCCAGATTTGCGTGGGACTCTTCTGGCGGAGCCATCGGAGCGGGAGCTTTACTGCCCATATCTACATTTGACACCTTATTGGCTACCTTTTGAACAGCTTCACGGGCAGCCGGCTTACGGGCAGAAATCTTTCGCTCCTGAGTTTTACCACTAGCAGAATCTGCCACGGGAGCTTTTAGACTTACCTTCATCGTGTGCTTGGAAGGCTTCTCAGTAGATGAGGCATCTCCTACGCCAGGAGCCTTAAGGCTGACCTTCATCGTATTTTTCGATGGCTTATCGCTCTGATCTGCCGGCTCAGCTTCCCCTACCCCTGGAGCTTTTAAGCTCACCTTCATGGTATGCTTAGAAGGTTTTTTCGATGCTTTCTCTGCGGAAAGATTCAGCAGATCTTCTGCCTGATCGACTGAAATCTCTGCTGGATCAGCAGGTTCATTCGCTTTCATCTCTACGACAGGAGAGGTTTTCGCCTTTGTAAGCGTCTTCGAAGCGGCAGTCCGGCGCGCTACGTTTCTGCGTTTAGAAGCGGCTTTTTTCCGCTGTGTGGACTGACCTTTAGGACTAGTCTTTCTTTTGCGCTTAGAACTAGAAGAACTGCGTTTACTCATAAAATCTAACGTTGGGGGGTGGTGCGATTATTTTTTGCAGGCAACAAACGATCACCTGCTTTTTTTTTCATTCCGTAGGATTACCAAATTACGACTACCTATGACCACCTTTCTATCCATTTTTTTAATCAGCCGAATGGCTAGAATAAATCTCTGAATAAGTTCAAGCTTCTATCTTGACGAGATCTGGAAATTAGCAAGGGTTACTGATAACCGACAAAGTTAACTAACTGCGTCGAAAAAAACACATACACATCATGAAATTGCTCAAAAGCGTCCTAAAGGGCGGTCTTTTCCTGGCTACGCTTGTCTCCACCTCGGCGATGCCAACCCCTCCATCAGGAAAAAAATGGGAAAAGGTAAATGCCCTCTCAGATGAGTTCAATGGTTCCACCATCGACTCAAACAAATGGTTCGACTACCACCCATTCTGGAGTGGTCGTCCCCCCTCACAGTTTAAGCAGGGAAATGCCTTCGTCGAAGGAGGACACCTCGTTCTTCGCAGCACCAGCCGGGTAAATAATATCAATCAAGTCGGAGCCCCCTTTGAGGATATCTGGATTGATGCTGCGGCCGTCGTATCTAAGCAGCAGATCGCACAACCTGGCTGGTATTATGAATGCGAAATGAAAGCTTCAGATACCGCTATGAGCTCCTCCTTCTGGTTCCGAGTTGGTCGATTTTCAGAAATCGATGTCATTGAGCACTGGGGACGCGCGACTAATCAGCAAGTCGAAGAGCGGCTTTCTCGTGAATTTGCAGCCAACACCCATTTATACGGTCCTCTAAATGGTCCTGCGCCAAAGGGAGCTAAATGGGAAATGCCTCGCCGTGGGCGTGATGGCTTTGAACGCTACGGCCTCTGGTGGAAAGATGCGAACACCCTTCTTTTCTACTACAATGGCCGCCAGGTCATGTCCATTACCCCGAGAGCCCCCTTCACAGAAAAACTTCGTATGATCTTTGATACGGAAGCTCTCGCCCCTCGTTTTGTAGGACTCCCCACCGTCGCATCCCTCCAAAATAACAACCGCAATGCCATGCGAGTGAACTGGGTCCGTACTTACAAACTCGTCGACGCACCTGTGAACACTGGCCTCCCAAGCGTCGGCATGAAAATCGCCCTAAAAGACAACAATGGACGCTATGTAAGTTCAGAAAATGGTCGCTTTTCGATGAATAGTAACCGGACCGCCATCGGCGCTTGGGAAACTTTCACCGTAGTCGATGCTGGCAATGGTCAAATTGCCCTTCGCGCCAGCAATAACCTATACGTCAGTGGTGAAAATGCACAAAGTCCAATGAATGCGAACCGCTCAAGAATTGGAGCCTGGGAGCGCTTTCGCTTCCGAAGCGAAGACGAAGGTAAAATCTCAATTCGTGATTTCCAAAACCGCTTTATCAGCTCCGAGAATAGTGTCGCTCCGATGACCTGCAATCGTAGCCAAGCATTAGGATGGGAAAAATTTTCATGGAGCCAGCGCTAGTTGGAATACCCTGCTAGCGACCACCTCATCCGGAGCTACGGCTCCGGATTTTTTTGAGCCAAATCCGTCGCCCACATCATGATCATGCACCGTCTTGCCACCCTTCTACTCGGGAATTTTATTTACCTATCCGTTTCATGTAAAGATGCGCCTCCGGCGAATAATCTCGAATCAGAGTCCTCGCCCACTCGCTCCGCTCGTGAAACAGAACTCGTTCACCAGAATCACCCTTCTCTGGAAGACCAGAGCTCACTCATCAGAAAAACTCTCACCTCTCGCTCCGAAACATTTTTTACTGAATTTCTCGCTCACGAACTCGCTGAGAATGAAGAGCTCACCCTACAAGCTCTCGCTCGCCTTGAAGGAGACTATAACTACCCCCTCATCGGCGACACACTCTTTGAGCATTTTAAGGAGAAAGATCTCTCCGCAGGGCTCGACGCCTTCCGCACCCTCGACCCGAACATCACACTCGTCTCCCCCCTTCTTGCAAAATTTCTCACTGCC
>CALGMJ010000239.1 GCA_937958875.1 uncultured Verrucomicrobiales bacterium | reverse complement strand
TCTAAGTAATGCCCAGAACCACGGGCGTTCCACAGGATGAAAAAGTTTTCAGAAAATGACATTCATGAAGAAAATGAACGCCACAGGATGAAACAAAATGCAGTTTGGGCTCTGAAGGGTGTTTTTTGAGATCAAAAGCAGCTCTTCTCATTGCCTAACACCTCCCCCATTGACTCATTAGAGTAACGATGATGGATTCTCCGGGGCTTTTTTGTGTCTATTTAGAGGGGAGCGAGGCATAAATCCGCCGCTGACTATGTCGACTCTTCTATCTGCTAATGAACTCCGCCTTGCTTATGGACACCAGACCCTCCTCGATGGAGTTACCCTCGCAGTCGCGGCGGGGGAAAAAGTAGGACTGGTAGGAAGAAATGGCTGCGGGAAGACATCCCTTTTAAAGATCCTTGCGAAAGAGAACTCTGCTGATTCGGGAGAGATCTCTGTTCGTAGAGAGTTACGCGTGGGCTACCTCCCTCAAGAATTCGAACTCGATCCCACTCTTTCTGTTTATGACAACATCGCTGCAGGGGCCGCAGATGTAACGGAAGCCCTGCGGCGCTATGAGAATGGTGAAGGCACAGAGTCTGAACTTTCAGCATGCTACGACCTCATTGAGCATACCGATGGCTGGAATCTAGATGCGCGTATCAGCTCGCTTTCAAATGCTCTGGGCACTCCCCCTCTGGAAACGGAAACCGGCCCCCTCTCAGGAGGAGAAAAACGTCGCGTGGCATTATGTCGAGCGCTGGCCTCTCAGCCTGATCTCATTTTACTCGATGAGCCAACGAACCATCTCGATGCAGATTCGATTCGCTGGCTGGAAGATTTCTTAAAGACCTACAGCGGGGCGGTAATCTTTGTGACTCACGATCGCTATTTTCTGAATGTCATCGCCAGCCGAATCATCGAGATTTCAAATGGGAAAGCTTACTCACATCCCGGTAACTATACGGCCTTCCTGGAATCTAAAGCGATCCGCCAAGAAATTGCGGAAAACTCAGAAAAGAAGCGGCAGAAATTCCTCAAAGAAGAACTCGAATGGGTTCGGGCGGGAGTCAAAGCGCGCACGACAAAATCTCGCTCTCGACTTGATGCTTTCTACGAGGTGAAAAATCAAGATGCCCCAGTGCGGGAGGGCGAAATGGATTTACTCATTCCTCCCCCACCCCGTCTTGGAAACACCATTGTTGATTTAGAACAAGTCGGGATGAATGTGGGTTCAGAAGACTCTCCTCGCTGGCTCTTTAGAAATCTCGATCTTTCGCTGGAAGAAGGTCAATGCACTGGAATTGTCGGTCGTAATGGAGTTGGCAAAACGACACTTCTGAAAATCTGTCTCGATCAACTCCAGCCAAGCCAGGGAAACTCTGTTTTAGGAAAACAGGTTAAAATCAACTATATCGATCAGACACGGATGCAGCTCGATGGGAGCGGATCACTGCTTGATGAGATTTCAGATGGAAATGAAAAAATTCTATTTGGTGAGGAGACGATTGGAGCGCGCGCTTACCTGAAGCGGTTTCTTTTCTCAGATGACCGCATCAACGAACGAGTTGACCTGCTGTCAGGAGGCGAGCGGGCCCGACTAATGTTAGCTAAAGTTCTGAAGACGGGAGGAAATCTCATCGTCCTTGATGAACCTACTAACGATCTCGACCTTCAGTCGCTACGCATGCTGGAAGAAGCGCTAGCAGCCTTCGGAGGAACCGTTTTGGTGGTTTCTCACGATCGTTATTTTCTGGATCGAATCTGTGATCAGATTGTTGCCTTTGAAGACGACGGAGTCAGAGTCCAGCCTGGAAATTTTTCTTACTATCTAGAAAAGCGGCAGGCTCGTGAAAATGCGGCCCGAGCGCAGGCTGCAGCGGCTAATAAAGCAGCAGCGGCGAGAAAGAAGGCCGCAACACAAAAAACAAAACCTCGCAAACTCACGATGGCTCAAAAGATGGAGCTGGAGGGAATGGAGGACCGCATTTCAGAAGCGGAAGAAAAGATCGAAAAACTGGAAGCAACCCTGGCCAGCCCTGAGGTGCAGACCAACTACGAAGAAATTCCTAAAGTCGTAGCCTCTCTCGATGAGGCTAAGACGGAATGCGCAAAATTATATGAACGCTGGGAAGAGCTGGAGGCTCTGAAAGAAGAGACCTCCATTTGATCTAAAGGCTTAAGAAAAATTACTTCGCCATTTTTTCCCGGCACGTCTCAAGGAAGTAATCGAAAGTTCGCATGGCGGTGGCACGCTCACTGACTTTGCGAACCTTTCTCATTTCGCTTCCACGCTGAAACTCTTTCACAAGAAGATCTAATCTTTCGAGAGTATCGATATGAAGAAGTTTGAGAGCCTGAGCTGATTTTTGCTGATGGGTCCGCCAACCTGTTCGTAAAGCGAGAGCCCGATCGGGCACCCCATCATCATTTTCTGGAGGAGATCCTGCGTCTTCAAACGCCTTTGCCTCTTCTTTCCAGAAATTCGCTAGGCCGCGATTTTTGCGAGCCGCATTCTTGCAGGCGTTGAGGTATTTCCCACGAAGAATCTTCATTTCGCGATCATAGACCTCGATTAATGCAGGAGCTTTTCTCATGTATCCCTCCTCGATAGCGGTCAACTCAGTGATTTCACCGATGGGAGCTTTTTTCTTCTTGGTAACCTTACTCTTATCGGGCTTGGAATCTTTTCTTTTCTTCGGTTTCTTCGATTCCGATTTTTTAACAGCCTGAGATTGCTTCAATGACTCAGAGCCACCGGCATTCGCCTGCTTTTTCGAAGAAGGGTTCACAGAAGCAGCCTTTGGCTTCCTTCGTGGTTCATCGTCATAGGAAATAAGTTCGACTTTGTTATCATCCTTTTTTTCCTCCGGTCCATCGCCTTTAAAGATGTATATGAACCCACCTACCACGACACCAATCCCTACGAGGACTCCAAGGAGCTGACCAATCCCTCCACCAGATTTAGCAGACGCAAGAGAAGTAAGACCAGTAGCTCCGATAGTAGCACCCCCGGCAACAGGAACAGCTCCGGTGAGAACCTTTGGACCTTTCGGCTTGGAAGCCTCTGCTTCAGCTCCGGTGAGCGCATTATAGAGATCTTGATCGAAGGCAGCACAACTATCATATCGATCCTCTGGATTATGCTGCATCGCCTTCGAAATGATGGCATCAAAACGCGTTCCTAGATCTGAAATCACCTCTGAGGGCGGCTGATAAACTGCAGCAGGCTGCTGGCCGGTAAGGAGCTCAAAAAGGAGCACCCCAACCGCAAAGATATCTGCACGATGATCAATCTCTGCCCCTTCTTCAAAGAGCTCTGGAGCAGCATATTCTGGCGTTCCGAAGCTGTCTTCTTCCTCGCTTGCAGAGGCATCTCCACCGACGGACTGAGCGAGACCAAAGTCGGTCAACTTCACCGCACCATCGGGGTCGATCAAGATGTTTGCGGGCTTAATATCGCGGTGCACGACGCCATGTTCATGGGCATGCTGAAGACCAGCGCAAACCTCACGAACAATTCGCACGCCATCATCAATTTCTAAAACACCTGCCTGCTGATGATCGAAGAGAGTCTTTCCTGCGACCCATTCCTGAACCATGAACCACAGCCCCTCGTTTTCTCCAAAATCAAAAAGCTGGACCAGATGCGGGTGGCTTAGCTTTGCCATCGCACGGGCCTCTCTAACGAAGAGATTCCGGCGCACCTCATCGGCGGCAAATTCATCTGGGAGGATTTTCAGCGCTACGGGCCGGTCGAGCTGAGTCTGAACAGCCCGATAAACAGCCCCCATCCCCCCTCGGGCGATCAAGCCTTCAATATTTAGGTTCGAAAAACGTTCCTGCAGGCCTTCTTCGACCTCGCCAAGTGCACTAGGCGCTTCTTCACTCATCTCTATATTAACGACACAATGTTTGTTTTTTTGCCAAAAAATATAGGGAGTTTTCGTAACTCCACTATTTGGCTGTTGCTGAGCTTATTTATGAGTGGGTCTCAGAAAAAAACACCAACAATTTGAGTTTTTCATACTCGTAAGCCTCACGCTCAGGACTCTGGATCGAGAAACTTACCAGGATTTAGAATCCCCTTCGGGTCTAGCGCCGTCTTAACCGACTGATGCAGAGCCATTCCGACTTCACCGAGCGCTTTCCCAAGCCAGCGCTTCTTGGCGAGCCCAACACCATGTTCTCCTGTGATGACGCCATTATTCGCAAGAATCCACTGAAAGAGACGATCAAGGGCTGCATCTGCTTTTTCCTTAATAACGGGATCATCATAGCTTTCGACCATGAGATTTGTGTGGATATTTCCATCCCCAGCATGGCCGAAGCAGGCAATGGGAATCCCCGTTTCAGCCTGAAGCTCGGTGGCAAATTCAACGAGATCTACGAGGCGAGACCTTGGAACTACGATATCCTCGTTTAACTTTGTCAGGCCAGTGGCGCGGAGGGAGTATGAGAAATCTCGTCTGAGCTGCCAAATCGCCTCGCAGCTTTCGGCATCGCCGTGTTGCTCTACGGACAGTGCACCCACTCCGTGAAGCACCTGTTCTAGCTCCACCAGTTCAGGAGTGATGGCCCCACTGCGACCATCGATTTCTACAATGAGATGAGCCTCTCCATCAGGAAGACAATCTTGACCGAGATGATCTCGGGCTGCTTTTAGAGTAAAGCCATCGGTAATTTCCAACGCAGATGGCAGATGCCCAGCATCGAGAATGGCCTGCACTGCACTCGCAGCGATGGCGAAATCTGGAAATGTCGCAGTCAACATGGCCCGCCGCTGAGGATGCGGAATGATGCGCAGAGTGGCCTCCGTGATGACACCGAGCATGCCCTCACTTCCCACGAATAGGTGGAGAAGATCAAATCCGGTCTTATTTTTATGACAGCGGGAGCCCACATGGAGGACCTCTCCATTTGCCAAGACGACTTCGAGGCCAAGAACGTAATTTTTGGTGACTCCGTATTTGAGGCAGCGGGGCCCGCCAGCATTTGTGGCAAGATTCCCACCGATGGAACACTCTTTCAGCGACGCTGGATCTGGCGGGTAATACCACCCCTTCTCACGTGCCGCCTGCTGGAGGTCCCCCGTAATGACTCCAGGCTGAGTCACGATGACACCGTCGCGCTCGTTCACCTCCACCAGCTGATTCATGCGAGCAACAGAGAGAGCGATGCCGCCTTTGACCGGAACGCACCCTCCCACATAGCCCACGCCAGCACCACGAGTGGTGACCGGGATGTCACGTTCGTGAGCATACTGCATGACCGCAACCACATCATCACGGCTTTCGGCAAAAACGACAACTTCTGGGAGATGAGAAAAATTCCACCGGTCTGTTCCGTGTTCTTCTAATACCTCAGCCATCGCTGAGACTTTCGATTCTCCTAGCAAGGAAATGAGCTGATCGATCACGCTAGGGAAATAGTCAGCTTCACTGATTTGTTCAAGCTTCACCCTCTGAGCCTGATATCCAGCCTTGAACCTTTTCCGCATCGATATGGAAGTGACCAACCTCTTGGCAGGGCTAGATAAGTTCTTTAACTTTGCTGATATTTTAGATATTCCAAGCGTCGCATGGCCCGCAAGCGCACTTCATCGACACCTCGGAAGGCTCGGAATGAATACCGAGCAGACCGGGGCGCGCGCCGAGGACGCAAGGAACCGATCGGGGAAGCATTTCGTCGGGCGAAGAAGATTTCCGCCGCAAAGGCAAACACCCGAGCTGGTCGCCGAAGCGGGATGATGGCACGTGCTGCCATCGCAGATGTGCCTAGCGTGCTCGATCTTGGCTTTGATCGGCTCAACTGGTGGCAGAAATGCCTTAGTTACCTCAAGGCTCTTTGCCTCGTTCCGGTCATCCTACTCGTCGCTTACACTCTCGTAGAGCCAGCGAATGATGCCAATTTCATGTATCATTTCTGGCGCTCAGAGGAATTACTCTTCTTTGGGGTAGGGATTTTTCTCATGCTCGGGTGGTTTTGGAGCAGACTTTTTTCGGACTACTTTCTTTATTTTTACGTCCTTGGCCATGAGCTGACTCATGCCCTTTTCGTCTATCTTAGCCTAGGATGGGTTAGCGAGATCAGGGTCAGCACCGATGGGGGCTACATCATGACGAATAAGTCGAATATTCTGATCGCCCTATCGCCTTACTTCATCCCCTTCTGGTCGCTGGTCGTCCTTTCAATCAGTGGATTCATGGTGATGTGGGCGCCCCTACCACACGGAGATGACATTCTTTTACTTTTACTTGGCGGAACGTGGTGCTTCCACGTTGTTTGGACCCTCTGGATGATTCCGCGAGATCAACCGGATCTCCAGGAACATGGGCGAATTTTTTCCATCTCCATTATTATCCTGGCAAATCTCGTTATCCTTACCGGGATGGCTTGTCTTACTTCACCAGACCTAAACGTCGCCACCGTCGCCTATCGACTATTCAATAATGGGGTCGACGCCGTGCAGAGTATTCTCCATCCCTTGCTAGGATTTCGCATCTAGGATAAAAACATGAGCGCTTTCCTGCTAGAAATGTGAGGCAATTTTCGTAAATAGCGCCATCGTTTCTTTAGAAATCGAATTTTGAGTTCATGGCCATCGTTTTACGACTTCTTTTTCCCCTCCTCCTTCTCGGTGGAGGTTACTGGTCTTACACTCAGCTTTCAGTCAAAAAAGAGGAAGAAGCGCGTCCCCGGCCCGCTCGGAAAAAACCCGCCACAGAAGTCATCACCCTCCAGCGAGAAGACTATCGCGTGATTTTAAAATCACAGGGAGTGGTGCAACCACACAATCAAACGAGCCTGACATCAAGAGTGGGCGGCCGCGTTATTGCCATCTCCCCTCTTTTCGAAAGTGGTGCCTTTTTCCAACAGGGAGAAGTTCTACTCGAACTCGATCCAACGGACTTTCTCGCGGATCTCTCTACTGCCGAAGCTCGCCTAGCCCGTGCCCAAGCAACTCTCGCCCAAGAAGAAGCCAGAGCAGAACAAGCCCGGCTCGACTGGGAAGACCTCGGGTATACCACCGAACCAACAGACCTCGTTCTACGTAAGCCCCAGCTAAAACAAGCAAGAGCAGATGTAAAAGCGGCCACGGCATCCCTCACCGATGCTCAACGTCGGCTCGAACGAACTAAGATCCGTGCCCCATACGCCGGACGTGTGCGCGAACGCGTCATTGGACTCGGACAATCGATCACCCCGAACAGTCGGCTCGGCGAAGTGTTCTCGACCGATTTTGCGGAAATCCGACTTTCTCTTTCTCCTCGTGAACTTCAGCACGTCACCCTGCCGAATGGCCCCGGAGACCCCAATATTCCAGTGACCTTGATCGATGCCCTCAACGCTGAAAACCCACAACACTGGCAGGGAGAAATTGTTCGCACCGAAGGAGCTCTCGATGAGCGCTCGCGTAAACTCTTCATCATCGCACGAGTCGATGATCCCTTCATCACGCAGGCCGGAGAGGCCCCACTACGGATCGGCCAGCCGGTGCGAGCAATCTTAAAAGGTCACGAAATTAAAGACGTCTTTGTCATCCCTCGGAAAAGTGAACGCCAACCTGGCGAGATCGTTCTGGTAGATCCCAAAACCTTAAAAATCGAGCGACGCGAAATTACTCCCGTCTGGAGCGACGAAGAATACTACCTCGTGCGCGATGGCTTACCCGAAGGATGGTTTGTCGCAACTAGTCGTATGAATGCGAAACCAAATGGCGCTCAGGTTACGATCATCGATTCCTCTTCTGAAGCTCCGAAAGCAGCTCAGACTCCGAACCCAGTTCCAGGAGCTTAGATAAGCAGCTCAGATGACTCCCTTTTCCCCGGCGAAACTGAAGGCTTTCCGCGCCGCTCTTCTCACCTGGTTCGACAAAAATGGAAAATCTTATCCATGGCGAGAAACGACAGATCCTTGGGCCATCTTGGTCTCAGAGATGATGCTTCAGCAGACCACCGTCGCCTCTGTCATTGCGAATCGCCGCTTTGAGAAATTCCTCACCGAATTCCCTGACCTTTCAACCATTGCTGAAGCTTCTGAAGAAAAAATCCTGCGAGCTTGGGAAGGCCTCGGCTACTACAACCGCGTTCGCAATCTTCAAAAAACAGCGCAAGCTGTCCTTCAGGACCATGGAGGCCAGTTCCCAAAGGATGCGACCTCACTGCTCACCCTTCCCGGCATCGGTCGCTACACCGCCGGCGCAGTATCCTCCTTTGCTTTCAATGAACCCGCTCCGATCGTTGATGGTAACATCGCACGCGTCCTGGCTCGCCTCTTTGACTATCGTGAAGCCATTGATAGCACAACCGGCCAAAAGCAACTTTGGACCTGGGCCGAACAGCTGTTAGATATCGAAAGTCCGCGCCTTTTTAACTCCGCCATCATGGAGCTCGGCCAGACCGAATGCTCACCCCGCTCTCCCGCTTGTCTCACCTGCCCTGTTCAGACTTTCTGCCAAGCACAAAACCCTGCAGAACTCCCTGTCAAAAAGCCGCGTAAAAAATTCGTCGCGATCGATGAACACGCCATCTTCATTTTAAAAAATGATCACCTTCTTCTCGCCGAGGGAACCGGGACTCGGCGCAAAGGATTCTGGCACCTTCCTCTACGCACCGCTAAGGAAATCGCTCATTGTGAAGCAGCCTTCACCAGCAAATACACCATTACCCATCATAAGGTAACTGTCTCGCTCTACCTTCTCGAGGAAGATCAGCTTCCTAACAGTTTGAGCGAAGGAGAACACTTTCACCCCGTGAATACGCTCGAAGATCTTCCCATCCCCAGCCCGATTCGACGGATCATTCAAAAAGCACTCACTTAAGCGACCTCTGCTTGATCGCGAGATTGTTGCTTACAGCTGAAGTAGATCAAAGCGGCAGTGAGCGCAATGAGTCCGCAATTAATCGCGAGATGTACGGGATAGTTCGTAGGTTCATCTGAAGCTCCATAACAGCCACAGTTGATATTTAAACCCTGACTCCAGACCCAGCCGATGGCAGAGGTGAAACCAATCATCATCAGTAAGGTGAGCGTAAGGCCCGCTTTCGCTAAAACCCCAGTCACTAAGGCTAGACCAACCACGATTTCAAACCAAGGCACGAAGTAAGCGGCCACCGCATCCCATGGTCGCGAGAGCAGTTGATAATTCGCCACCGTCTGCGTGAAGTCACTTAGATCCTGGAGCTTCACAAAGCCGGACCAAATGAAAAATAGCCCGAGCGCAGCACGCAGGAGCACCAAGATCAGTTGCTTACCTTTCACTCAGAAAAGCTCACAGATTTGCGAGACTTTTCAAGAGATCTTCTGTTTGTTTCTCGTTCGGGATGACCTCTACTAAAAGCGTCTGCTCACCTCCTTCGAGATCATCAAAGTCCTCCTGACAGGTTACCCGATGATAATTCATCCCCCACATCTCGGCCCAGGGTGCTAAACTCACCTCCTGATTCTGAACGAGCGCTTGCCGTTGATCTTCGTCTAAACCTTCCAGCCTCGGCAGCCGATCAAAGATCCGCCCCCCTCCATTATTGATCACCACGAGAATGCGCCCCTCCTGCTCGACCTGAGATAAGACCGCCCCCGCAGCGAGATCATAAAGCGCGGTGAGATCACCGAATACACCCCAAGCATCTTTCTCCTCCGCACTCGCTCCCAGCCAGGTAGAAACTTGACCATCGATCCCATTCGCCCCGCGATTTGCCCGCACCATGGCATAAGGCACCTCACGCTGAGCGACATCATTCCACTCTCGAATGGGTAGGCTATTGCCTAAAAATAAACTCTCACCCGTAGTCGCATAGAGCGAAATAGTCCGTAGAAGCCCCTGCTCGCTATCAGGATAAGATTCTAAAATTTCCCCCCTTCTCGCCATCCGTGTCCGCGCTGGTGGAATATCATCATTGATATCCCCCACTTCCTCGACCTCACCAAAACCTCGTAAAATACGATCCACCTCGCCTTGAATGACCTCGGAAGGACGCGCCAAACCAGGAAGCCCATTGCGACAGAGTGAAAGAACCTCAATGTCTGCATTTTCTTCCAAATCCCGCCAGTAGCGGCCCACTGGAACCTCACCGATTCTCAAAACCCGACCTGGAGTTTCACTCACCGAATCAATGACCAAGCTCCCGAGAGCTTCACGCAGCCCACTCGTAGCATCCGCGATCACGGGAACCTTCAGCGCCTCCAGAAAATGGTAAACCTCTTCCCGTTCATCGGGCTCAAGCCCACCAAGCATGACAATCAGCCCCCGAAAGACACCGCCATCGAGAAACTTCACCAATGCACCGACCTGAAACTTGACCCGCTCTGGCAAAAAGGCCTCAGGCTGAAGAGTCAGCGGCTGAACGGGAGTTTGATTTTCATCCAAGGGCACATTGAGATGCCAAGGCCCCCAGCCATTCCAACCGTCGCCGGAATGAGCGTAGGTAGTAAAAATATCTTCCTGCTCGATAGTTTGGGGAGCACCAGATCCTCGAAAAGCCTCGGGGCGATCTGCCGAAACAATCACGAGCGGCTTTGCGGTGTAATGAGCCTCCACCACCGCAGGTAAGCATTCCGCGACAGCTGTGCCGCTAGTCGTCACCACCGCGCAGGGCAGACCTGTTTCTTTCGTCCGTCCAAGCGCAAAAAAAGCGGCACTTCGTTCTTCAAAGTGCCGCCAGACTCGCACCGATTCCAGCGCGACTAAATGAGCCACCAGGACTGCATTTCGAGCCCCTCCACAAACGACAAATTCTGAAACTCCCGCCTTGAGAAGGCGCTCGATGGCTTCTTTTTCGTCGCTCAAAAGTAAGAATCAGTCCGATTTAAAATTTAGTGACCAGGAGGGACGCATTGTGCCCTCCAAAGCCGAAGGAATTACTGAGCGCAGCTTTCACTTCCACTTCACGAGCAGTATTCGCCACGTAGTCGAGATCGCATTTCTCATCCTGATCTTCCAGATTGATCGTCGGCGCCACGACCCCGTCGCGGATCGCCATGAGACAGGCTAGAATTTCCACTCCACCAGCTGCCCCAAGAAGGTGTCCAGTCATGGATTTCGTAGAACTTACCAGAAGCCCATCCTTCGCGTGAGCTCCGAAGCTACGCTTAACCGCCATCGTTTCGGCAACATCACCGACGGGAGTCGAAGTCCCATGCGCGTTGACATAATCGACGTCCTCAGGATTCAGCCCTGCATGCTTGAGAGCCATATCCATACAGCGAGCAGCACCAGCCCCTTCAGGATGAGGTGCCGTGAGATGATAAGCATCAGCACTGAGGCCATAGCCAGAAAGCTCAGCGAGAATCGGCGCGCCACGCTTCTTCGCGTGCTCAAGCTCCTCGATCACGACCATGCCTGCCCCCTCACCCATAACAAATCCATCTCGCCCGGTATCGAAAGGACGGCTCGCCCGAGTTGGGTCATCATTGCGAGTCGAAAGCGCCTTCATATTGGCAAATCCAGCCAAGCCCATCGGACGAATCGATGCCTCCGCACCACCAGCGATGAAGGCATCAGCATCGCCAAATTTAATCATCCGCCAAGCTTCCCCGATACTGTGGTTTGCCGTCGCACAGGCGGTAACGATCGCCATATTCGGACCACCAAAGCCATATTCCATCGAGAAGACACCGCTCGCGATGTTAGAAATCATCATCGGAATCGTCAGCGGAGACACCCGGCTCGGACTCTTTTTAATCAGAGAAGTGTGGTTATCTTCGAGAGTTCCCAGCCCCCCAATCCCACTGCCAATCATCACCCCAATGCGGGTCAAATCAGGATCACTTTCTAAAAGACCAGAATCCTCCAGCGCCATCTTAGCGGCGGGAATAGCAAGGTGAGCGTAGCGATCCATGCGCCGAGCATCTTTCGGGTTCTTAAAGAAAGGCTTCGGATCAAAATCCTTCACCTCTCCCGCGATCTTCACCGGATACTCTTCTGTATCCATGTGGGTAATGAGACCGATACCACTACGCCCATTTTTCATGCCGTCCCAGGTGGACTCAGCATCATTTCCCAGTGGGCTCACCGCTCCCAGACCAGTGATCACGACACGACGTTCAGAAATTGCACTCACTGGGGAGGTCCTTAAACGCAGGATCAAAGAAACGCAAGCGCCTAAGCTAAACCTGATCATCAGAGAAAAGACTCATACAACAGCACCAAGAACCTCATCATTTCCCTTACCCTGCCTCCACTTGGGATATGTGGACATTTTTTATTCCGAGTAAGCTATTTTTCTTCCTCAGCTCACCCCTTCGCCTTGAGCGAAGGGGCACTTCGGCCTAGG
>CALGMJ010000238.1 GCA_937958875.1 uncultured Verrucomicrobiales bacterium | reverse complement strand
TTGGAATCGCCGTGCTACGGACCCGTATGGCCGGTGATGTGGGGGACGGTAGTTAAAACCTACCGTCTACCCGATTCGCCCCGTTAGTTCCATGCTCAAAACGTGAGATGGAGCACACCAAACTGCCCCGACGAGAGTGCTCGAAGCCACTGAATCAATATCGTGTGAGTCTGGATCAGCACTGCGACATATTCCGGAACCTCATGACCCGACTCTTCGGCAAACTCAGTCAACGAAGACTCATCGGGGGAGCTCTGCTCAAGGTGGTCCACAATCAGGTTCGCCAGCCGAGGTTCAAACCTTATGTAGTGTCCACAAGATGATGTAGCGGTAGCAAGCTCTGACTGCATCTCCTCGGGAAACTGAATGTAGGTGAAGAAGTAATCAATAATGGCAAAACCGGAATATTCAAAATCGAGCTTATCGGCGGCTGCGTCATCAAGATACTCCCAAAGATACAGCTCACCTGTAGTCACCGGACGTCTTCCAAAACCGAGAAAACCCTTGTTCATGCTGTGGGTCTTCTGATTCATCTCAGCTCGAGAAAAAGATTCCCGATCCGACTCATCGATCATGTAGAAAGTGGCAATGCTGGACATGCAGCGCGAATTCTAAAGCGAACGTCAATGTGCACTCACGCGCGGAGCGCGTTGATGTGTCACATCTTGTTAGATGCTATTGTTTTGGAGACCATGGTTCAATTGCTAGGTAGATCGTGTATTCAATATCATTGACCATTGGAACGGCAGTAACAGTCTCCTCATGGCCTTTAAGCAAGACGATCCTTCCCTTACCATCCATGTAGAATCCCAGCCGTTCCACAATGTATAGAAGGCCCTCAGGCATTGGATTATCGATGACCTTCGTTGAACTCTCTGTCGAAGTATCAAATGCCCCAATGCCGACTTTTAGTCTCTTCTGATGGGGCTCTAGGAGCAACCCATCAACCGTAACTAAAACCCTCCGAGTGATGATCGATTTACCTTCGTCATTTCGTATTATTGGACCGTCCACTAGCAGAATAGGGTCCTCGGCCTTACGTTTTGCATAGACCTTTAACTGACTATTGGTTCCGGCCTTGAAGTCTAACTTCATAGACCAAACCGAGACACCCATGACCTCCAAAACGTCCTTGGTAGAAACAGGGACTTCAGGAACCTCCGTCAGATCTTGTGCTCTCCCAGATACGAACCCTCCTATGACCAATGCAACCGCCACCATTGTTGTTCGTAGTTGTCTCATTTATTCATCGAACAGTTTTATTCTCCGAGGGTTCCGGTTTTCACCTTGCTAACCGGATGGTCGGATAACAAGAGTATTATACGACTCAAATCTGGCTGACCAGATCTTAAGTTTCACCAAATATATTTCAAATACCACGCGGCGAGATGGGATTTTTTTCAAAAAATCTTTTGAGAGTTTCTACTGAAACCCTTTGTTACTCCCTCAGTTAAAACCCTAATCATTGCGGATTAGATTCGACTGGGTCCGTTCTTGGCGAGCGAAGTCAAAGTGAGCAAGATCAGGCATGACATTTGATCTCGAAAAACTCGCTCCCGGTGCTCGCTACCGCATCCTCTCTTCCCTGGTCACACCCCGCCCCATCGCGTGGATTACGACACAAGATCGAGAGAAACGACTCAACGCAGCCCCCTTTTCCTTTTTCAACGTCTTTGGATCAAATCCTCCTATCGTGGCCTTCGCGCCAGGAAACAAAGATGCGCTTACCCCAAAAGACACTGCACGGAATATCCGCCAAACTCAGGAATTCGTCGTACACCTCGTTAATGAAACATTAGGAGAACTCATGGTCGCCACTTCCGCAACCTTACCTCACGGAGAGAGTGAATTGAAAAATCTCCCTCTTGACACGATTCCCTCAGAGAGCATCTCGGTGCCTCGAATCGCGGAGGCACCTGTCGCCATGGAATGCACGGAACACTCCACTCTCGAGATCGGCTCGAACCGCCTCATCATTGGTATCGTCCACCGTGTTCATGTCCGCGATGGACTCTTTGATTCCCATGGCTACCTGATCGAAGGGCAATACCACCCTCTAGGCAGAATGGCAGCCCCAGATTGGTACACTCGCACTGACGAACAATTCGAGATTCCGAGGCCCGACTAAAAAATTCTGCGCTACAGGCCCAACTCACTCAGGCCGGGGTGATCTAAAGGACGAGGACCCTGCTCCCAGCGGAAGAGCCTGTCCTCTTCTTTGATCCTGAGATCATTGATACTGGCGTGTCGCACCGCCATGAGTCCGTTGTCAGCAAATTCCCAATTTTCATTACCATAAGCGCGATACCATTGACCCTGAGCATCGAGGCATTCGTAGGCGAAGCGGACCGCAATTCTATTTCCATGAACAGCCCACAATTCCTTGATTAAGCGATAGTCCAATTCTGTTTCCCATTTCTTTTGCAAGAAAGCCACCACCTCATGGCGCCCGTTGAGAAATTCATTCCGATTTCTCCATTTTGTATCTGCAGTGTAAGCGAGTGATACCTTTTCAGGATTACGACCATTCCAACCATCTTCCGCAGCTCGCACTTTCTTGGTGGCAGATTCTATGTCAAAAGGCGGAAAAGGTGGTCTAGGAGTTTCTTCAATATTCATGATTAATCGACAGCTTGAATAACATTTGCAGCTACAGCTTTCGTCATGCCAACAAACAAAAAATCAGGAAAATTTTCTGCCACCTTAGAACGATGAAGGATCATCCACCGTCTCAAAATCGCTCTACCCTCAAAGGGAAAGGACACAAGCGATCCTCGCTCAAGTTCTTTCTGCGCGATCCACGAGGGTACGATGCCAGTGCCGATATTTAGCGCGACAAGCTGCTTAATGGCTTCTTCATTATTTAGTTCAATAAACGCTTCTAGCGGGATGCGCCTCTCTCGGTAATAGCTATCCACGAGACGATAGGTATGAGAATTCACCGCTGGCATAATCAACTTTTGCTCTGATAGCGTTCCTTCAATAATTTGACCATTCTGGGCCCATGGATGAGCAGGATGAACAATGAACATGAGTTCATCTTGTCCAATGAGGACCTGCTCAAAACTTTGATAATCTCTCTGCACCGGAGCAATCACGATATCTAACATCCCCTCCCGCATTCGCTCAATCAGGTAGTCAGTATCATTGATCTCTAAACGTAACGCGACATCTGGATAGCTCTCACGAAACTCTCGGACGATCCCTGGAAAAAGATAAAGACAACCCGTATTTGTCGTCCCAATATGAAGCTCAGGGTGAGTGGTGCCACCTGTGAAACGGGTTCCCAACATCTCCAATCTTGAGAGGACATCCTGAGCTTCTTCGTAAAATTGTAACCCTTCGACAGTTGGCTTTAAAACGGGTCCATTCCTCTCGAAAAGCTGGATTCCCAACATCTCCTCCAGAGAACGGATACCATGACTCAATGCCGAAGGAGTCACAAAAAGCGTCGCACTGGCTTTCCTCATACTTCCCGCTCTCACGGTCGCAACAAACATACGCAATTTCTTGGTATCAAGAGCATCTGACATCGTCAGTATTGTAGCATGATGATTCATTTTGACCATGAATTCCCCTATGATGAATTAATTTCTTCATGAGGAAGAATTCTTATCGTGCTGAACTTCTCTCCTAAAAGGCCTCGTGGCACCCAAGGTGCTGATCTCATCTCAAGATGACATCAAGTTTCGGACGCTATAAATCGAGCACTGTTCTGACGATCGGATATGTTCCGATGACAGACGCCGCTCCGCTCATTGTCGCTTCTGAGCTCGGCCTTTTTGAAAAATACGGACTTCAGGTGAAACTCTCACGGGAACCAGGGTGGGCCACCATTCGAGAGAAAATTTACCATGGTGAACTAGACGCAGCTCAAGCTCCTGCCTCCATGGTAATGGAACTCACCTACGGCTATAGTGGCATTTCCATCCCGTGTCTCACCGCCTTCGTGACCGCCCATAATGGGAACGCCATTACTCTTTCGAATGAGCTGTGGGATCTTGGCGTCCGTGATGGCTATTCTCTAGCACAAGTGATTCGGGCTCATCCAGGACGACGCTTCACTTTCGCCAGTGTTCTCAAATACTCTTCCCAGAATTATCTCATCCGTCATTGGTTACTTACTCACGGTATCATCCCTGGAAAAGATGTTGAGATCATGGTCGTTCCACCTCCGCAGGTGCATGACTGTCTCAAAAATGGATTTTTAGACGGCTACTGTGTCGCTGAGCCTTGGAGTTCCCTTGGGCTTCTCCAAAATATCGGCTGGTGCGTCACCCTCACTTCAGACTTCTCCCCCATGCATCCTGAGAAAGTCTTCATGGTGACTGAGGATTTTCATAACACCGACCCTGACCGACATTACGCCCTCCTTCAGGCACTTCAGGAAGCAGCTGTCTTCTGCGATGAGCCAGCGAACCGTCAGAGACTTTCTGAAATGCTTTCTAGTCCGAGCTATATCGGAACTTCTACCGAAGTTCTAGAGAACGCTCTCGTTGGTCCCTTCGAAATGGGACGCAAACGTCAAACCCCTGCGAACTCTGCCATCGTCTTTCACCGAGATGAAGCCAACCGCCCTACCCTCCAAAAAGCCGCATGGGTTATGAACGAAATTAAACGTCATAAGATCGGACCGCTGACTCTTTCCCGCACTGAAATGAGCCGCTGCTACCGCGAAGACATTTATCACCAAGCTCTCTACACCCCGAATTAACACTCTCTCTGCTCCCTCCCAAAAAATCGACTACCCAATACTACCATGAAAAAACATCCTAGCATGAAAAGCCCCTTTGATCCCAGCGTGACGCTCGGCGAAGGACATTCCCATAGCGCCGCTCCCCTCGATGAAGCGGGACGCGACTTCTTAAAAAATACTGACAAAGATTTCCAAGAAATCGCCGGCAATAGTACGAAACCATGTCAGCACCAAGGACCTTGCCAGTGCTCTCAAGAAACTGACGACCTCGTCGCTGATAGTGATGAAGCGATGATCAACAACATCGTTGACGAAGCGATCGTCCGCGCAGTCTTTCCAAATGATCTCGTCCGTCGCCAGTTTATCAGCCGGGTGGGCAAAGGTGCCGCAGCAGGACTGATCGCCAGCGTCTTACCAACCGATAGCTTCAAAGCCTGGGCTGCTGACCCCGTCAAAGGAATCGAGAAAAAAGACCTCTCGATTGGCTTCATCCCAATCACCTGTGCCACTCCCATCATTATGGCTGAGCCCATGGGCTTCTATAAAAAACATGGTCTTAATGCAAAAGTACGACGAGCATCCGGCTGGTCCATGGTCCGTGATTGGGGCATTAACAAGGAAGTCGATGCAGCTCATATGCTAAGCCCGATGCCTCTTTCCATCACCTTAGGTGCTGGCTCACCTCAGGGTCCATACCTGATGCCTGCGATCGAAAATATCAATGGTCAGGCCATCACGCTGGCGAACAAGCATAAGGGCGTCAAAGGCCCCCAAGACATGAAGGGCTTCCGCTTCTGCGTTCCCTTCGAATATTCCATGCACAACTATCTTCTTCGATACTACCTCGCGGAAGGCGGGGTGGATCCTGATAAAGATGTTTCTATTAGAGTCGTTCCTCCCCCCGAAATGGTGGCAAATTTAAAGGCAGGCAACGTCGATGGCTATCTTGCTCCAGATCCTTTTAATCAACGGGCTGTTTATGAGAAATGTGGCTTCCTGTTTAAGTTGACTAAGGAGCTGTGGCAAGGACACCCCTGCTGCGCCTTCGCTATTTCTCAGGAATTTGCCACCACGAATCCAAATACCTACAAGGCTCTCTTCCGCTCCATCGTCGATGCAACCTACTTCTCCTCTGACCCAAAAAACCGGAAGGAGATCGCAAAAGCCATCGCCCCCAAAAACTATCTTAATCAACCTACCATCGTACTTGAGCAGGTCCTCACTGGCACCTATCTCGATGGCCTAGGCAATATTAAAAAAGAGCCTGACCGTATCGACTTCGATCCCATGCCATGGAACTCCATGGCAAAGTGGATCATGTCACAGATGGTTCGCTGGGGACAAATCAAGGGTGATGTCGACTTTGATGCCGTCGCGAAGCGAGTTTACCTCGAGGGAGAATGCAGTGATATGATCAAAGATCTCGGCTACACCCCGAAGAGAAAATCACTCGATTCCTTTGAGATCATGGGTAAGAAATTCGACCCCTCAGATCCACTCGGCTACGCGAAGAGCTTTAACATCACCCGCGCTTAAAAAACCGAGAAACGATGAAGCTTCAAGATTTACCCACTGGAGGGAAATACGCTCCCTACCTACTCAGCTTGGTCATCCTAGGTGTCTTTCTCTTACTTTGGTCCGCGGCGACTCGGGTTCCGAAGTTTGACCCGACAGGCAAGGACGACACTGAACTCATGATGATGGAGATGAATGGTGACATCATTCGCGATGAAAATGACAAGTTCATCAATAATCCAGAAAAACTCCAAACCATCCCAGGACCAGGCAAAGTGTATCAAACCGCAGCTGAAGAACTAAAGAACCCCTTTACCGAAAGGGGAACAAATGATCACGGCATCGGACTTCTGGTTGGGTATACCTTGAAGCGCTTTCTGATTGGATTCCTCTTGGCAACAGGAGTGGCCATCCTACTCGGGATTCTTATTGGAATGAATAAAGTGCTCTTTACCGCGCTCAATCCTTTCATTCAGATCCTCAAGCCAGTCTCACCTCTGGCCTGGATGCCACTCCTACTCTACTCCGTGAAGGATCCTTTTATGACCTCGGTTCTAGTGGTCTTTATGGCCTCGCTCTGGCCCACAATGGCTAACACAGCCTTTGGAGTTTCCACGATTAAGAAAGACTACCTGCGGGTTTCTCAGATGGTCGAGCTCGGTTGGTTCAGCCGCTTTTGGAAAGTCATCTTACCGGCCTCTGCTCCAGCCATCTTCGCCGGGATACGGATTTCCTTTGGCAGCGCTCTTGTCGCCGTCGTCCCAGCCGAGATGCTCCTTGGCGAACTTGGCGTCGGCTACCTGAGCTGGATCGAATGGAACAATCTTGACATTTCCGGCGTGATTTTCGCCATCATCGTAGTCGGAGTGGTCGGATTCATCATGGACTGGTGCCTAGCAAAACTAGCCTCCCGCTTCACCTTCACCGAAGCTTAAAAATTATTCACCTCATTTAAAATCATGTCTTATCTTTCCGTAGACCATCTCACCAAAATCTACCCCTCCCTCGAACCAGGAGCGAAAAAAGGAGATACCTTTACCGTTTTCGAAAACGTCCACTTCAGTATCGAGAAAGGAGAATTCGTCTCCATGATCGGACACTCAGGCTGCGGTAAAAGCACTCTACTCAACATCATGGCTGGCTTCGATGATGCAACAAAAGGCGGCATCATTCTCGATGGCCGCGAAACGAACTCACCAGGCTTAGACCGCATGGTCGTCTTCCAAAACTTCGCTCTCATGCCTTGGACCACTGCGTATGAGAACGTTGCGATCGCCGTTCGCCAGAGCCACAAAGACTGGAGCAAGGCTGAAGTCCGAGAATGGACCATGAAGTATCTTAAAATGATGAACTTGGAAGCTGCGGCTAACCGTCGCCCATCCATGCTCTCTGGAGGGATGCGGCAACGAGTCGGTCTTGCCCGAGCCTTTGCTGCCGAACCCAAAATTTTACTTCTCGATGAGCCCTTCGCACAGATCGATGCCCTAACCCGAGGCTCCATCCAGGAAGAACTTCTCCGCATGTGGGAAGCTACGAATTCCACGGTCTTCATGGTGACTCATGATGTCGATGAAGCCATCCTTCTCTCCGACCGCATCGCGATGATGAGCAATGGCCCAAATGCCGAACTCGCCCAAATCGTAGATATTAACTTACCACGCCCACGAGTGCGGGCGGATCTCATTGATGACCCTCGCTACAATGAACTTCGTAATAGCATCTTAAAATTCCTCGTCACCGGAAAGTCGGCCGAAAAAAAGACTGAATGCGGGGAACCTGAATCTCTCCTCAAAGCCATCTAACCAACAATAATTATGACAAAATTAGAAATGACCGAAGCCATCATCGCGGCCAAAGCAGCCAAGGGATCTTCCTGGGGTGAAATCGCCTCCGTCGTGGGTCTCTCAGACGTATTCACCACCTCAGTGATCTTAGGCCAGAATAGCCTCCTACCTGAAGATGCTAAAAAATTGACTGACTTCCTAGAACTAGGACCTGAAGTCACCACCGCCCTGACAGCCTTCCCAATGAAGGGATCCGAAAGCGAAACCGTCTCAAAAGACCCCTTGATCTATCGCTTTTTTGAAATCGCCTACGTTTATGGAGGTGCTCTCAAAGAAGTGATTCACGAAAAATTTGGAGACGGAATTATGAGCGCCATTGACTTCACCATGGATGTCGAAAAAGAAGAAGATCCCAAAGGAGATCGTGTCGTCGTCACGATGAATGGGAAATTCCTCCCCTATAAGAAGTGGTGATTCACACGATTAGTCTGCTGTCATCATAGGCAGCAGACTGAATTTTCAATCTATCGGTGTTACCCTTTCCGCGCGATCAAGCGCCATGCAAGCAAAAGCCCGAGCCCTGCAAGACCTGCGTATAGTAAATCAAAGGGCCACTCATCTGGATGAGTGTGTCCAGGAGGGCCTGGGTGAGCATGAGCCAGAGAAGCGAGTGCGAGCTGAGCGCCGATCATAGTTGTTGAGACAATTTTTTTCATACGGTTAGCAATCGATTTTGAATGGAGAGATTTGGAAAATGAGGAACAACAACGTGGCGCACCTGAGTCAGGATGGATTTCATCAGCACACTTCGTGCCGCGAGACAGCGCAGCACCACGATTTCATCACTAAGCTGAGTGAGGCCACAGAGGAATTCTTCATCTTGGCGAGATTCAAACACTGCAAGAGCGTCGAGACAATCCTGGACCTCTTCTTTCACCAGCCACACTGCGGCATAAAAACAAGTAATCCAACCTGGCACAGCGAGCGGCCAACCACCTTGATCAGGCTCTAAGACCATGCGCTCGCTGACCGCAAGCTTCCCTGCGTAGCGGAGCTCAAACTGAGTTTGATATTGTCGATAACGATGTTGCTCTCCGTGCTTAACCCGTCCAGGCGCCAGCTGATCGACGAGCATGAGCTGACCACCCTTTTCGATTTCAATCTGAGTAAGCTGTTCCACGTCCGAACCGCCCTGCGGCACGACCCAATTCGGATGATATTCTAAGCAAGCACCCTCAGCGACAGAGATCCGCTGCCGAATCTTCGCAGAAGTACGATCCATGGCGTAATAGCGAGAAGCACTTGGTGAGGTCGCGATCACTCGAGCCCCTTTTTCTAACTCAAGCGAGATCCCCATCTCATCGCCTGCAAAGAGGCCTGCGGTGGGATTGACAATTTGGAGGCCCAGATTCTTTCCATCCCAATACGGCTTACTGAGATGACAGAGACCACCTGCCTTCCGACGCGAGAGGATCGTGCGTCCCTCGGCATCGAGCGAAAACTGAAGCTTTGCTTCGCTCTGTAAGCTACCCAACATCAGTGAAGAGAACAGAGCGGTCAAACCAGGCGATGAGTTCATCGACCTCACGACCGGTTTTTAAATCAGTAAATAAGAAGGGGCGCTCTCCTCGCTTCGCTTTGCAGTCTGCCTGCATCTGCTCAAGGTCGACCTCAACGTAGGGAGCCAAGCCTGCTTTGTTGACGATTAAGAGATCAGAACCAGCGATGGCAGGTCCACCTTTCCGCGGAATATCTCCTCCTTCAGTAACATCGATGACGTAGATAAAGACGTCTGCTAGTTCAGGAGAAAAAGTCGCGGTGAGGTTATCTCCCCCACTCTCGATTAAGATAAATTCCAGCTTCGGAAAACGCTCTTCCAGATCACTCACTGCTTCGAGATTCATGGAAATATCATCGCGAATGGCGGTGTGCGGACACCCTCCGGTCTCTACTCCCAAAATACGTTCTTCCGGAAGGGCAGACTCCCGAATGAGCATCTTCGCATCTTCCTTGGTATAGATATCGTTGGTGATGACAGCCATGTCCCGACTCTGCCCGTAGTGTCGGCAGAGGGTGAGGCAGAGAGTTGATTTCCCTGAACCGACAGGGCCGCCGATTCCAACACGGATAGGTTTCTGATCACTCATGAGATAAAGAGACGGGCATCAGCTCGCTCGTGACGGCTGGCACTGATGTCCCAAAGTGGGTTAAAGCTGCCCGGCTCATCCGGGATTTTTGAAAAATCAAGTTCGGCGAGGGCGCCATGTAAAAGTGACTGAGCACTGCTGGGGCCAATGGGCAGAAGCTTGAGCGCGCTTTGCACGATGACTGAGAAACATTGATAACTCAGTGCCGTGAAGGCGGCCTGCTCTGGTACTCCCTGTTCTGCAAAAAGCACACCACAGACCACCGGAGATTGATAGTGAGGAAAAGAGATTTCGACTTCGTCGCAGCGCCAAGTTTTTGAATAAACCAACCACGTTTGTTTTCCGATACGGCCTGCCGCTTCTCGTACTTGCTTGGTCGGTCGAAGAGCCCATGCCAGTTCATCACACTGAGCAATGGCAGGAAGGTCTGCGTCTAAGGCTGCTTGATACGCGTTCCTCATCAAGGGTAAGTCGACAGTCATCAGACTATGAGTGACATCACGAAGCAGGAAGCTTCTTAAGTCAGCTTCATCTTTCAAAAAGCCATCCTGACACAGCCCCTCGAGCCCAAAGGAATGGGCGTAGCCACCGACAGGCAAGGTGCTGTCAGAAAACTGCAGAAGAATACTCATCCAGTGATTCATAATCTTAGTGGCGATGGTCAGCGGAATGTGGGCGACATCTTAAAACGTCCTGCCGCAGATGATAAGAAATACCAATACGCGTGAGTGAGTCTTCTAAGGTTGGGAAATTTTCCATGAGCATCTCGTCAGCCCGAACTTCAATTGGGATATGCCGATTTCCAAGATACCAGCCAATCTTAGCAGCCATTTCTGCTTCCTGAGGCATGGGAATGACGAGAACATCTTCCGGGTTCTGCGAGATGAGAAACACTCGATCTGCTCCGCACAGATATTGACCATCTTTCGCCGCCTCGGAAAGCGCAACCGCGACTTCGGTACCATCCTGAGCAACACCTCGCCACCGTCTCTTATAAAGATCAATCCGTGCCACCGAGAGTAGAACAGCGTCTACCTCCGCGTCACAGATTTGATCGAGAAGAATTGCCATTAGAAGAGGAAGTAACGCTGGGCCAGAGGCACTTCCGAAAGGGGCTCGCAAGTGAGCTCTTCACCGTCAGCAGTGACGCGATAACTCTCAGGATCGATCTCGATCTCAGGACAATTTTCGTTAAAAAGTAGATCTTTCTTCCCGACGGTGCGAGTCCCTTTGATCGCCACCAAGGGCTTATCGACATTCACTTTCTCCGCTAGCCCCTCCTTCAGTGAAATTTCACTCACAAAGGTGACGCAAGTCTTCGCGCGAGCTTTTCCATGAGCAGCAAATTGCGGACGATAGAAAGTAGGCTGTGGAGTCGGGATCGATGCATTAGGATCACCCATGTTCGCGCAGGCAATCATGCCCCCTTTCAAGATTAGCTCAGGTTTCACCCCGAAAAATGCAGGCTTAAAGAGAACAAGATCGGCCATTTTCCCCACCATCACCGAGCCCACATCCTTGGACATACCGTGAACGAGCGCAGGGTTAATGGTGTATTTCGCGATGTAGCGCAGCGCGCGAAAGTTATCAGCAGCAGGGTGTTTTCCACTCTCATCTTTTAAGGCACCAAATTGAACCTTCATCTTGTGCGCCGTCTGCCAAGTACGACAAACAACTTCCCCCACTCTTCCCATGGCCTGGCTGTCAGAAGAGATAATTGAAATCGCTCCCCGATCATGCAGCATGTCCTCAGCAGCAATCGTCTGCGGACGAATCCGTGAGTCAGCAAAAGCGACATCCTCAGGGATTTTCGAGTCGAGATGGTGACACACCATGAGC
This sequence comes from uncultured Verrucomicrobiales bacterium, assembly GCA_937958875.1. GTDB lineage: Bacteria > Verrucomicrobiota > Verrucomicrobiia > Verrucomicrobiales > Akkermansiaceae > SW10. The sequence continues at coordinate 3,860 of CALGMJ010000238.1, read as the reverse complement.
ATATCGAGGTGCTCATCGAGAGTGTTCACCGTGAAAGGCCGAGTCGGATTTGTGGAAGAAGGAAGCACGTTCGGGTGAGAGCACACCTTCATAATATCTGGTGCATGTCCTCCACCAGCTCCTTCAGAGTGGTAAGTATGAATCGTGCGTCCATCGATGGCAGCTAAGGTATCTTCCAGAAAGCCAGACTCATTGAGAGTGTCGGTATGGATGGCTACCTGAACGTCCATCTCATCGGCAACGGTGAGACAGGTATCGATCGCCGCTGGAGTCGTGCCCCAATCTTCGTGAAGTTTGAGACCAATCGCTCCGGCCCGTACCTGCTCACGCAGGGGCTCGGGCTGAGCACAGTTTCCTTTTCCTAAAAAACCAAGATTAACGGGATATTCATCTGCCGCTTCCAGCATCCGGTGAATATTCCATTCTCCTGGAGTGCAAGTGGTCGCATTCGTCCCCGTCGCTGGTCCGGTGCCGCCACCGAGCATAGTGGTGACGCCGCTCGCAATCGCTTCATCGATCTGCTGAGGACAGATAAAGTGAATGTGGGCATCGATGCCTCCGGCGGTGAGAATATTTCCTTCCCCGGCGAGAGCCTCCGTGCCCGCTCCGATAATCATAGGATCCAGCTTTCCAGTTTCAGGATCAGGAATGACCGAGCCGATCCCCTCCTGAATATCAGGATTTCCCGCATGCCCGATCCCTACAATACGGCCCGCGCGAATCCCAACATCCGCTTTGATCACTCCAAGTTCTGCGTCTATGATGGTCGCATTGGTAATGACGAGGTCGAGTGATTCCCCATCAAGTGCTTGGGAAGATTGTCCCATGCCATCACGGATGACTTTTCCTCCCCCAAATTTGACTTCATTTCCGTATCCACCCCCTTCTGCAATGAGATCGCGCTCGATCTCAATGATAAGCTCGGTGTCACCTAAGCGAACCTGATCTCCCACCGTAGGCCCGTAGTGCTCTGCGTATTGTGCCCGTGAAATTTTCATAACATCAAAAAACTTTAAGAAAGGCTCCCGTTAATTTTTCCAGCAAAGCCCCACACTTCGCGACTTCCTGCAAGAGCGACTAGCTCCACTTCTTTCTCATCGCCTGGCTCGAATCTTACCGCAGTACCAGAGGCGATATTGAGCCGAAAGCCACGGGCTTTTTCCCGATCAAAATCCAACGCGGAATTCACTTCAAAAAAATGGTAATGACTCCCGACCTGCACTGGACGATCTCCCGTATTTGCGACCACGAGTGAGACTGTTTCTAGCCCCGCATTGATCTCAAGATCAGGAGCGTCTTTCGCGATTATTTCTCCAGGTTTCATCTTATTGAATCGGGTTATGGACAGTGACTAATTTGGTGCCATCTGGAAAAGTGGCTTCCGCTTGCACTTCGTGAATCATCTCGGCGACTCCATCCATGACGTCAGCCTTACTCAAAATCCGGGTTCCAAAATCCATCAGCTCTGCGACTGATTTTCCATCACGGGCGCCTTCGAAAATCTCGTAGGTGATAATCGCTACCGCCTCTGGATAGTTTAGCTTAAGCCCACGCGACTGACGGCGGCGGGCCAAATCCGCGGCCACCACGACCATGAGTTTTTCTCGTTCTCTGGGAGTTAAGTGCATCGGTCTTTATTCTAAACGGTAAGGTGTCTGGTAATCAATTCTTCGGTCAAATCTTCGATCTGTCCTCCCATGAGCATCGCGCCACGATCCATGATGTAGAAACGATCAGAGACTGACTTCGCAAAATCAAGATACTGTTCCACCAGCAGAATACTCATATCGTAGGTTTTTTTTAGGTAAAGAATGGCATCCTCAATCTGGTCAATAATCGAAGGCTGAATCCCCTCCGTTGGTTCATCGAGCACTAAAAGCTTCGGCCGAGTCAGAAGAGCACGCCCAATGGCAAGTTGCTGTTGCTGTCCCCCACTGAGAACTCCCCCTTTGCGTTTCAGCATTTCTTTAAGAACCGGAAAAAGCTCAAAGACTTCATCGAGGCGTTCTTCAGATTCCTTCCCATAAATCGAAAGGCTGACCTTGAGATTTTCCCAGACCGTCATCGTCGGGAAAATATCGCGCCCCTGTGGAACATAACCAATTCCAGCACGGGCACGGTTTTCCGTTTTCATGTCAGTAATTGGCTCTCCTGAGAGTGAAATTTCACCGGAGGTGGCCTTCACCAGCCCCATGATCGTCTTCAAAGTGGTTGTCTTCCCCACCCCATTTCGCCCCAGAAGAGAGACGATGGTATTAGGGGGAATTTCCATCTCAACTCCACGCAGAATCACCGACTGATCATAGGCCGCCATCACTGCTTTCATTTCTAACACATTAGTCATGTTTCTGCCTTCCTAGATAAACTTCGATCACTTTAGGATCCTTCGAAACGTGGTCGAAACTACCGTCCTTTAAGACATGACCTTGATGAAGAACGGTCACCTTCCGCGCAATCTGGCGGATGAATTCCATGTCGTGCTCTACCACCACGATGCTATGCTTTCCTTCTAAACTGAGAAGTAATTCGCCCGTTCGATCGGTCTCCTCATCACTCATGCCAGCCGCAGGTTCGTCCACGAGCAAGATGCGAGGCTTCTGCGCTAAGAGCATGCCGATTTCGAGCCACTGCTTCTGACCGTGAGAAAGATAACCCGCTAGTTCATCCCGGCGATCTGCGAGACGAATCGTTTTCAAAACCTCTTCGATCTCATCCCGGTCTTCCTTTGTCATCTTATAGAAGAGCCCCTTGAAAACACCGCGAGAACGGTTCAAGGAAAGCAAGATATTATCAAAAACGGTGTGATCGTTATAAACACTCGGCGTCTGGAATTTCCGAGCAATACCAAGGCGGTTCACCTTATATTCAGGGAGCTTTGTGAGATCGATGTCATGCCCATCTTTTTGATGCATGACGATCTTTCCTTCATCAGGGCGAGTCCGTCCGGTGATGAGGTCCATAAAGGTACTTTTACCAGCACCGTTCGGTCCAATCACCGTGCGCAGCTCCCCTTCTCCAAGGTAAAAATTGAGATCATTGATCGCCTTAAAGCCATCAAAAGAACGAGTGACGCCCTCAGCGGAGAGAACTAAATCTGTATCGCGATATAAAGGTTCCATCTATTTAGTGCTGTGATCATTTTGGGATGAATTACTCTTACGTCGCATCCGCTGAAGAAGCTTTTCTATCTTCGGACACCACAGTCGCTGAAGTTTGCGAAAATAGCGTTGCAGCGGAATACGGATCGAACGAGGCACCACCTTCTTCCAGACCGTATAGCATTTCTCATTAAGTTCGCGGTAGAACTTCTTGAGTCGGATACGAATAAAACGAGGCAATGCTCTCCGCCCTCTCCATAGGCGACACAAAACTGGCCACAATCTCTTGCTCAATCCGACAATCCCATCAGGCATCAAAAGCACGACAAAGACGAAGAGTCCGCCGAGGATGAGTAGCCAAGATTCTGGAAATGCCGAGGTGGTAAAACTCTTTAAAAGACTCACCAAGACCGCTCCGATGATCGGCCCTAACTTCGTGCCTCGTCCGCCGACTGCTACCCAGACGACAATATCGAGTCCCTTTGCCGGGAGCATTTCACCGGGATTGATGATCCCAGCCTGTGGCACATACAAGGCTCCTGCCAAACCGGCGATCATTGCCGATAGCACAAAGATGAAGAGCTTAAAATGGGTGGTCGAATACCCTGAAAAACGCACCCTGTTTTCCGAATCTCGAATGGCCTGCTGCACTTTTCCAAACTTGGTCGTAAGGAGCCATGAGATCAGCAAATAAACTCCCAGTAGGAGCACTCCTGAGCTCACAAAAAGCCAGCGAGCGGTCTCTGGAGTGCGAATGTCAGC
>CALGMJ010000237.1 GCA_937958875.1 uncultured Verrucomicrobiales bacterium | reverse complement strand
ATAGTTCGCGTGTTGGATTTGTTCGGTGTCACGTAGTCTGCCCCAGAGATCGATTTCCCAACTGGTATTCAGTGAGGCGGAGTAGCTCTCGGATGTATTATTTCGTTTTCCTCCGCTGCGGGAATAGCCTCCTCCTGCAGTGACTCGGGGGAGGCGAGCCGCTCGTCCGATGATGGTACCTCGTTTGGCAGAGCGAAGTCGGTGTGCGGCGGCTTTTAGGTTGTGATTGTATTTCAGGGCGTCGAAGACGAGTTCGGTCATGCGAGTGTCTTCGAATTCTTTGAGCCATCCGGTGCTGATCTTTCCGTTCGTTCCGCTACTGGCTGCAGACCATGACGCAGGGCGTTTGATTTCGAGCTGGGCGGTGGGTTTTTCCTGAACGTTATGGCAGGAGAAGCATCCCAAGCTGAGTATGGCTATCACTCCTGAAAAATATCGCATCGGCTCCATCTACGGATCAGTTGTAGAGGGTCTTTCCCACTTGTGCCAAGAGCTGTCTTATTCAAGAAATCTTAACTTGTTCATTTTTTTTTGAACAAATTCGCTGAGAATGCTATCCAAGTGGCCAGCAGATGGCAGAATTGTTTGGAACAGACGGAATCCGTGGAACCGCGAACGAGTATCCTATTACCCCAGAAGTGGCGATGAAGGCTGGCCGGGCGGTGGCTCGGGTGCTGGGAGCCCAAAAAGTGGTCATTGGGAAAGATACTCGGATCAGTGGCGTGATGTTAGAAAATGCTTTGAGTGCCGGTCTGATTAGTGAGGGCGTCGAGGTGCTTTTTACGGGCGCAGTTCCGACTCCGGCAGTGGCGCTCCTCACGAAATCTCAACAGGCAGACGCGGGCATCATGTTGACGGCCTCTCACAATCCATTTGCCGATAATGGGATTAAGATTTTCGGGCCAGATGGATTTAAGCTCAGTGATGCTCAGGAGGAGGCTGTCGAGGCTCTGATTTTGGGCGAAGAGCTAGTCCCACAATCTCAAAAACTCGGGAAGTTAGATTACATTTCTGATGCTTCCGATCAATACGCAGGTTTTGCGCGCCAGGCGGTCACTGACTTGGATCTCACGGGCGTTAAAATCGTTCTCGATTGTGCTCACGGAGCGGCTTTTAAACTGGGACCAGAAATTTTCCGTTCGCTCGGGGCTGAGGTTATTTTGTTAGGTGGAGAGCCTGACGGTTATAATATCAATGAGGGAGTCGGATCGCTCTACCCTGAGGATACCGCAAAGGCCGTCCTCGCTGAAGGGGCTGACATCGGGGTTTGTTTTGATGGTGATGCGGATCGCGTCATCTTTGTCGATGCTGCAGGGCAGGTGCTTTCAGGAGATCGGGTCCTTTGTCTCTGTGCCAAGGCGCTTCATTCGCGTGGCCAATTGAAAAATAGCACCCTAGTAGCGACGGTCATGAGTAATCTCGGCTTGCGAGATGCGCTTTCTGCGGAAGGGATCAAGCTGGAAACGACGGGAGTGGGGGATCGGCTCGTTCTGGAGCGGATGCGTGAAGGTGGCTTTAATCTTGGCGGTGAAAATTCCGGGCACATTATTTTCTCCGACTACGCCACCACCGGAGATGGCATTATGAGTGCGCTCATGATCCTTTCGATGATGAAAGAAAGCGGCGAAAATTTGGCGCAGCTTGCTGATTGTATGGAGGAATATCCGCAAGAGCTGGTTGCACTTGCGGTGAAGGAAAAACCAGCTCTTGACTCAGTTCCTGAAATCAAAAAGGCCATGGACACTGCGGAAGAAACACTTGGTGAAACAGGCCGTATTCTCGTGCGTTATTCTGGCACTGAGAAAAAGCTTCGTGTCTTGGTCGAGGCCAAAGATGCGGCCTTGGCCAAAGCTCAGTGTGATGCCATTGTCGCAGCCGCAACTCAAAGCATCGGAGCGTAGGATATGAATGGAACTTCCATCTGGCCCTTAGTTGGCACTAAAGACGATTGGCAGATCGCAGGTCAGTCTCTCGCTCAGTGGGAAGAGAAACTTGGCCGTAGCTTTGAGGTTACTTACCCGTGGGATCTGATTTCGATTAATGAAGAAATTATCGCTCAGATCACCGATTGGCCAGGGCATGAGATGATTCAAATGGGTGAAAATGCCCGAGTCATTGTTGGTGAGGGGACTAAGATTTTGCCTGGCGTTTTTATCGAGGGGAGCATCGTGATCGGGAAAAATTGTAAGATTGGCCCGAATTGCTACCTCCGTGGTTCTACTAGCATTGGGGACAATTGCCATGTTGGCCAAGCAGTGGAGGTGAAAAATTCGGTGCTCGCTGACGGTGTTTCAGTCGGTCACTTGAGTTATGTCGGTGATAGTGTGATTGGCGAGAAGGCTAACTTTGGTGCTGGCACCATCACTTCAAATCTTCGGCATGATGGATCGAATCATCGTTCCGCCGTCGACGGCGAATTAATCGATACAGGTCGTCGTAAATTCGGCGTTATTATTGGTGCGGGCGTCCATACCGGTATCAATACAAGTTTTTATCCCGGACGAAAAATGGGTCCGGGCACGTCCACTCTTCCAGGCGAAATCGTCAACAAAGACATCCACGAATCTTAAAATATTATGTGCGGTATTGTAGCATACACTGGACCGAATCCAGCCATCCCTGTCCTTCTTAACGGCCTGAAACGCCTCGAATACCGAGGTTATGATTCTGCTGGAATTGCGGTGGAGGGAGCTGATGGGATCTCGATTCGTAAAAGCGAAGGTAAGGTCAGTGAGCTTGTTGGTCTCTTAGGCGAAGATGAAGCGTCGCTGAAAAGTTCTACTTGTGGCATTGCGCATACCCGTTGGGCGACCCATGGACCACCAACGACGGTCAATGCTCACCCTCATGCTGGTGGGAAGAATGGCATCGTGCTCGTGCACAATGGCATCATCGAAAACCATCGCGCGCTGCGCACCACTCTCGAAGGAAAAGGCTATGTTTTTGTTTCTGAGACGGACACCGAAGTTCTCGCTCACCTTGTGGATTCACTTTATGCCGGTGATTTACTGGAGGCGGTCACGACTGCTCTCAAGGAAGTTCATGGCACGTACGGCATTGCTTGTCTTTCCGATCAAGAACCGGGCGTATTGCTCGTTGCCCGTCGCGGTTCACCTATCGTGATTGGGGTTGGGGCTGATGAGACAATCGTTGCTTCAGATGCTTCCGCGATCATCAAGCACACCCGTCAGGCGATTTACCTGGATGATAACGATATCGCGAAAATTACGGGCAAGGAGATCGACATTCGTTCTCTCAATAACATGCCTGTTTCTCGGAAGCCGGCTGAGATCGATTGGTCTGCCGATGCTGCTGAAAAAGGTGGTTACGAGCATTACATGCTCAAGGAAATTTTCGAACAACCCGAGGCCATCCGGAATACCCTGCGAGGTCGGATGGATCCTGAGAGAGGCACGGCTTTGCTTTCGGGCTTAGATCTCACGCCGCGCGAGCTGGCGGATCTTTATCGTCTCCTGATTGTCGGTTGCGGCACATCCATGAATGCCGGTCTCGTTGGTGAATATGCCATGGAAGACTTTGCGGGTGTTCTTGCTGAGGTCGAGCAAGCCGCAGAATTCCGTTATCGGAATCCTATCGTCGGAAGTCGCGATCTTGTGATCGCTATCAGCCAGAGTGGCGAGACTGCAGACACCCTAGCCGCAGTCCGAGAGGCGATGGATAAAGGTGCTCTCGTGGCAGGCCTCGTCAATGTGGTGGGCTCCACCATTGCACGTGAAACGGGACGTGGAGTCTATCTTCATGCTGGGCCAGAAATCAGTGTGGCGTCCACAAAGGCCTTCACTTCCCAAGTTTCGGTACTCCTAATGACCGCGCTGAAATTTGCCCGAAGCCGTCGGATGTCAGTTGAACAAGGGCGGCAGTTTGTTCGTGAAATCGAGTCTATCCCAAGTCTTGTTGAGCAGGTCTTAGCGAAAAATGACGAGATTGCGAAGATCGCTGAGAAATACGTTGAGCAAACAAGCGCTTTCTTTATCGGGCGTGGCTATATGTATCCAGTCGCACTTGAAGGAGCGTTGAAACTTAAGGAGATTTCGTACATTCATGCAGAGGGATATCATGCTGCTGAGTTGAAACACGGCCCGATTGCACTTCTTGAAGCGAGTGTTCCAGTCATCGCTCTCTGTAATGATGGGCCAGGAAAGGATAAAACTTTAGGAAACGTCGCCGAGTGTCGCGCTCGCGATTCTCGTGTCCTCGGAATCGTCACCGAAGGCGATGAAGAAGCGATGGCTGCGGTGGATGACTATATTAGTGTGCCTGCGTGCCCACTGCATATTGCCGTCGTTCCGAGTACGGTTGCCCTTCAGCTTTTATCGTACCACATCGCTCGTCTACGTGGCTGCCCGATCGATCAGCCGCGGAATCTTGCGAAGAGTGTGACCGTTGAATAAGTGGGACGGTGGGGAAGTTATTGATTTGTTCCCTACAAAAAAAACCTCCGCAGAGTGTCTGCGGAGGCCGTGAGTGGATGTTAACCTGAATTCTTACTTGGCGGGAATTGTGATGGGCCAACCTTTGTAGGGTTGATCTTTAGGTCCGGAAGTATAAGGCCAGTTGGCGAGAGTGACCTGCTTATTTCTGAGATCATAGGTGGTGATCGCATAACCAACGGCGCGGTCAAAAAGCCGAGAGGGCTCTTTATCGATATCCCAAGGGTTCGCTACGGCGTGGAGGGTAAACTTATTGCCAAATCCATCTTCAAAACCACCGAGCCAGCGCGGCCAACCTGGTTTTGGATTTTTAGGAGCCACCTGTGGCATCCAACGACGAGGCCAGATGTTTGCGATCGCAGGAGAGGCGATCCACCAAGTGCCATCATCATAGCTATCGATGCCATACTGACCCGTGGTGCCGAGGTGTTGGTCGCCTACGATGTGGATGGCATTGGCTTCTTTGAGAAGTTGGAGAGAGAGGCGCTGCTTGGTTTGGGGCCATCCGTTGGTGTCAAAGTCAGCTTTTGGTTCATCGTTTGGAGCATATTCACCTTCTTTATATCGTGGTAATTTGGGAACTCCTCTGTCGTGGTGCATATCGACTGGAAGCGTCTGAGGGGCGAGGAAGGGAGATTGCGAAATGACGATCTTAAAAGGGGATTTTTCTTTGGCCCAGCGAGAGAGGAATGATTCCTGGAGAGGTCCGAGGAGCTCTAAACCGGGTTTATCTGATTGAGTTTTCGCATCCCACTCAAGATTCTGAGCCCATCCGTTATGGATTTTTGCCTCTGGGAGGTGTTGTTTTGGAGCAGATTTGAATTGGCGATCAGAGATCACTGCGAAGTCTAGGGGGCCATATTGCCAGGAGGTGAAGTAGGTGCTAATGCCATTTTTAGCTTTTGGTTGATCGGCTGGGAAAGGGAGGTTTCCGGTCTGAGTCCGATGCACCATATTAACGAATTCGGGTGACATTTTATAGCCGCCAGAATCTTGCTGGGTATTGAAATCGCCTTCGGTGATGGTGAGTTTACCACCCTCGCCCCAGATATTTCCATGCATGACATCATGATCATCGGGGATCGTGATTGATGGGGTGGTCATCAGAATTTTTCGCCAGGTCCAGCCGTGCATGGCATATTTTCTGAGATAGCAAAGATTTGCGCGTGGATCAGGGACTTGAGTGATGATGTGTCCGTAACCGCCGATACTTTCGTAAATCTGATCCCCGTGAAAGGTAATCACGTCTGGCTTGTGCTCGCGGATATTTTTTTCGAGCTGGGTGTGTGGGAATCCGGTGGAGTCGTTGCACGAAAGGGAGGCGACCTTGAGAGTCTTCTCACCGTCCGGGATGGCGCGGATAATTCCGCTCATCTGAGTGTCTTGATAAGTGAGGCTATAGTAGCTGTCCTGGCTAGGCTGAAGTAAGGGGACTTCAAAAGACGCGGTATAGGAAATCGGGTCGATTTTGGCACGTGTTTCAGCGCCTCCAATATTGAGGATGACTTCACCAGAAACGGGAGCCATTTGCGTGAGGAGGCGCACTTTTTGATCTGAATGTACGGTGTAGGTGCTCCACCAGATAGGGCCGAAAGTGCGCTTCGGGTGTGCTTTTACCGCTGATCCTGAGAGCTTCCAGTCACTAAAGGCGAAGCGAGATTCTCCGCCTCGTCTCTGGATGATAGGCTTGAGCACATTTTTTTCCTCCTTGAGGCGACCAAAATTTGCTCCCCCGAGAGAGGTCTGTGGACGAGCTGCGGTGAGGTCGAGAGACCGGATATCTCGGGCTGATGCGGTGAGCGAGACCAGTCCCTCGGTCCAGCCCGGCTGGATACCAGACTTAGTGTAGCTAAGGTCTCCAACGGTGAGGGTGATGCTGGTAGCATTTCCCGTCACTGACATGGTGAAAGGCTCCGAGGTGAAGGTGAACTTAGGGGCGTCGGGGTCGTGACTACCGATGAAGAGTTTTCCGGTTGGTAGAATACCGAGTGGAAGGCCTTCGCCGTAAATGGTGGCTTCACGGTAGTCCCCAGTCGCTCCTTCTGCTCCCTGTAGGCCTAGCTGAAAGCCGACGAATCCTTTTTTAGAAAGTTTGGGAGAAATCTTTTGAACAAGGGCGGAAATCTTGAAATTGCCTTTGGCTGCGAGGCTGCTGGTGAGAGAAACGACGCTACGGTTCCCGCCAGATATAGTGTTGACGATTTTGCCGTCCTGGAGCTGCCAATCCTCCATGGGGCGAGTCCAGACGTCGCCACTGACGAAAGGTCGGGTCAAATCTTTCGGAATGAGCGGAGTGACCTCGTCTGCGGAGAGGCCAGTGGGCATCAGCATGAGGCCGGTGAGTGCTGTGTTTGTGAGTTTGTTTCGGATCATGGCTCAGCTAGTGAAGCCTTTCTGAGGCTAGGTGCAATTCGCTTCTTTTCAGAAGAGGGAATTTTTAATGAGTTATTCGGGTGAAACAACTGAGTGTTCTTATCGGTCTAATGCTAAGTCCTCTGGCTGAGGCGGCAGAATGGTTACGCTACCCTGCGATTTCTCCAAACGGCAAAACGATCGTCTTTACCCATGCTGGTGATCTTTACACTGTCTCAAGCACGGGCGGGCAGGCTGTGCCACTGACTCAGCATGTGGGGCGAGATTTTATGCCTGTCTGGTCGCCAGACGGGCAGTCGATCGCATTCGCTTCTTCGCGCCATGGAAACTACGACGTTTATCAAATTTCAGCGACGGGGGGAAAGGCTGAGCGGCTCACATACTATTCTAAGGATGATCTGCCTTCTGCCATTACTTCCGATGGCTGGGTGATCTTTGAGTCTGTGCGACAGGATCCGGTGGAGTCGTTGGAGATTCCCAGTAAGCGTCTGAGTGAACTTTATCGAGTTCCTCTGAAAGGGGGGCGCATAGAGCGGGTCTTCTCGACACCCGCAGAAAGGATCTCTTTCTCCCAAGATGGAAAAAAATTCCTCTATCATGATCGCAAGGGATACGAGGATCCTTGGCGTAAACATCATACATCTTCGATTGCTCGCGATATCTGGATCTATGAATCTGAGGGAGCATTACATCGGAAAGTGACCAACTTTGAGGGAGAGGATCGAAATCCTGTCTGGCTGAATGAGAGCGAGATGCTCTATCTGTCAGAGCGCAGTGGGAGCTTTAATGTCTGGCAGCGTGGTCTTGAGGATGGAGCGAAGCCTCGGCAGGTGACATCATTTCAACACCATCCGGTGCGGTTTCTCAGTCGTGCCCAGACCGGGATGCTAGCTTATGGCTACCATGGCAGTATCTACGTGCAGGATGGCGTCTCAGGAGAACCCCAACGATTAGAGATCCAGCTTCGTACTGGCGAAAAGACAAATACCAGTCTCGTCAGTCATGCCGAGTCAGCGAAGGAGATTTCGGTTTCTCCCGACGGAACTGAAGTCGCGTTCATTGTGCGTGGGGAAATCTTTGTGACCTCCGTTGATTACACCGCGACTCGGCGCATTACCAATACGCCAGAGCAAGAACGCTCCGTAGATTTTCATCCCGATGGAAACAGTCTTGTTTATGCCTCAGAGCGGGATGGGAGCTGGAATCTTTATACGAAAGAGATCGTGAGAGAGGAGGAGCTTTACTTCTATGAGGCGACGGCGATGAAAGAAACGCCACTTCTGGTGACGGAGGATGAGACTTTCCAGCCTCAGTGGTCGCCAGACGGGAAGAAAGTAGCCTTTCTGAAAGATCGTGTTCAGCTCTGTGTGCTCGATGTTGAAAGTAAGGAGGTGACGACACTCCTTGATGGAAGTCAGTCTTATTCATATAGCGATGGAGATCTCTCATTCTCCTGGTCTCCGAACGGAGAAAATATTCTGTTCATGCTTCTACAGAAAGACCGCTGGGCGGAGAACATCGTCATGGTGCCGGCAGACGGTCAAGGTGAGGTCATCGATCTCAGTAAAAATGGCTACTATGATATGGCTCCGAAGTGGGGCTGGGATGGCGAAGGGGTGACCTGGGTTTCTAATCGGCATGGGCGTAAGGCTCACGGAAGTTGGGGCTCAGACCGCGATGTCTACGCAGGTTTCCTTACCGAGCGAGCTCTCCGCTACTACGAATTTGATGAAGCAGGGCTTGAGTCCTTCGAAACCGAAGAGGAGGAAAAAGAAGAGGAAGCTAAAAAAGCCAAAGAAGGAGAAGATTCAGAGAAGAAAGACTCCGAGGAAGAAGAGGAAAAGCGTGAATCTGATATCTTCTTTGAAGCTAAAGAACTCGACGCTAAAAGTGTCGAAGACCGGATCCGCCGTCTCACGATCCATTCCACTGAGTTAAAGGATTACGCCCTCTCGGCAGATGGAAAGAATCTTTACTATCTCAGTCTCAGCCGCGGGAAGGTTCAGGTCTGGAAAAATGAACTCCATACCAGTGAGACTAAAATTTTAGCGACTTTAGGAAAAGCGGGTGACCGTGATACCTTCTCACTCGAGATTGATCCTGAAGGTGAAACACTCTTCGTCCTAGCGGCAGGGAAGATCCAGACAGTAGATACGGATAAGGGAGAGGCTACTACTCTTGGGAATGGAGGAGAAATGAATCTCGACCTTGCCGCAGAGCGAGAGCAGATGTTCGATCATGTCTGGCGCCAAGTACGAGAAAAGTTTCACCGAAAAGATTTTCACGGTGTCGACTGGGATTTCTATGGGAAGGAATATCGTAAGTTTCTCCCTGCTATTCATAACAATGATGACTTTGCAGAAATGCTCAGTGAGCTGCTAGGAGAACTCGATGCTTCTCACACGGGAGCATTTCACCGGCCTAAGCATAAGGGAGCGGCTCGGACGGCATCTCTTGGAGTATTCTATGACTTTAATTTCGCTGGTCCTGGAATTCGAATTTTAGAGGTGATTCCTCGGAGCCCACTCGATCTCTTGGATGATGATGTCCCTGCTGGAACAATCATTAAGGAGATCAATGGGAAGCCACTCGCGGCTGGAGAAAATTTCTACCAGTCCCTCGACCGTCTTGCTAACGAGCGGACTTTGTTGAAGCTTGTCTTACCTGATGGAACGGAGCGTGAAGAAGTGATTCTTCCTATAACTCTAGGAAAGGAAATGGAGCTTCTCTACCAACGTTGGACAAAGCGGATGCGTGCGAAAGCGGAAGAGCTCTCTGGCGGAAAGATCGGTTGGGTTCATATCCGTGGGATGAATGATGGCGCATTTCGGGAGTTCTTTTCCCGCGTCTTCGGA
>CALGMJ010000236.1 GCA_937958875.1 uncultured Verrucomicrobiales bacterium | reverse complement strand
GCTGATGGTTTAAGTGATGGAGAAGAGGTGAACATAGCAATGAGTAATCCTTTGGAAGAAGATAGTGATAATGATGGGGTTCTTGACGGACCGGATGCTGCTCCAAATGATCCGAATAATGACGACGATGGGGATGGCCTCTCGAATATAGATGAAATAGATGAGCACGATTCGAACCCACTGCTAGTGGATACTGATGGAGACGGTCTTAGTGACGGTGAAGAGGTGAATGGAGATCCGATTAATGGTTTTACATCAAATCCAATCTCAGTTGATACCGATGATGATACCATCCCCGATAATATTGAAGTCGAGCGAGGAGTGGATCCTGATGAATTTAATGATACTTCGATCTTGACTCCGGTAACATGGCAAACTCCGCAAGATATTACGGGGACGCTGTCTGACATCAGTATGAACGGGGTTTTGGTCGCAGCATATAATAGCGGTGGAGCAGAGATTACTGTAGGTGGGATTGTCTTTACTGAGGGGGGGCCTAATTTAGATCGTATGGCAACTGATCTAGATCCCTTTGATCGAGGGGAGGATGAAGATTATGAGGACTTAATTTCAACGGGAACTTGGAGCCCTAGGAGTCGATTTGTCGCGTTGGAAGGGTTGACTCCTGGAACGATGTATCAGCTTCAAATTTGGGTGGTAGATACTCGTAGTTGTTGCCGATCTCGCTTCAGAACATTTACAACTGATCCTTTAGATTTACTTGAGGAACAGACTGTTGAATTGAATTCTGGTCAAGAAGGGAATGAGTCTGATTTCCCAGGTCAGTATGTTATCGGGACTTTTACCGCGGCTGAAACGAAGGAGTATATTTTCACTTCGGGAACAGGTGCCACTCAGATTAATGCTCTGATGCTTCGGGATATCTCTAGTCCTAGTCCGGCAGGGATTGAAATCGCTGATTTTGGCTTTAATGGCGCTGCCTTTGAGGTGACTTACACAGGTCTCGACCCCTCCATAGAATACGTCTTTAACCGGACCACGGATTTAACGGATGCCACGGAGGTGCAGATCGGGACTCCCGTCACACCCACTAGCTCGATGATGATGTTTTCAGATCCTAATCCGCCGACTGGAGCGGCGGCGAGGGCCTTTTATCGTCTAGAAGTGAATCAGCCATAGGCCCGTAAACGGTGACTTCTTATTTTAGCCCGAGCCTCTTGCTGAGGTTCGGGCTTTTTCTTCTTTAGGTTCGGTGGTGAAGACGCGGGCTCCGGGTTTATCGAAGAGGTAATTGAAGGCCCAGGAAAGGAGGACTGAGAGCTTATTGCGGAACCCGACGAGGAAGGCTAGGTGGATGAAGAGCCAGGCGAGCCAGGCTGGGAATCCTTTGAGATCGATGCCATTTGCCTCGGCGATGGCAGCATTTTTACCGATAATGGCCATCATGCCCTTGTCGCGATATTTGAAGGGCTTGCGTTTTCCTTTTAAAAGACTTTGGCCGATGTGTTTCCCCATTTGAGTCGCAGCGGGAGCGACTCCAGGAATATTCTCAAGGCAGACTAGGTCTCCAGCCGCAAAAACTTCAGGATAGTCCGGTAGGCTGAGATCGGGATAGACCTGAATACGGCCTCCTCGGTCTTGGGGGCAGGCGAAATCTTTAGTAAGTGGAGAGGCTCCCACGCCAGCAGCCCAGATCAGAGTGTGAGCTTCGATCCAGCGGCCATCATTAAGGTGGAGACGGCCTTCTTCCACCTGATCAACACGAGGTCCAAGAATCACTTTGACCCCAAGCTTTTTAAGCCGCTCCTCGGTATAGGCGGAGTGCTCCTCAGTGAAAGGTTTCAGCAAGCGATCACCGGATTGAATGATGACGACTCTGAGTTCTGCTGGATCAATCTTGCGAAAATCGGTCTTCAACGCACGACGGACAAGGTCAGAAAAAGCGCCGGCAAGTTCGACCCCGGTAGGGCCTCCGCCGATGATCGCGACCGTCATAAGTTTCTTCTGCTCTTCAGGATCTTGAGAACGTTCTGCTTGCTCAAGAGCGGAAAGGACTCGAGAGCGAATCTCTGCGGCATCGTCCAAGCTTTTGAGGCCGATGGTGTGCTTAGCCCATTCGTCGTTGCCAAAGTAAGAGGTGCGCGCCCCTGCCGCGAGGACGAGGCTGTCGTAAGAGTAACTTTTCTCTGCAGAATAGACTGTTTTTCCCTTAGGATCGATGCGGGTCACTTCATCGAGAATGACCGAGACGTTTTCCGCGCGGGTTAAAATCGCGCGTAAGGAACGGGCGATATCTGGGGCGGATAAGGATGCCGTCGCTACCTGATAAAGTAAGGGTTGGAAGAGGTGATGATTTTGACGATCTAGTAAAGTAACGGCGAAGCGTTCGTCGTTGGCCAGTTCTTTAGCGCAGCTGAGTCCAGCGAAGCCGCCGCCAATGATAAGGACGCGGTGGGGTGTTGACATGGGTCCAAGCTATACTGGCATGATCTCAGTGCTAGGAGAGTTTTCGCTCTTTCTCTTGCGGCAGCTCAGGTGCTCTGCCATTGTAAAAAAATGAAATCGGATCAGTTTACAATCCCTGCGTGGCTCGCGATGGGCGGACCACCCACTCAACGATGTCGGCTCCCGTGGGGGAGGCAGTCGAGTCTGGGAAAACTGACCGTATTGTGACGTGGTGCAGTGGGTTATGCGCGAAGCTCCAGAGGGATGGGAGCAGCTCGTTCCAGAGGGAATGCCAAAAATTTTAGGGCGTTTGCTGGCGCAGCGTGGAGTTGAGCCTGGCCAGGTGGAGCAATTTTTGAAACCTCGTCTCGCAGGCTTGAGTTGTCCGTTCGAGATCGAGGAAATGGATGTCGCGGTGGATCGTATTCTTGAAGCGGTGGATCGTGACGAACAGATTTGCATTTACGGAGACTATGACGTTGATGGAGTCAGTTCTATCGCTCTCTTACGTTGGATTTTAAAATGCTATGGTCTTGAGCCACGGTCATTTATCCCGCGTAGAAGTTCTGAGGGGTATGGTCTTAGTGATGCTGGTCTGGGGCGTTGTCTGGAAGGGGAAGCTTTTCCAGATCTTATGGTCACGGTGGACTGCGGAACTGTTTCACATGAGGCGATTTCAGCCCTTAAAGAACGAGGCATAGATACCGTCGTCTTAGATCATCATGAGATGGGATCGGATGGGCGGCCCGACTGTGTCGCTCTTGTAAACCCTAAAGCTGTCGGTGATGTGCGGCAGTATCTCTGTGCGGCCGGGGTTGTCTTTAAGCTCGCTCACGCCTTATTAAAACAGCGCCCGGTAGAAGGTGTCGATTTAAAGGAAGTGCTCGACCTTGTCGCTGTTGCCACCATTTCCGATATCGTTCCCCTGATTGATGAAAATCGTCTCCTCGTCAGGCACGGTCTTCGGAGTCTCGCTGTTTCTAAGCGCCCCGGTCTTCGGGCGTTGATGGCGCTCACTGGGACAGAAGGTCATCTGACGAGTGCGGATGTTGGTTTCCGTATCGGGCCTCGGCTGAATGCGGCCGGGCGGATGGATGTGCCAGAGCAAGCGCTGGCCACCCTGCTCACCGATTGCCCGAATGAGGCCCGAATACTGGCTGATGATTTAGAAAATTTTAATCGTGAGCGTCAGCAGCTCGAACAGCGGATTTTTGCAGAAGCGAAAGACCTTCTCGCGGGGTACGAAGAATTACCGATTATCGTTGTTGGATCTCGTGGATGGCATGCTGGAGTTGTCGGGATCGTAGCCTCTCGGCTCATGCGAATGTATCATAAGCCGACCTTTGTGATTTCCATCGATGATGACGGAGTAGGGAAGGGTAGTGGGCGGAGTGTCACCGGAGTCTCACTGGTGGATGCAATCAGCTGTTGCCGAGACTACCTGATCGCAGGAGGGGGGCATCACATGGCGGCGGGGCTTAGTATCAACGAAGATCAGATCGATGAGTTTCGCTCCGCCTTCGCGAAGTATGTTACAGAAGGATGCTGTTCTGACGCGCTGAAGCCTCGAGTCCATGTCGATGCGGAAGTAGAGCTGAGTGAACTGAGTCTGGATTTCTTATCAAAGTACGAGCTTCTTCAGCCTTTTGGGAGTCTCAATCCGCAGCCTATTTTTATGGCTCGGGAAGTCTGGCTGACGGAGCCGCCGAGGCGTTTAAAAAATAACCACCTTCGTCTTTTTCTCCGGCAGGGATTTGATGAACGTGATGCCATCTTCTTCGGTGGAGGAGTGCACGATCTTCCTGACCCTCCGTGGGATATTGCCTTTACGGTCGATCGTAATGTTTTTCGAGGGAAGGTGAGTTTACAGATTAGTATTCAGAATGTGCGTGCCCACGCTCAGGATTGATGAAGGTTTCTGCTCAAGCTGCGATCGCAGAACTCTCCTGGCTGAAGGGGCGTGAAATCGAGGCGCTGGAAAAAGCGGCTTTTACTTGCCTGCTTTCCCTGCTCGATCATCTCCCGAAGCGCTATGAAGATCGGCGGCGTTTCGATGCCTTTCCTGCTCAAGCGGGTGGTCCTGCGGTTTGCCTTCGGGGTCTCGTCATCGATACTCAGCGGAAAGGGTTTGGTGGGAAGGGATTTTACCAAGCTGTCGTCGAAGAAACGGGAGGGATTGCTTTTGCTCGGCTGACCTGTCGTTGGTTCAACATGCCTTTCATGCAGAAGGTTTTGGCAACGGGGCATGAGGTCATTCTCTACGGGAAGCCGAAGGAGAGTGCCGGAGGGGTCGTCATCGATCATCCCGAATTTGAAGTGGTCAACGATCTCGAGCCGGGAACTTCGATTCATCTGGAGCGTCTCGTCCCGATTTATCGTAATGTCAGTGGGATTGCTCAGCGTCGGTTACGAGAAATTCTCTATCAAGCCCTCGAGTGCGTCGATGAGGGCTCGCTCGAAACCACATTTTCTGTCGACGAAACTTACCAGCGTCTGGAAGCTTATCGCGAGGTTCATTTTCCAGAAAGGCTCAGCCAAGCAGATGCAGCACGGCGATTCTTTGCGAAGGAGGAATTTTTTCTCCAGCAGCTTCGAGTGCTTTGGCGGCGTAAAACGAATCAAGGTCTCACGGGGCGGGTGCTGGCTAAAAAGACCGCCCTTCTTACCGAGTTTTATCAATCACTACCCTTTGATCTCACTGGGGCGCAGAAGCGCAGCGTCAAAGAAATTATTGCCGATATGCGCTCC
Organism: uncultured Verrucomicrobiales bacterium; assembly: GCA_937958875.1. Taxonomy (GTDB): domain Bacteria; phylum Verrucomicrobiota; class Verrucomicrobiia; order Verrucomicrobiales; family Akkermansiaceae; genus SW10. The sequence goes on along the minus strand of CALGMJ010000236.1, from coordinate 1,186 downwards.
GCCCGGCCTATGAACCGTCTCCTGCAGGGGGACGTTGGTAGCGGGAAAACCTTCGTTGCGATGTGTGCCATGCTTCTGGCGGTGGATAGTGATTGCCAGGCAGCGCTCATGGCGCCGACACAGATTCTTGCGGAACAACATTATCTTACTTTTTCAAAATGGCTGACCCCGCTTGGGGTGACTGTTGGCTTAGTCACGGCAGATCGGCAGGAAGATCTTCAGGGTGCGCAAATTATCATCGGAACCCATGCTCTGCTCTTTGGAAAGGTGGAGTTTCGTGACCTCGGGCTCATAGTCATCGATGAGCAGCACAAATTTGGCGTCGCTCAGCGTAGTAAGCTCATTCAGCGTGGGATCATGCCCGATGTGCTGGTCATGACGGCAACGCCAATTCCGCGGACCTTAACGTTGACCATTTATGGAGATCTTGACGTCTCCATTCTCGACGAGCTGCCATCAGGGCGTGGGAAGATTATTTCCGGAGTGCGTATTAAGCCTAAGGTCCGGGAGATGACGAAATTTCTCATCGATCAACTCGAAGAAGGCCGTCAGCTCTATCTTGTTTACCCTCTCGTCGAAGAAAGTGAGTCCATCAAAGCAGCCTCCGCGGTAGAGGAGTTTCCGAAGTGGCAAAAGCGCTTCAAAAATTTCGAGGTCGAACTCCTGCATGGAAAGCTGCCGAGCGAGGAAAAGGATGCTGTGATGAGTCGTTTCCGAGAGGGGAAAAGCGAAGTCCTGGTCTCGACAACGGTGATTGAGGTCGGGGTAGATGTCCCGAACGCGAATGTTATGGTGATTTTCAATGCGGAGCGATTTGGGCTTGCTCAGCTCCATCAGCTCCGCGGTCGTATCGGCAGGGGAGAGCATAAGAGCTACTGTGTACTTGTGACGGATGGGAAAAATGTCACCGGAGTGGAAAAGCTCACCATCTTGGCCGATACCCTTGATGGATTTAAAATAGCAGAAGAGGACTTGAGGCTGCGGGGGCCCGGAGAGGTGCTAGGGACGCGGCAGAGCGGGCTAGGCGAGTTACGTTTTCCAGAATTTTTAGCAGACACTCCTTTGCTTAAAGAAGCGAGAGAGGTGGCAGCTCAAGTGATTCGTTCTTCAGAAGCGGCTCAGATCAAGGCTTTGCTTGGCGAGCTGCTCACCGAAAATCTAGAGTAGGACTAGCTTTTGGAAAGAG
>CALGMJ010000235.1 GCA_937958875.1 uncultured Verrucomicrobiales bacterium | reverse complement strand
CTTCGCGTCTTTGCGGTTCCCCACATCAGAAAAAAGCCGTCACCCTAAAGTAGAGCGACGGCTTTAAAAAGAGTTCAGAATTTCCAACCTACCAAGGAAGAGGGAACGCTGCATTGAAAGCAAAGACTCGCTCTTTGATCTCAGCGAGCTTGGACTCGTCTTCACGAGCTTCGAGTGCTTCATGAATGAGGTCAGCAACTTGCACGACATCGTTCTCTTCCATGCCGCGAGTCGTCACGGCAGGAGTTCCGATCCGGATTCCGCTTGGCTTCATCGGACCTGCTTCATCGAACGGAATGGAGTTTTTGTTCACCGTGATTCCGACTTTATCAAGCGTATCGGAAACGATGGAGCCATCGAGGCCAACGGGGCGAAGATCGACCATAAAGACATGGTTATCGGTGCCACCGGAGACAATGCGGTAACCGTGAGACTCGAGCTGAGCAGACATGGCCTGCGCATTTTTCACGACTTGGGCCTGGTAGTCTTTGAAGCACGGCTTGAGAGCTTCACCAAAACAGACCGCCTTCGCTGCGATAACGTGCATCAGAGGGCCACCCTGTACTCCTGGGAAAACACGACCGTCGATCTTCTTCGCATACTTTTCTTTACAGAGAATGATGCCACCGCGAGGTCCACGGAGTGATTTGTGCGTTGTGGAAGTGACGAAATCAGCATGCGGCACTGGGCTGTTATGAACGCCAGCAGCAACGAGTCCGGCAATGTGTGCCATGTCGACGAAAAGGTAGGCTCCAACAGACTTAGCAATCTCTCCCATGCGGGCAAAGTCGATCTCACGAGAGTAGGCACTGGCCCCGCAGGTGATGAGCTTTGGCTGCACTTCCTTCGCTTGAGCTTCGAGAGCGTCGTAATCAATGTGCTCGTCCTCCGCACTCACGCCATAGTGGGTAACATCGTAGAGACGACCGGAGAAGTTCGCCGGGTGCCCGTGAGTGAGGTGACCACCGTGAGCAAGATCCATGGTGAGAATTTTATCACCAGGCTTCAGCACTGCGAAATAAACTGCGGTATTTGCCTGCGAGCCTGAGTGTGGCTGGACGTTAGCATGTTCAGCCCCAAAGAGTTCTTTAAGGCGCTTAATTGCTAGCTCTTCTACGACGTCGACGTTTTCACAACCTCCATACCACCGACGCCCAGGATAACCTTCCGCATACTTATTGGTCAGAAGAGAGCCTTGCGCTTCCATCACCGCAGGGCTGGCAAAATTTTCCGAAGCAATGAGCTCAATGTGACTGCGCTGACGACGCTCTTCTCCTTTGATCGCCTCGAAGACTTCAGCATCAGTCATGGCAAGACGGCTACCGGAAGCTTTGCAGAGGCGCTGCTCATGACGGCCACCTTCAAATTCAGTCTCCAGAAAAGCGGTCACCATTTCAAGGGCCGTCGCGGTATCAATGGCCTTCTGCCCCAGACAGAGAATATTCGCATTATTATGAGAACGCGTCACCTGAGTCTCTTCTACGGTACGGACATTCGCCGCACGCACGTCGCGGAAGCGATTTGCGGTGAGACAAACGCCTACTCCAGAGGTGCAACAGAGAATACCACGCTCAGCACGCTCTTCATGAACGGCTCGGCCCACCTCATTCGCAAAATCTGAATAGTCGACTGAACCGGTCCCATGAGTCCCATAATCGATCACCTCATGGCCAGCCCCCTTGAGCGCCTCCACGATGGCATCTTTAAGCTCAACTCCACCGTGATCGGCACCGACAGCGATTCGAAATGATTTTGCACTCATTGGTCTCCCCTTCCGTGCCGCCTTCCGACCAAAATGGCAACCCTCTACTTTAAAAACTCACCGGAAAAATCAGCCCCACCAGAGATCGTGAATGGAATAGGCACCGCTCTTTTCTGGTCCTACCCAGCATGAATGATGATCTCTTTTGCAAGGATTTACCATGTTTCATGAAGGGCTTAAAAAAACGTAACCCTCATGAACCTGAATTCCACCAAGCAGTGCAGGAAGTCGCAGAAACGCTCATGCCATACATCGATGCACACCCACACTATCGGGAAGCACGCATCCTGGAACGTATGACCGAGCCAGACCGTATTGTCTCCTTCCGCGTTACCTGGGAAGACGACGATGGAAATATTCGTGTCAATCGGGCGCACCGGGTGCAGTTCAACAATTCAATCGGCCCCTACAAAGGCGGGCTCCGCTTTCATCCGAGCGTCAATCTCAGTATCCTGAAATTTCTTGGCTTTGAGCAGACCTTTAAAAATAGTCTCACTGGCCTCCCCATGGGTGGAGCCAAGGGAGGAGCAAATTTCAACCCAAAGGGGAAAAGTGACCGTGAGATCATGCGTTTCTGCCAGGCTCTCATGACTGAGCTTCACCATCACATCGGTGAGCATACCGATGTTCCCGCTGGCGATATCGGCGTAGGAGCTCGCGAAATCAGCTACCTCTTCGGCCAATACAAGCGGCTCAAAAATCAGTTCACCGGCGTACTAACTGGGAAAGGACTCTCGTTCGGAGGCAGCCTCGTGCGCAAGGAAGCCACCGGATATGGCTGCGTTTACTTCGTCGAAAATATGCTTAACCATGCGGGTGATTCCATCGCGGGCAAAAAAGTCGCCATTTCCGGCTCAGGAAATGTCGCTCTTTACGCGGCAGAAAAAGCCATCGAACTCGGAGGCAAGGTGCTGACCCTCTCTGACTCCGGCGGCTTTATTCATGACTCCGAGGGCCTCACGCAGGAAAAGCTCGATATCATAAAGCAGATCAAAGAAGTCGAGCACGGTCGCATTTCTGACTACCTCGATCATTTCCCGAAGGCAAGCTATCACTCCGGCGAACGCCCTTGGTCCGTGCCCGTAGAAGTAGCCCTCCCCTGCGCTACTCAAAACGAACTCATGGCCGAAGATGCCGAAACTCTCGTCAAGAATGGTCTCCGTGCCCTCGCCGAAGGAGCCAATATGCCAACTCATCTGGATGCGGTCAGGGTTTTCGAAAATCATCAAATCCTCTTCGCTCCAGGAAAGGCAGCCAATGCGGGCGGAGTCGCAGTCTCCGGCTTAGAGCAGAGCCAGAATGCTCAGCGCCTCTCGTGGACCCGTGAGGAAGTTGATGAAAAACTCCAGCTCATTATGCGTCAAATCCACAGCCGGTGTGTCGAGTTCGGGACCGATGAAAAACACCCCAACTACGTCAAAGGAGCTAACATCGCAGGCTTTATCAAAGTCGCCGATGCAATGCTTTCCTACGGAGCTATTTAACCTATTTTAAAAAATGATGAATCCCACAATCGGAGAACGCAGCCTACTGGTCCACCGTCAGCTTCGCGGAAAAATCGGCATCCACAATAAGATGCCCGTGCGCACTCAGGACGACCTCTCCCTAGCCTACACTCCAGGTGTGGCAGAGCCCTGTCTCGCCATTGCTAAAGATCAAAGCCAAACTCGAGAGCTCACTCTCAAGAGTAATTCCGTAGCCGTTGTCAGCGATGGCTCTGCCGTCCTAGGCCTTGGAAATATCGGCCCTCACGCCGCCATTCCAGTCATGGAGGGAAAAGCGCTCCTCTTTAAAGAATACGCCGATATCAACGCCTGGCCTATCTGCCTAGAAACCCAGGAAACGGAAGAGATCATCGAAACGGTGCGCCGTATCGCCCCCGTCTTTGGCGGAATCAACCTGGAAGACATTTCAGCTCCGCGTTGTTTCGAAATCGAAGCTCGCCTCCAAGACCTCGGCATCCCTGTTTTTCATGATGACCAGCATGGCACTGCCATCGTTCTCCTCGCCGCTCTTCTCAATGCCTGTCGCTATCTCAAACGAGATCCCAGTACCGTAAAGGTCGTCATCAATGGTGCGGGCGCGGCAGGCACCGCCATTGCTCGCCTTCTACGCTGTACTGGCCAAAGCACCGACGTCTGCGTCCCCGTTGATGATGTTATTATCTGTGACTCGAAAGGTGCCATTCACTCCGGCCGGACCGATCTAAATGAGAGCAAAAAAGCGCTTCTCACGATTTCTAACAGAAACAACGCCCCTGGCTCTCTCGCTGATGTCTTACAAGGAGCCGATGTCTTCATCGGGGTCAGTAAGGGAAATCTTATAGGTGAAGAAGAAATCCGCAGCATGGCTCCAAATCCCATTATCTTCGCCATGGCCAATCCCGAACCCGAAATCATGCCTGATCTCGCTATCGCCGCAGGGGCCGCTGTCGTCGGAACAGGTCGGAGTGATTTCCCAAATCAGGTCAATAACGTGCTCGCCTTTCCTGGCATCTTCCGTGGTGCCCTCGACGCCGGAGCGACCCAGATCACCGATGCTATGAAAATCGCCGCCGCCCATGCTCTCGCCGCCGCCGTCGAAAACCCCACTGCCGATCAAGTCATCCCAAGCCCGCTCGATCGGACCGTGCCACCACTCATCGCGCAGGCTGTTGCAGAGGCGGCAGTAAGGTGACAGATAACACCACGGCACCGTCATAATTAATCTAAGTCATAAAATTCGTGAATGCTCTTGATCTCACTTCAAATAATTGACGTCATGACTCCCATAGAAGTTGGTTTATAGTCTCGGCTAATCGCATGGGACCTCGAGCCGGCTCCTACTTCATCATCGTCGTCCACCATGCCCATTCCTAAATTTCTTCTCAAGGAGTCCATCACCGCAAAGCCAGGGTTCAACCGCTGGCTCGTCCCACCGGCCTCAATCGCCATTCATCTTTGCATCGGTTCAGTTTACGCGTGGAGTGTTTTTAACACCCCTCTCTCTCAAGAGCTTGGAGTAGTCGGCGCCGCCGCGAGCGATTGGAAATTTGAACATATTGTCTGGATCTTCAGTATCGCCATCGTTTTTCTAGGCTTAGCAGCAGCGATAGCCGGGCGTTGGTTAGAAAAGGTAGGGCCTCGCTGCGTCGGAGTCACCGCCGCGATTCTCTGGGGTGGCGGCTTCATTGTCGGCGCACTTGGGATTAAATTTCACAGCCTCCCCTTACTCTACCTCGGCTATGGCGTCCTAGGAGGCTGTGGCCTAGGGCTGGGCTATGTTTCGCCAGTGAGTACGCTCATCCGCTGGTTTCCAGACCGCCGAGGTATGGCTACCGGCATGGCCATCATGGGCTTCGGAGGTGGAGCCATGCTAGGCGCTCCGATGAAGCGCTGGCTCTTAGCGAAATTCTCGCAAAAACCAGACTTTCTGGGACCAGAAGGTGACGTCCCACTCATCACTGAAAATGGTGTCCGCTTTGTTGAAACCGCAGCTGGAAAACAAGAAGTCATCGTTGCTTCCGCAGCTGACCTTTCCAGTCTAGGAGAAGGTTTTTTGCCAGGTGTCTACGCCGTGGGCACAGGAAATACCGGAGCCTTTATGACCTTTCTGACTCTCGGCATCCTCTATCTCATTGTCATGCTCATCGCGGCAATGGCCTACCGTGTTCCCGCAGAAGGCTGGAAGCCAGATGGCTGGTCTCCCCCTGCTGACACTGCCTCTAAAAAAATGATGACTCAGAATGATGTCGGCATTTCTTCCGCCATGAAGACCCCGCAATTCGTCATGCTCTGGATTGTCCTCTGCATGAATGTCACCGCTGGCATCGGAGTCATCGGAGTGGCTAAAACGATGATTGGAGAAATTTTCGGCACCAGCCTCTCCGCTGAAGCAAAAGCCGGGTTCTTCTTCGCCAATTACGTCCTCATGATCTCCGTCTTTAATATGGTGGGGAGATTTTTCTGGGCCAGCATCTCTGACTGGATTGGCAGAAAGGCCACCTACACCATCTTCTTTGTCCTAGGCTGTGCTCTCTATCTCTCGATCCCGTGGTCCGCAGCAAATGCGGGAGCGTCCACCATGTCGAGTTCCTTCATTAGTTTCTACGCCGCTACCATGATTATCTTCACCATGTATGGCGGAGGCTTCGCGACCATCCCTGCTTACCTCGCAGATCTCTTTGGCTCCAAGTTTGTCGGCGCAATCCACGGCCGTCTTCTCACCGCCTGGAGTATCGCAGGAGTATTAGGGCCAGTCGCAATCGCAAAACTCCGAGCCAGCTCCATCAATAAGGCGGTAGATAACCTCGCTTCAAAAATCGATCCCGCGCTCTTCTTGGAAAAATTTGGAGCCCCAATCGAGAAACTCGAAGAACTAAAAAATGCGAAAACCGTCACCGTTCAAAAATTGATGGAAATCGCCCCCGAGGGAGCAATTGACCCCACTCCTACTCTTTATAACACCACCATGTACACCATGGCTGCCCTTCTCGTCATTGGCTTCTTCGCAAACATCTTAGTTAAGCCAGTCGACTCAAAACACCATCTAAATTCCTAATCTAAATATACCATGTACTCATTAAAACAACCGCTCGCAGCAAGCGCGCTCGTCATGTCTCTCGGGCTCAGCCTCGCTACCGCCCAAGACGCCGGAAATAAAATCCCTCAATCGATTGAGCAGGTCACCCAACCCGGAAAAGCGAAACTCCCAAAACCAGTTTCCGTTAATTTAGTCAAAGTTGTCGGAGACCTCATCGATCCCATCAATGTCGCCTGCCCTAAAGATGGCACGGGCCGAATCTTCGTCATGGAGCGTGATGGCTACGTCCGCATCATCGATAAAGACGGGAAAATCCAGAGCCGGAAAAGAGCCTTCTTAAATATCTCAGACACCACTGTGAGCTCATTCCTAGAGCAGGGACTCTACGATATGGAATTCCACCCCGACTTTAAAAATAACGGGAAATTCTACATTCACTATTCTGACATGTGGTTCAATGGTGATAGCTTCATCGTCGAATATACCGTCGATAAGGAGAACCCGAATAAGGCTGATAAAAAATCAGTTCGCGTAGTCATGCAGATCGAACAGCCATATGCGAACCACAATGGTGGAGAACTTGCCTTTGGCCCAGATGGCTACCTCTACATTGGCTCCGGTGACGGTGGCTGGGAGGGAGACGTCCTCAATGCAGGCCAGGACATGGACACGCTCCTTTCAAAAATCCTCCGTATTGACGTCAACACCTCCACTCCTGACCGCGCTTACGGGATTCCAGCAGATAATCCCTTCATCACCCCGAAAACTCAAATGGTTCTCTTTGGCGTTACGGAAGAAGCCTTTGCCAAGATCCAGCCCACCGCACGTCCTGAAATCTGGGCATACGGCATCCGGAACCCCTGGAAAATGAACTTCGATAGTAAGACTGGAGATCTCTACATTGCAGACGTCGGCCAGAACCACTGGGAAGAAATTAACTTTCAACCCGCATCCTCGAAAGGCGGTGAAAACTACGGCTGGAAATTTATGTGCGGCACTCACCCGTTCCCACTGAGTAAGAAAAATGCTCCCGTCGTCGGAGTCCTTCCGATTGGCGAATACACCCACGCTGGAGAAGGAATTTGCGTCGTTGGACTCGGCGTTTATCGGGGAAGTAAATATGCCAGCCTTGATGGCACTTACTTCGTTGCTGACTGGGGCTCTGGAAAAATCTGGGGGATGCAGCACGTGGATAACGGCCAGTGGGCAATGGAAGAACTCCTCGATAGCACCCTGATGCCAACCGGAGCTGGCGAAGCTGAAGACGGCACCATCTACATGACCACAGCCCATGCCAACTACGGAGGCCCAGTGCAGCCAAAGGATAATGAGCGCGGTGCACTCTGGATGCTTGTCGAATCAGATAAAGTCCCTAGCGGCGCTGAAACAATCCCTCTCGAGCCTAAGAAATAACCACCTCCTTCACCGGAACTCTTATTCACTTAATTTAATATCATGAGCCAGAGGATCTATCCTCTGGCTCATTCTTCCTTTTTAGATTATCTTTTATCTTACCATGACACCTCGCTCTATTATCAACCTCTTTAGCCTCGTCGCCAGTAGTTCACTGGTCTTTGCCGAGGACCCCGCTTCGAAAACGGCAGATGCCCCATCTCACTGCCACACCGTGGAGCCAAATGGAACCTTCACTGCGCCCGTATTTCTAGCACAAGATGCGGAGAAGAAAGAAGCAACTCTCCACATCGTTGCCACCTTTGATAAAAGCAACTATGGCATGAACTTTAATGGCTTTTCGAAAGGAAAAGGAGGCTACGAAATCCCTGTCGGCTGGAAAGTTAAAGTGAAATTCTGCAATAACAGCGCTGTCCCTCACAGCCTGATCGTGGTCGACGCGGAAGAAGCCAGCACGAAGATCAATCTCGGAGATGAACCGTACTTTGATGGGGCCTCCACTCCATCCCCTCTCAAAGGAACGACTTCTGCCATCGAAAACTTTGAATTCGTCGCTGATGAAGCCGGAAAATTCGCCTTCGCCTGTGGCTTCCCCACTCACTCGGTGAATGGGCATTGGATCTTTTTGAATATCAAAAAAGAACTTAAAGAAGCCAAATTTGTCGCCCCTAAAAAGACCGAAAAATAACCCTCTACGCACGCCATGGCTACCAACGATGAAACCACCTTTGAATCTGAAGACCAACTGGATCTCAGCCCTCCTAAGAAATGGGCCACGGGCCTACCTGCAGTAGGTTCGTCACTCCAGCACGTCATCGGACAGGCTGGGCTCATCCGCGGTACCAAGGCGCTCCTAAAAGTCAATCAACAGCGGGGCTTTGACTGCCCTAGCTGTGCTTGGCCAGACCCGGATGACCATCGCGCTAAAGCTGAATTTTGTGAAAATGGGGCTAAAGCCATCGCCTCCGAAACAACAAAACGAAAAATCACCGCCGAGTTCTTCCAAGAACACTCACTCAGTGACCTCTTAGAACAATCCGACGCCTGGCATGAAGCCCAGGGACGACTCTGCGAACCTGTCATCAAACGTGCTGGCTCTGACCACTATGAGCCCATCAGCTGGGAAGAATCCTTCACTCTTATCGCGAAGGAACTCAAAGCTCTTGATGATCCCAATGAAGGGATCTTTTACACCTCCGGTCGCACCAGTAATGAAGCCGCTTTTCTCTACCAACTGATGGTTCGCCATTTTGGCACCAACAATCTCCCTGATTGTTCAAATATGTGCCACGAGTCCAGTGGCGCAGCCATGAATGCCGCCGTTGGCATCGGAAAAGGCACTGTTTCTCTCGATGACATCCACGCCGCTGACACCATCATCAGCATCGGGCAAAACCCAGGCACAAACCATCCCCGCATGCTCAGCTCTCTCGAACAAGCAGTCGAGAACGGAGCAAAAATCATCGCGGTCAATCCACTCAAAGAAGCTGGCCTTCTCGCCTTCGCTCATCCGCAAAAAGTCAGCGGCCTTCTCGGTAAGGCCACTCCTCTCACATCCCAATACCTTCAGATCAAACCCAATGGCGATCATGCTCTCCTACGAGCCATCGCAAAGACCTGGAAAGAGTGGGAAGACGAAGGTGAGAGTATTTTTGATCACGACTTTATCCAGAAACACACCGCTGGAATCGAAGACTATCTCAGAGCAGTTGAAGCATCGACATGGCCTCAACTTCTTGAAGACTGCGGGATCTTGCGAGAAGAAATCGAAACCCTGGCTCGCACCATCTTGAGAGGCCAAAAGCGCCTCATCACCTGCTGGGCCATGGGACTCACTCAGCATAAAAATGCCGTCGTCACCATCCGTGAGATCTGCAATCTCCATCTCCTGATCGGTGCTGTCGGCCGCGAGGGTGCCGGCCTCTGCCCCGTGCGTGGTCACAGTAATGTCCAGGGAGATCGAACCATGGGTATTTATGAAAAAATGCCTCCGCCCTTTCATGATAAACTCGATGAAGTATTCGAATTTAAATCTCCCCGTGCTTCAGGCCATGACACCGTAATGGCTATTCAGGCCATGCATCGTGGTGATGCGAAAGTCTTCCTCGGCATGGGAGGGAATTTCCTCCAGGCCTCACCCGACACCTCATTCACCGCCGAAGCCTTGAGAAAGTGCCGGCTCACCTGTCAGGTCTCGACCAAGCTCAACCGTAGTCACCTCATCACTGGAGAAACAGCCCTCATCCTTCCCTGCCTAGGACGCAGCGATGTCGACCTAGGAACCAGTGGCCCACAGTTCATCACCTGTGAAAACTCCATGGGAATCGTGCAGGCCTCCAGAGGATCTCTTGAACCAATTTCAGATCAACTCAAGAGTGAACCAGCCATCATCGCAGGCATCGCCAGCGCCTTAATTGGTGACACTCCGACAATCTCTTGGAAGAAGCTCGCAGAAAACTACGATGAAATTCGTAGTTTGATTGAAAAAGTCATCCCTGGATTTGACGACTTCAATTCCAAAGCGCGCCAAGACGGAGGCTTCTATCTCCCGAACGGAGCAAAAAAACGCACTTGGAAAACACAGAACGCAAAGGCCAATTTCTCCCCCTCTCCTGTCGAAACGCTCAAGGTCGCAAAAGATCATCTCATCCTGCAGACGCTGCGAAGCCATGATCAGTATAACACCACAGTCTACGGAATGGACGACCGCTACCGTGGCATTGGTCACGCCCGCCGAATCATCTTCCTCAATCCTCAGGACATGAAAGCACACGGGCTCAAACCAACGCAATCTGTCGATATCACCAGCCACTGGAAAGGTGATCAACGGCACGCGAAAAATTTCCAAGCGATCCCCTACGACATCCCGCAGGGAAGCGCTGCCGCCTATTTCCCCGAGGCCAATGCACTCGTCCCCGTAGACTCCACCGCTGATACAAGCAACACCCCGACAAGCAAGGGAATCGAAATTTCCATTTCCCCTGCAGAATAACTCAGATCTCTAAAAGCTTCTCAATACGCTTTGCACTCACCTTCCCCACATGAGGGATCCCGGGTGCAAAGAGCTGAAGACGCCATTCTTCCAGCATCCAGCCGATCTCCCATAATCGAGTCGCTTCTGGTCGCTCCGTCCAGAGAGCAAACCAATCCTCCCAGAGCGGTAAAAATTGATCCTGCTTCTCTTCATCTCGTAAAATGGGATGAGATTCAAGGCGCTTGATCCGCTCTTCCATACCACGGAAGAATCGTTGATAACGCTTCGTCCGGAGATAACCTGATTTCCAAGAAAATCCGGAACGCAGAAGCCACTCTCGCTGCTCTTCTAGCTGGTGAACAACCTCGCCAAGGTGATGATCCTGCCGATGTCGATTCATCCAATCTCGGACCCGACCATCAGCTTCTGCCACTCCCTCCATCGCTTCACCTACTTTTTGGGCACAGCCAAACCACTCTCCTCTTCCTTCTTTTGCTGCGTTTTCGAAATCCTCTTCCTTCCGCGGCAAGTGACCGAGTGCTCCTTCTGCTGAAACGCGCACCAAGTCGTCAAGAGTTCGCTCTGGCAAGAGAGGCAGCATGAGCCGCCCCCCCATCTGAAGAGGGAAATTTTTCTTCACGTAAGCGCCATGCTCCGCGTGCTCCATCATGAAAAGCCGCACCACTCCGGCACGATGGCTTTCGTGCGCCTCTTCTCTCTCTAAATAAGCCCGCATTCCCACCGTCTCGCCTTCATCGACAAGCGCGGGAAAAATCCCCTCAGCTTCTTCAGGCACTTCCCCGAAACTCCAGACCTCACCTCCAGTCATTTCCCATTCCTCATTTGCAGCGGCTTCCCGGCGCTCTCGTAATACGGCAGCGAGCTTCTCCTTAATAGCACGAGCATCTTCACCGAAGGCCATGACCTTCCCTTTTTCATCACGGACCCGGATCTTCGGGCGTAGATGAAATGGAATCCGACTTTCATCAAGTCCATCGATGGTAGGGGCGATGTGTTCCTGAAGAAATTCCAGCACTGCTTCAGATAAGGAAGTCTGGGGCTCCCAGTTTTCCCAAGTGGTGAGAAAATCCTCCACCCGCTGCGCAATGGGCTGACACGCGACACGCCAATCTTTCGGCAAACTTCGAATGAGAAGCTCTACCCGCTCTGCAAGAATCCCTGCCACGCCCCAGCTTAGGAGATAATCGGGAAATTTTAGGAGCTGATCAATCCCCACCTCAAAGGTCATGCCATCATCCTCCGCCTCTGGATCACTAATATAATTCAGCTTCCACTTCCGCCCTGCATGCTCGACCCGATCTGGAAATAATTTGAGTTCGTCTTCAATCCCCTCCTCCCAGATAAGATCAGAAAATCGAACCGTGAGCTTCTCGGAATTTTCCTTCTGCTCGACGTGCTTAAGAAAGCCTTTTGTGGTATTGATCTCCACGGGAAGGCGTTCGAAAAAGAAATCATATGCCGCAACTTCATCCCACAGGTAACCCACGCGCCGCAACTTCCGCTCGGCCTTAAAAATCTCACGTTTAACCCAGGTTAAATTCTGCAAGACAAGATGCTTCCCACGCATCTTTCCATCCACGAGCGCCTCTCGGACGAAGACCTCGAAAGCAGCCTTTGGGTTCACGCGACCAAAAAAGACCCGACGCCCTTCCACCACCGTGAGACCACCGAGGATAACATCTTCCAGCCCATACACAGCTCCTTGCTGCTCATTCCAATACGGCGAGTGCAGCTTACTCCGGCAGAGATGAGGCACGACTTCCTCAAGCCACTTTGGATCAATCTCAGCCACCTTCCGCGCCCATAAACGAGAGGTCTCTACGAGCTCAAATCCCAGCACCCAGAGCGCACGCTTACTCTTAAAAAGTCCAGACCCAGGAAAGACCGCAAACTGTTTATTGGCGACTCCGTGATAGTGACGTTTCTCCTTATCCCAGACTCCGATCTGTTTTGGAACGCCACTGAGGACAGATTTATGCACCTCCGCATAAACATCCGCAGCCGAATTGATTTCCTTTTCCTTAACCGAAGTCTTTTTAAAAGCTCGGCGAAGCTCGGCATGAATGCCCACCCACTCCCGCATTCGCCGATTGCTCAAGAAATGCTTCTCACAATAACGGCGAAGCTGATTTCCTTTTAATTCCTGGGTAATTTTCCAGAGATTGAGAAAAACCCCAAAGTCAGATTTTTGATCGAGAAACTGCTGCTGCGCTTGGTCTGCCTTTTCCTCTTTCCCCTGCGGCCGTTCCCGCACGTCCATTGCCGAAAGCCCAGAAACGATAATGAGCACTTCTTCAAACACTCCTCGTACTTCACTCTCCATGAGCATTTTCCCTAAGCGAGGATCGAGGGGAAGTTTAGCAAGACGCCATCCGGTCTCGGTGAGTTTCGTCTCAGTCTTTTTCGGTAGTGCACCGACTTCTTCGAGAGTTTTTAAGCCCTCATTGATGGCACGCGGTCCTGGTGGATCCAAAAACGGAAATTCACGCACATCCCCTAAGCCAAGCGAGAGCATTTTCAAAATAACCCCAGAAAGTGCGCTGCGCCGGATCTCAGGGTCAGTAAACTCGGGAGCCATCTCGAGCGTTTCTTCATCATAAAGCTTCACACAGATACCTTCTCGGACTCGGCCACAGCGTCCACGCCGTTGGCGCGCGCTCGCCTGCGAGATCATCTCGATCTGGAGACTCTGAACCTGACGTGCTGGGCTGAAGCGGCTCACTCGCGCCATGCCACTATCGACCACACTGACGATGCCGGGAATGGTGAGGGAAGTCTCTGCCACATTCGTCGCTAAGAAGACACGCCGCTTTCCACTCCTCCGAAATACCTTTTCCTGATCCGCGAGTGAAAGGCGTGCAAAAACGGGGACAGCCTCGGTATTAGAAAATCCCTGCCCCTGAATCATCTCCGCACACTCCCGGATCTCACGTTCACCGGGAAGAAAGACGAGCACATCACCATCGGGGTCAAGATCAGTGACATACTCCACCCCGCGTAGCACGTGCTCTTTCAGCCGCTCGCCCCCTTCGTATTCTGGCAGAAAAACATCCTCCACCGGAAAGGTGCGCCCTTCGACTTCGACAATCGGGCAGTTCCCAAAAAATTCTGAGAATCGCCCCGCATCCAGCGTGGCCGATGAGATCAAAATGCGGAGATCCTTCCGCTGCTGAGTCAGCCGTTTTAGATAACCGAGTAAGAAATCAATATTAAGCGACCGCTCGTGCGCTTCATCGATGATGATGGTGTGATATTGCTTCAGGGAGCGCTGACCTTGAGTTTCAGCGAGCAAAATCCCGTCCGTCATGAATTTCACCTGCGTGTCCTTCGAAGCGACATCGGTAAAGCGGACCTGCCAGCCGACCTCTTTTCCCACTTCCACCTGAAGTTCCTCCGCCACCCGCCGAGCCACCGAAGTCGCCGCGAGCCGTCGTGGCTGGGTGCAAGCGATGCGCCCTTCGCGCTGCTCCTCACGAGCAAGCTCCAGCGCCATCTTAGGAAGCTGAGTCGTTTTCCCAGAACCCGTCTCCCCCACCACTACCACGATCTGGGAAGAACGCATGGCATCGAGGATTTCATCCCTCCGCCGAGCAACAGGCAAATCTGGATAAGTGATTTTCAACGCGCAGGGATTTAACGCCTCAGACTGAGCACCGCAAGCCGTGCGATGATTTTTGCGAGCGCTGACTTTCTTCAAGAATGGTTCCCAAGCTAAAATCGCTAAAGAACGAGACCTCATATTCTCATGTTTATTTAACCCAATGGCCAAGGATTTAGTCTCGCATTTCTAGCCAACAAAGAGCACATAAGACATCAATATTATTACGATCGCGTTCTCGAATAGTTAAAATTCATATTGAGCAAGGGTCCCCACTCCCTTTGAGAGCTCTATATTTATTAAACAGACCTCACCATTCGGATCGCTACATTCGTAGAAATTCCCCTTTCATCCTTCGATCTATGAATCTAACCGCTTTCTCGATAAAGATAGCCCTTCTCGGGCTCTTACTCAGTAGTTTCCTCATCGCGGCACCCTACCCAGACACCGGACGTGAGACAGAATGGACTCAATCAGACGGGACCAAAATTTCACTTCGAGTCTTTGGTAATGAATTCTACGGAAGAACCGAAACCACTGAAGGGTATACCGTCACACTCAATAAAGAAGATCTGAATTATTACTACTCCGAGCTGGATGACGATCAAAATGAACTCATCTGTAGTAGCGATATCGTAGGCTCTGAACCGAGTAAAAATCGACCCAAACATCTCTGTCTTCCCAAAAAACGAATTCTAGAAAAAGTTCACCAGCGACGTCAGCGATTTACCCCAGATGAAGATGAGCGCTGGCAAAAAAAAGTCAGAGCTGCGGCTCGACGTCGAACAGCAGAAAAACGAATGTCCGAAACATTCGAAAAATCAGAAGAAACCTCCCGAGAAAACATGGCAAATGTGGAGGAATTTGTCGGATTGACCATTTTGGTTCAATTTCCGGACGATACCAGAACTGCAGGCTTCGACCCGGTTAACTTCCCGGCAAGTCAGAGTAAAATGGAACGCTTCTGCAATCAGGTAGGCTATTCAGATGATGGCAATACTGGGTCTGTGAGAGATTACTTTGAACAACAGTCACTCGGCCAAGTTGTCTACACCCAAATTGTTACAAATATTATCACGCTACCGAACCCGCGGAATTGGTATAACTTTGCCGACTATCCCACGAACCTAACCCTGAGAGATGGAGGGTTCGCCGGTAGGCTGGTCACAGAACATGCCGTTAATATCCTGAAAAGGCAGAATTTTGATTTCACCCGCCTTTCGACTAATTCGAGACAAAGAGTTCTAGCCACTAACATTCTCTTTGCAGGACCAGACTCAGGGGTGTGGCCTGACGGGCTCTGGCCGCATCGCTGGCATCTCTCACCTGATCTCAATGTCGGAACAGGTGGCAACGATCTCTTTATCGATGATTACCAAATTACCAATGCCCGCACTTCCGCAGTGCCAATTGGAACGTTCATTCACGAAAGCGGACACCTCCTTCTCGATTTTCCTGATTTATATGACACCAACGGCGGCTCCTCCGGTATCGGACGCCACGGCTTGATGGGCTCTGGAAACCACGTCAATAATGGAAAAACGCCTACCCCCATTAATCCTTATTTCAAAGACGTTGCGGGCTGGGCCACCGTGACAGATCTGAATTCTTTTAGCAGCCTTACCGGGAGTCTCCCCACAACAGGAAACATCTTCTACCGTATTCGTAAACCGGGCACGATGAGTGAGTATTTCCTGATCGAAAATCGTGGCTCTGGAGATCCCTGGGCCACACATGCTCCAGATCAAGGGATCATGATTTGGCATATCGATGAAACCGTGGAGGGTAATCAAAACGAGCAAATGACACCCACCATGCACTATGGGGTCTCACTCGAACAGGCAGATGGATCATTCGATCTTGAAAGAGAACGAAACAGAGGCGATCGCAACGATTGCTATGACCGTTTCACGCAGGGATTTACGGACGGCACTACACCAAATGCACGCTGGTGGAATGGATCAAATTCAGGAGTCGACATCAAAATCCTGAGCAGCACAGGCCCATCAATGAATGTCCGCTTCGGAGGGCTAGAGCCAGGCACCCTCCTGGTCGGATCTCCAAACGGAGGTGAATCTGTCATCCCTGGTGGAATAAGTGAGATTAAGTGGGGCGCCAACATCAGCGGCTCGGTCAAAATCGAACTTCTAAAAAATGGAGTCTTTAATCAGGTGATCGCAGAGAGCGAAGCAAATGACGGAAGCTATCTCTGGATGGTGAGCGAAGATCTCGCTGTTGGAAATGATTATCGAATCCGAATCAGCAGCGTTCTGGACTCGAGTAAAAATGATTCCAGCGACTCGAACTTTTCCGTCGCCCCTGAACAATTTCCAGCCCAAGGCCAAATCCCTGAGAACTGGGTCAAACCTGCAGCCGCGAATATCGGGTGGGAACTAGGGACCGACCAATTCCGCGAAGGCGTTCTTAGCCTTAAGAGCGGCGGTGTTGGCCGCCTTGAAACAGCAGCCATTCAAACCGAGCAAATTTTCACTCCGGGAACGATTTCATTTCAAGCCAAGGTTTCCTCTGAAAGCGGCTTTGATTTCTTCCAATTTTGGATCAATGGCAGAAAAGAACTCGAACTTTCAGGTGAACAAGATTGGCAAGAATACAGCTTTCCCATCTCTGCCGGAGGGCACATCCTAGAATGGAGATATGCTAAGGACGGCAGTGTCGAAGGTGGTGATGATGCCGCCTGGATTGACCAAGTAATCCTTCCAGATTCTGCTTCGGAAGATGCCATCTTCATCGCCAGCCCGAAGGATGACACCATCATTAGCCCTGGAGCGACCTTTCAGATTAGATGGATTTCTGCTTTTCCAGGTAATGCCAAGATCGAGCTTTTGAGAGATGGAGCTGTTATAGAAGAACTCACCCCCTCAACTCCGAACAGTAGCCGATACAATTGGCGAGTTCCGCCAGACATTGAGGAGGCTGAAAATTATCAAATCCGCATTACGTCGCTCAACTCACCTGAAATCACAGCTGATAGCCTAGGCACTTTCTCGATAAAAACAGAGCTATTCCCTGAGATGGGCGAAATCCCTGCAGCTTGGACTAAGCCCTCAGATGCCGATGCCGGATGGAGGGTATCAAACGACCAAGCCTTTAATAGTGCACTCAGCCTCACAAACCGAAGGATCACGCATTTACAAAAGGCCGTCATCGAACACACCGGAATCTTCGTCCCAGGCGAAATATCTTTCAAAGTACGAACTTCTTCCGAGTTAAATTTTGACACATTCACTTTCAACCTCAATGGAGAACCTCTAGCGACCCGCTCCGGTGAAACTGACTGGGAAACGCTCAGCTTTGACATTCCAGCTGGACGGCATTTCTTCCAATGGAGCTACCAAAAAGACACCTCTGCAAGCTCAGGAAGTGATGCCGTCTGGATTGATGATGTCACCTTCCCTACCCAACTCGACGATGGGGAGATCTTGATTCAGACGCCTCATGCTGAAACGACCATTGCTCCGGGTGACCTCTATGAAGTCAAATGGGTGGCCGCATTTTTAGGAAATGTGCAGATCAAACTCTATCAAGATACAGAAGAAGTTCGTCAACTTAGTTTCGATGAGCCTAACGATGGAATATTTTTCTGGAGGGTCCCAGCTAATCTAGCTGAAGCGGATAACTATTGGCTAAAGATCACCAGTACGACAAACGAAGAACGCACTCAATCGAGTCCTCAATTTTCGGTAAAAACAGAAGTTTTCCCACCAAACGCCGAATTCCCAACTGACTGGAATATGCCTGCAGAGGCTCATGCAGGCTGGGAAGTTTCATCCACAGAAGCCTTTGATGGGAATGCTAGCCTGATGAGTTCGACCGTATCTGATTCCCAATTCGCTGCGGTGCAAATGGAAGACACTTTCGCTGAAGGTTTAGTTCGCTTCGCGGTAAAGCTTTCCTCGCAAGCCGCCTCAGATCAATTTGAATTCCTGATCGATGGTGAGTCACAGGTCACACTCTCTGGCGTTATCGACTGGCAGCAAATGAACGTTCCGATCTCTGCTGGCTTCCATTTCTTAGAATGGCGTTATCGGAAGGACAACTCAGGGAGCGGAGGTGAAGATAGAGCCTGGATTGATTCCGTAGAAATCATCTCGCTTACTCCGATTATGGCTTGGCGATATGAGCACTTCAATCTTACGGAAGATGACGGTGAAGCAGCAGACCTTTTCGATGCGGATGGAGACGGGCAGAATAATTTCGCCGAATTCCTTTCCGGCACAAACCCGAATGATGCCTCCGACTTTTTCCACATTAAGTCTGCGAGGTATCAGGAGGGAGGATTTGAAGTCTCCTTTGATGGAAAAAGCGGTAAAACCTACCAGCTTTATCGATCTGCTGGGCTCGACAAAAACTGGGAAACAGTGGGACTTTCAGCCCTAGCAACAGTGGATGCGGAAATGACTCTAATGGAACCAACTCCGCCAGAAGGCACCTATTTCTATCGAGTCCAGGTGACCAACTCTGAGGATTCGCAGTAAAAAATTAGCCCTCATCGCGATTGAAGCGATGAGGGAAAGTAGAGAAACTTCGTATTATTTCAGGGTAAATAAGGCGTCATCGACGTCCTTATTATGATGAACATCGGTGAAGCGCATGACCATCTTCTGAGGCCCTACCGAAAGGGTGACCAGCATCGGGACCTTGACTCCATCGAGTTCTTTATATTGGGAAGGTGACATGGCCATTTCCATTTTTCCACCAGGACCCACTGCAGCAGAGGTCTTAATCTGTGCGAGCAGGTTTGTCTCGGCATCGAAGTAGAGAGTCTTTGGCTCTTCAACTTTGGTAGTGATTTTAATGACTTTCATCTTTTTCCCATTCACCTCTTCATCAGGAAGCATCTCACCAGAAACCATCTCCTTGAGGACCTGAAGTTCACCAAAAAGAGCTGCACTTTCTTTCGCCTGAGCGAGTTCGAGTCCTTTTAACTCACGAAGCCCCTGAATAGAATCCTTCGCCCAAGCACTCTTACCATCGTAGGCCTGCTCGACGGTCATGAGCTCACCCATTTTCATTTTGGTATAGACCTTACCGGGAGCTGCAATGGTCATATCGAGATCCATCGTCATTTTCTGAGCTGGCATCTCCATCCGTCCTTTCGCGACTCGGGATTTAATTTTTTTCATGGCATCGCGGCCACCAAGAGCTTCGATGCTTTTTTCAAGAACGGCAGTGACTTTGGGATCAATGGTTTTTGCACCATCTTTGGCAGTGAGAAACCCAGAGCTAAGCAGGGCTACAAGTGGAATAAGATATTTTGATTTCATCGTTTTTCTTAGGTTATGATTTTTGATTAAGGAGCCAGCGAACAGCGGCTTCCATGGCAGGATCACGGCCAGCACGAAGGGCGGCTGGATCGAGTGGAATGATAGTGTCAGGAGTCACCCCCTTTCCTTCTAGGCGAATCTTTTTAAGGTCAGTAACAAAGTCACCGATCGCGTACTGGAGCTGATCCCCATTAGGAAGCTGTTCGATGACAGAAGGTAAAACAGCCCCAGTGGTCGCTCGACCAAAAATGCGAGCTCGCCCATGCTCTTGGAGAGCGGCGGCGAAGATCTCAGAGGTAGAGGCGGAAAATGAATCGACAAGAACAGCCAGAGGACCGAGGTAAGCATTCGGTTGAGGAAAGGCGTGGAAGGGAAAATTCCCTTGAGGATTATTCATATCACCCAGATCTAGCTCTTGATCGACTAAGCGTCCAATCAAGCCGGAGGCCATGATAGCTAAGCCACCAGGATTTCCTCTAAGATCGAAAATAAGCCCGGGAAGTTGATCCTTCTGAGCGGTGGCAATCGCTTCGAGCAGCCGAGGCATCAGCTGGGGAACGAAGAGATTAAAATCGATGACCTGAACCTTTTCTGAGGTCCGCCAGGCGCTAAACTCCATGCGATAGCGGCCAGCGGAAGTAAAAGTCCCCCACTCGCCGAGATAGGGAGCGGGCGGAAAATCAAAAAGTCCAGAGCCCCCAGCCATCTTTAGGGTGATCTTTCCATCATCAGGATTCTGCATTTCATCAAGAATCTCAGCAGCGACTCGAGCCTGAAAGAGCTTTCCAAGCTTCGGCTGAAAACCATACCTCTGATAAACCTGAGTGAGGGGTTCTGTCTCAATTTCGAGAATCTCCATCCCCGGTTTGATACCAGCTTTCGCAGCTGGTGATTCTTTTTTCACTTCTGATATCACTAACTTCTCATCCAGAAATCGTAAACTCACACCGAGGTAGCGGTGAGAAGATGGAGCATTAGGGCTATCGGCTCCGAGCACTGCAAAGTGGCTGCGCCCCAGCTCATCCAGCATTGCATTTAAAAGTGAACGAAGTTCAGAATCTGTTTTGATCTTCGAGAGCTCTTTCTGATAACGCTCTTTGACCGCCACCCAGTCTACGCCGCCAAAAGTACGATCATAGAATGATTGATCCACTTTTTCCCAGACCGATAGAAAAATTTCTCGAGCCTGAGCACGCTCAAGAGCGAGTGATACCTGTGAGACAAAAATCAGGTAGCAAATCAGGAAAAGAGAAAAAAAGCGCAAGAATTTAGAGAGTTAAGCTTTCTCTTCCTACCCCATCATTACTCAGGGGAAATCTTTTTTTTTACCGATTCATCTCTATCATGAGCCTTCTCTATTTATTTCCTCTCGAGATCTATGCCTACTAAGGATCAGATCTAAAGAGAACGCGGTGAAATCGCACCGATTGGCGTAATCTTCATTTGATCATGCGGAAATTAGTTTGTGTTGACCACCACCGTAAAAACTCCACATCACCAATGTTAATAATAGCAAAACCTCCCCAATGAGTCTCATAAGGAATCGCCCACAGATTACCTGGAGCTGAGCTACCAACTCCAGTCAGTTGGCCACCAAAGTCGACTAGTCCGCTAAACTCGATGGCGACTAATAAACAGAGATCTGCGAGAATTTTATGATCTTCTCGATCTTTACACATCGCCGCGAATGCCACCTGATCTTGGGCTTCCATCCTAAATACTTAGCATATTGGAGTTCATCAAATTCTCCTTCAAATTCTTCCCCCTGACTCCAAATGAAAGGGCGCTCCTTTTGGGTGGAGTTCTAAAAACCATCACACCTGACACAGGAGGCACATTGATTCGATTAGAGATTTCTTGTTAAAAATGACCTACGATATGCTGACGTAAAATTATTCAGGAAAATTGAGAGCATTCTGTGATGCTATTCTTTTTGGCCAAGAACATGGTCCCAGCTAATTGTCCATATCCCAAAATAACTAAAAAAAGTCAGCATTGTGTCGCAATCGTAGGCTTTGGGAAAAATCTGATGGACTGGCGTTGGACAAGATCCAACATAACCACCTTCGGATAATCGTTGCAGCAGCTCATCATTCAGCTCAAAGTCGAGTTCAATTTGTTCAGGAAATTTCCTCCCCTCAGAAAATACTAGGAGACTGAAGCGTGGCTCACTTTCCCTCCCTACATGCCATTGACTAACAAATGCCACCAACTGGTTTTCCTTTAAAAAGACGCGATGCCATCGTGTTTGGGTATTTGGAGAAGGTGCATTGAACTCTACGGGCAACTCCCACTTAGAAGTCTTAGGACGATCATATCCAACCATGGCCCAAGAATCCTTGTCATACGGTTGGTCTCGCTGAAACAGTTGCTTGAGAGAATTATCTTCAGGGTCAAACAGAAGGCAACATGTGGGAAGGTACCCCTCCTCAGAGAGATCTTCAGGTTCAGCTGCTTTCGGCATAAAAATTATCTGGTCTGCAGTAAACCCCGGCTGAAATGACGCTTCCCCAAAATGCTTAAGCGTTTCTACAAAACCGCCTGTAGGATATTCGGTTTTCGCAATAAACACGCTAGCTGGCTCGGGTTCGTATGGAGGATATTTGACTTCGTAGTTGTAGAGACCTAATGCCAATTTGCCTGACGCTGTTGATGAAAGACAAAAGCAATGATTCTTCATACCGACTGAACCAAGAAACGGTAATTGATTACTCGCATTTAGTTTTTGCCCCGCACGCTTACTCTGATCCCAGTAGAGAAGCTTCGTATCCAGAAACTCTGGATTCTTTTCAAGTAGAAAGGGGCTTTTCTCTACAGCTCCAAAAAAATGTGGTTGAGGCGCAAAGAAGGAAATAAGACCTGATTTGATCGCAGTGAAAACATAGTAGCGGGAAGTATCCATGTCATTTCCGATGAAAATCCAACGATTATCCTTAGATTTCAGCATGTAATTCTGCGATGAATCACTCATGTAGAGGGTATCTTTATCGCCCGCTAGCAGTGAGAGAGAAGAGGCTCCTTTAGCCTCTCTTGGGGGCGCAATCATCTCAGTAGTTCCAGTTTTTGGATCAAATTTCAGGATCTCACTTTTTTGCGGCGCAAACAACGCGCCGGCAGATTCAATGACCTGATCGAGCCGCCAAAACGAATCGACTGGACCTGGATTCTCTTCAGGTCCACGTGTCATAGACAGCTTTATAGTCTGAGGTTTTTTCTTCATCGGCGCTGGAAAATCCCCCACCAAAATAACTTCACGGAGTAACGACGTTTGGAAACGCTCGGAAAGAAACAACAGATGATAGTAGAGAGCTTGATTCGAGCTTTCGCGTTGCTTGTCTCTATTCTTCCAGTGAAAGGCTACGTAGTCAGCTAGACTACGGCTCATTGAAATTCGTCCAGAGGAATAGTCTTCAGCCTCTTGTGTATAGACAAGCTTTCTCACCATCTTATCGAGAATAGAGATCGGCACAAATTGCCCAAGTCTTGGCTTCAAGACTTTAGCTGCAAACGTATGGACTTGAACAGAAGGCAGCTTTCTAATCTTTTCTAAGAGTTCTTCTAACGCCTCTTCTTTTGATTCACTTACCGGAGTATCCAAATCCCACCACTGTGATTCAGGGATAGGATGAAGAGCTTTGGTGATGAGACTTTCGCGTACTTGGTTCTCAGCACAAACCATATTCAACAGTCCGAGAAACAATATGAAGGTTGTATTTAGAAAACGATGCATCGATTTATGTAATAGCGGCATAAAAGGACAAAATCACCCAAAATTTCTCACAGCTGCTACCGTTTTCTTTGCAAGATCGTGATCCAGACTGAATGCTAAGACCTGTCCAGATTCCTTAAGTTCTATTGCTTCATCGGGCCAGAAAACCCTAGTCCCCCCCTCAGGGGTGTCTCTCTCGTCGTCCAGATAGACCTTCATACCGAAATCCTGTTACTGCTATTGCCGATTCCAATACGAGACTAAAGGCTCAGGGATCACAAAGTCAGCCTGCCCGACGTTAGTGGAATACCTCGCTGCTCTTACGGAAGCTCTAAAGATGAATACTCTTAATGTGCAGATCACAACATAGGGAAAAGCGTCAGGCCTCCTATACAAGGGAGTAATCCAGACTAAAATCTTGCTAGAGTGATCGCCATTACTCGGAAAATCGTTTTATAAACCACTGATTACCCAGATTTCACTGATGCCTATATTGCAGAGCCTAAGAAAATCAGTGAAATCTGGGTAATCAGTGG
>CALGMJ010000234.1 GCA_937958875.1 uncultured Verrucomicrobiales bacterium | reverse complement strand
TTCGAGAGTTATTGGTCGCGCTTTCAGAGCTGGAAGACTTCCCTCCTTCAGCCTTTCTCTGGAATGCGATGCACTGGGATGTTCCGCTTCATTGTTTTATCCGCAGTAAATCAGCTCCGGTGTTTCGGGTGAAGGAAATGTGGGTCAAATCTGATCGCGGTGAGATGTTGGTCGAATACGGCGAGCTTAAAAAACTGCGTAAAGAGAGGGTCATATTTGAGCGTCACTGGCGGGGTGAAATGCGGGTCAGTGAGCGAAGATAGTTTGTGCTACTGGCGCTTTCGGGTAGGCCAGATTTCTACGATGGGAACTTTAGAGGTAGCAGTGAGCGGATCTCCAAGTACGACGTATCTTTCATTCTTGATCATTTCCTGAGCGTCAGCAGGAGCTGCCGTGGAAAGGGTGATGGCATGATTTGGCGCCAGTTTTTGACGGAGGTGAAATGCGAGTCTGCCCATGGTCCAGCGAGCATTGACTTCTACGACGGGCTGCCACTTGATTTCCTTTCCTGATTTAAAATAGAATGAGTCGAGGCAGATTGGCCCCTCATAATCAGTCTCTTCAAAGAGGGTTTCTAGTGCTGGTAAGATGTGTTGTCGCACTGCAGGAACGATATCCTGACTCATGCGGCGGGCGATTTCTGGAACTAGACCATGAGCTGGTTTTGCGAGCGAGCTAGAGGAGAGCCATTGGCCTTGAGCATTCGTTTGCTGTCGCACCGTTCCTAGAAAACGCAGGCCTCCTTCTTCCTTCGGACGACGATGGAATAAGAGCGAAAATTCGTGTAGTTTTTCGACCCATGGCTCGATGAGGTAGATTTTTTCAGGCAGTGATGAGGCGGTTTCTGCATCGAAGCGGCGCATGCCACGTCCTGCCGCGCCATAAAGTTCCTTAGCCACCCAGTCTCTGAAATCCGGGGAAAGGATCTTGGGTCGGCTCAGAGTGGAGGGTAGTGGGTTGAGTGATTCTGGTAAGAGAGATCTAA
The DNA here is from genome assembly GCA_937958875.1 of uncultured Verrucomicrobiales bacterium. GTDB lineage: Bacteria > Verrucomicrobiota > Verrucomicrobiia > Verrucomicrobiales > Akkermansiaceae > SW10. The sequence continues at coordinate 16,988 of CALGMJ010000234.1, read as the reverse complement.
GCTGATGCGTTCGTTCTTTTGAGAGAAGAGGAGAAGGGATCGCCCAAGGACGAATGGAGCGGAATTTTCGTGTCTCAGAGATCTTTTCCCGTTCTTGATAAGAGGCAATTTCCGGGAAGCTGAGATCAAACTTTGCGAGGTAATCTCGCTGGCTATCACTGGGCCTTCTTCTCATGAGGATGAGATCATCCTGAGAAGGTGCGGAGAGGGCGAAAGCTGGTTCAAGGTCGGCGGCAAGGTCCTGTAGTCGTGCGGGACAAGTCCATGAGGGGCTCGCTGCTTGCGCTTCCGCATCAGGATTAAAATACCAGAGGTCTGGTGAGCGACCGCGCGATGATTGGTAACGCCTGAGAGAAGCGATGAAGTCATCTTTGAGACCGGCTCGGCGTCGGCCTTCTTCATTAAACGGAGCCATTCCTTTTGCTCGCATAGGAGAAAGGGGGAGGTGAAGCCGCTGATGCCAAGCATCCCAGTCACTCTGAGATTCTTCCTTCCAGTGACGAAGCCATTTTACACCGTAGCCGACGTGGGCGATTTCATCGTGATAGATCTTATTTAAAATCTTAGCGCTCTTGGTGTCGCCTACTTGAGAGAGAATCTGTGAATAGTGTTTCGCGTAATCGAGGTTCGCCTGTTCAAAGGTGAGTGAAAGGCGGGACACATAATCGAGCGGGCTTTCCATGCTGGAAATGTGTTCCCAAATCATCGGGGTGACTGGGAGGTCACCAAAGTTGATCCCGCATTCCTTCATCCGCTGGACATACCAGCGAGTATGATTTTGCTCCTCTCGGAGAGTGTGAAAGACGCCTTTACGAAATGAGTCGGGAGCGTCTGGGAATTTCAACAGAGCTAGAGCCATGAGCTCTATGGCTAGGAGTTCATGATTCGCAAAAAAATGAAGCAGCCTGGCCCGGCTTTCCTCATGCTCAAGCTGAGGCGCACTTGGAAATGCGGACTTGGATTGATGTTTTTTCGGCATCAATTCCACGGGACGCCCTGGTAAACTCGGCGCGCGGTAGCCACCTCGGATAGGAGGATCAATCATCAGGCTTTCTGGAGCATGTGCCAGCTTCTCCTCTAAGGAAGTCGAAAGAAGAATACGCTCCGCAAACTCACGGACAGAAGATGGTTGATCAGTTGAGATGTCGGAGACTACGGCGGAGGAGTTAGTTCTGCAAGAGGGGGAAGTCTTTCGTGTCGTCAGATATGCTTGCTGTATTTCACAGTTAAAGACCAGTTTTGTGCTTTTACTGTGTGTGTCATGGGAGCCGTCGTGTAATTGCCGAAAGGTTGCGAGTAAGCTTTACTAAGGACTTTTGAACTCAGGTTCCTGCGATAGGTTTGGCTGCAGATGGAAAGTGCACAGGGGACGATTATTCGACTGACTAAGCTCAGCGATAGTAGTCTCATTGTGCACTGGTTTACACTTGAACACGGTCTCATCAAGACGGTGGCTCGAGGAGGGCGGCAGGCGAAAGGAGCCTTTTTAGGGAAGCTCGATCTTTTCGTTCAGGCTGAGCTAGAATGGCGTCGGAGCCGCCGTGGGGAGCTGCATCAGCTGCAGGAGCTTACGGTAAGCGATCACCGTTTTGCTCTGCGTAAGAGTTACCGAGACACTCTGGTGGCAGGGTATTTTAGCCAGTTACTGGAGGGTGTGCTCGAGCTTGAGCATGAAGATGTGGAGCTATATGGACTACTACAGAGGGCTTTAGGGTGGTTAGTGGAGAAGGATGCGGACCGGAAAGGGGTGCTGTATTTTGAAAAAGAGCTGAGCCGTCTGTTAGGTCTCGGAGGGGGAGGCGGGCAGGCTCTCCGCGAGCTTTATGGGAACTTACCAAAGTGCCGAGATCACTGTCTTGATCTTCTTAAATAAATCTGCATGATAGCGACATACTAGTTCTGAGGAGACCTTAAGACTCTCCTCATATAGCTGATTACTATGGATGCCGACCCTACAACCCAGACCCTTTCCTTCGGAGAACAACTCATGTCGTTCTACGAGCAGGGATTGATCGATGAAGCTCGCGAATTTGCGGAAACATTTATCGATGGGATTCGGATGCGTCTGGGTTCTGATGATGAATTAGAAGCAGAGTTGGCTCTCGCACTGGAGTCTCAATCGGATTTTTTCCGTGCTTTGGGAGAAAATGAGACCGCTGAGATGGGTTATCTAGAGGGACTGCATTTCCTGAAACGTAATGAGGGCTTTGAAAATGAGCGTGCTCGCATTAATTCCTCACTCGCAGTTCTCCACGATTTCAGTAATGATCCTACCCAGGCGAAAAAATATTATCTGCGAGCGATTGAGCATTTTGAGCAAACTGATCCTCCAGGATATTTAGATATCGCTGATTTTTGCAATAACATTGCGTTTATTTACGAAGCAGAGGAGGACTATGAGTCTGCTGAGTCGGCATTTAAGCGGGCGCTCACTCTGACTCAGAGGGAATTGGGAATGGATGATGAGGGCACTGCTCTACGTTATAATAACCTTGGGACATTTTATTTTAAACGCGACGAGCAAGATCGGGCTAAGGAACTGCATCTGACCGCTCTTAACTTAAGAAAGCGGCTCTTAGGTGATGAACATGTCGATACGGCTGAATCTTACCATAATCTGGCTTTAGTTCTCGTGCGACAGGGGAAGGTGGATGAAGGTTTAGAGCACTTTGAGCTTTCGCTAGGTATTTTCGAAAAGAACCTTGGTTCGGTTGAAAGTGCGATGGAGGAGTATGAGACGGTTGCTGCTAATTATCGTGATATTCTTGATTCTCTGCAGGAGCCAGGTCTCGTCAATGATCTCGATAATCGTATCGAGGAACGGCTCAATGCTTATCAGGATACGGCTTAGTTTTTTTAACGTTTAGTAGCGAAGGGCGTTCGAGTTAACCAGGCGTGTAGGACTCTATCGTTAGCCGTGATATTTCCGTTCACACGGTAGTTTGATCCTTTGAGGGCGTATGCGTGATCTCTGCTTTCATCGACGACGGATTTTGCCGAGCTCCGTGAGGAGTGAATAAAGCGAACTCCTTCTTGAGGGTTGACGACGAGAAATGCGACATGGCGGTCCAGCCCGACGATGTGGATGCCTGCCCCCCGTGAAATGAGTTCGGCAAGGTAGTCATCATAATTTTTGCCAACTCGAATGTGCATGTGTTTCTTCGGTAAGAAAGTAGCGATGATATTTTGAGAGGGTTGCTGGGCGAGACGGATACGCTCGATCTTGAAGCCTGCGTCTCGCATGATGGTGGAGACGAAGTAGCCACAGGCAATTTTCCCACTACCAGGTTCTTGGGCGGTTCCATTAAAATCCCAGGGAGTGCCAAGCCAGCAGCGCATCAGTTTAGGAAGTTCTCGCTCTAGAATAACGCGTGCTTCTTTCTTCACTTGCTTGATTTCCTGAGGAGTTCGAGCTGTGGCGTAGCGTCCTTCAAGGAGGCGCCGTTCTCGCTCAAGTTCTTTAATGAGAGCTCGATAGCGCTCTGGATCAGGTTTGATTTCTACTGATTCTTTCGTGGTAAAATGTCGGTGGTAGAAAACGGAGATTTGATCTCGATATTTCCAGGAGCCAAAGGCTACGGCCGCTAAAAAGCAGAGGAGAAAGAGACGGCGGAGAAATTTCATGATACTCAGTCAGGGAGCGGTTGTTAGATGGAGTTTTATCTAAATTCAGTCCGAATTCCAAAAGAGATAAATGAGTTTTCTAGTAATGGGCTGGCTTTCCCTTTGTCCTGATGCGGAGGAGCTTGAGGTGGATCATCAGTCGATGATTTGTTGCTCGCAGAGATCAAGAACAGTTTGAAAATCATGTTGCTCTAACAGTGAGTAGGCATCGTGAGTGGTGAGCCGGATTTTTTTACGAGCGCCCTCAGGGAGATACCAAGTATAGGAAGTAGCGGGAGAAGTCATACCGCAGAGAAAGCGGGCGAGGGAGCGGGGGCTGCGTAGACCTGAATGCTTTTCTTGAATGAGGTTTTGAATCAGTTCTAGTTCATGAACTCCGATATCGGGTGGAGGGGAAGAGGGGAGCTCGGTGGTGGGTGTTTTCCCCTGACAGCGATCACAGTGACCACAGGGTGGCATTTCTTCTCCGAAGTGAGAGAGCAGTGATTGATAGAGGCAGCGTGAGGAGAGGGCGTGATCGACGACTTGTTGGATACGTTGAAGATCAGAGTGTTCTCTCCGTTGAAAGAGGTCTGAGATTCGGGTATGAAGTTCCTCGAAGTGATCTGGCTTTTTTAAAAGGCGGTAGCCTTGTCGAAGTCCGGCAGGTTTTAGGGTGATGTCTCCGTGGTCTTCGAGGTAGCCGAGAGTTTTGATGACTTTTTCCCGAGGCTCTCCGAGAGTTTGAGCGGTTTCTTCGAGAGAAAGTTCAGTCCATTTCCAGTTACTTTTTCCACAGGCGAAGAGTCGGCGGAGGTAATCTTGGCGTTTCGGATCAAAGCCATTCAATAAGTGTTCAAGATCACGAGTGAAGGCAATTTTATAGGTGGAGTAGAAAGGGGCGGTAGCCTTGAGGTAGCCTTCTAGTTCCAGATAGGTGAGGAGAGTATTGATGACGAGAGGGCGAATGTCCTGAGTACGGGAAAGTTCGTAGGTGGAGATGTCGAACTCATCTTCATGATCTAGGAGAAGGTGGAGGATGCTGCGGAGGGCATCGGGTTGTGGGGTGTCTCCGTAAGTGAAATTTGAGAGAACTCTCAGGTCATCTTGACAGGCTAGTAGCTCGCAGCGGGCTTGGGCTCCATCACGCCCCGCGCGACCGATTTCTTGAGTGTAGTTCTCTAGTGATTTGGGTAAGTTGTAATGATAGATTGCGCGGATGTCTGATTTATCGATGCCCATACCAAAGGCGATGGTGGCGCAAATGACTGGGGTGGTCCCGGACATGAATTCTTCCTGAATCTCTGCTCGGGCTTCAGCGCGGAGACCCGCATGGTAGGGGCGCGCTGGAATGCCATTTTTATTGAGAAAGGAAGCGAGGGATTCTGCCCCAAACTGAAGGGTGGTGTAGATGATCGTGGGTTCGAGCGTTCCCTTCTGAAGCTGACCGAGTAGGTAGGCCTGACGATCATTATCTTTGAGGGGAGTGACAGCGAGGTCGAGGTTTGGCCGATAGAAGGTAAGCTGGTGATGGTCCTCGGGTTGAATTTCAAAGTGAGCGCAGATTTCTTCTGCCACCTTCGGCGTTGCCGTGGCGGTCAGGCAGAGGACGCGAGGGATTTTGAGCTCTCGGGAGAAGCGGGTCAGCTTGAGGTAGTCAGGACGAAAATTGTGACCCCACTCAGAAATACAATGTGCTTCATCGATCGCGAGAAGAGCGATGCTCAGTGATTTAAGGCGGCGGCGAAATTTCTCATTCGCCAGTCTTTCGGGAGCAATGTAGAGAAGTTTGAGTTCTCCAGCTTCGAGTCGTTGGTAAAGCTGAGCGACTTCGGTGGCACTAAGGGTGGAGTCGAGTCGCGCGGCTGGGATATTTTTCTCAATCAGGCTATCGACCTGATCTTTCATGAGGGCAATGAGAGGGGAGATGACCAGCGTGAGCCCATCTAACAGCAGCGCAGGCAGCTGATAACAGAGAGATTTTCCTCCTCCCGTGGGAAAGATGGCGAGGGCCGAGCGATCAGCCATGAGGGAGTGAATCACTTCCTCCTGACCACTACGAAAAGAGCGATGACCGAAGTGTTTTTCTAACGTGTTGCTAAGCTCGGCCATGATACATGGTCTCTGTGAGTTACCGCTGAGCGACTCCGCCGATGGTGTTATCAGGCTGAGGCTCGAGGGCCATGGTCTGGGGGAAGAGATATTTCCACGCCTGGAGAGATTCTAAAATGGTTTCTGTTTTTCTCCCAGGTGAGAGCTCCCAGGTGAAGGGCATTTCAGGGCGGAAATGCTTGAGCAGAGTCTCGTAAGGAAGGGAGCCCGTGAAGGGAACGCTGTGGTCACGCTTCGGCCATTTGACATCATGAAGGTGAGAACCGACGAGGTAGGGGGCCATCTTTGCCAGCCATTGATCATGATCTAAAAGACCAAGATTATGTTTTAGCCCAACATGGCCAAAGTCATGCCAGTAGCCAATGTTCGGGCAGTCGGCGAAGTGTTCCTGAAGGTAAAGCATTTCGCGTTCATCAGGGACATCTTCGTACTTCGAGCGTGACTCGACGGCGAGAACGACACCTGCCTGTTGTGCGTAGGGAATCAGTAGCTCGAGAACTTCGATCGCACGTTCGAAGTATTTCGGGCCATTCTTTTCCCTTTTTTTGACGCATTCCAGCTTATCATCTGCGTATGAGCCGCTGAGCTGTTCTCCATTTGCGAGTTTTTTGGTAAGGGCGCCAGTCCATTTCTTATGTGGCATGGTGGGGACGGAGCCCATGTGTAGAACGACATAGTAGGCATTGAAAGCATGTGCCATTTCAATGGTCTTGAGAGTTAGTTCAAAGGCGCGACGTCGTTCATTGGGATTGTCCGATGAAAATTCGTAGGCATCGGGCGCATCGATCATGACCTCGGTGGGGGAAGGGAAATAGTTGTGCACGCCGATACACTTAAATTTTCCTTCTTTATAAGCTTTCTGGATTCCAGGGAGCTTGGTGATCGTCATGCCATGGGAAAGCTCCAGGGTATCGAAGCCAAGTTCGAGGATCTCATCGATCATGGCCTCGCCATCGGTGTGGCGGGCATTATTCCAGCAGGTAGAGAAGCTAAGCATTTGAGAGAGTTGAGGAGGGGGAAATTAGGATTTAGCTGGAGGAATGAGAAGGACGATTTCTCCCTTCGCTTTATGCGTCTGAAAATGAGTGTTTAGTTCAGAGCAGGTGCCATGGTGAAGCGTTTCAAATTTCTTGGTGAGTTCGCGCGCAACACAAATAAGGGTCTCTGGAGAAAGGTCATTGAGAATTTCCAGGGTAGAAGGGATGCGGTGAGGGGACTCAAAGAAAAGAGTGGTCTCAGCAGAATCGAGTGCGGCCTGTAGCTGTTTCGACCGTTTTCCTTTTTTTACATGGAGAAAGCCGTGAAAAGAAAAAGGATGGGGTGGGAATCCAGAGGCGACTAAGGCGGTGGTAATGGCAGAAGGCCCTGGTAAAACAGTGAATTCAATGTCCTGATCACGGGCGGCCTTGAGGAGGCGGTGTCCAGGATCTGAGAGGCAGGGGGTGCCAGCATCTGAAATGATCGCGATTTTTTCACCCTCCTTTGCCCGTTTAATCAGCTCAGGCCCCTTCGTCGCTTCATTGTGATCATGAAGGGAGGTGAGCGGCTTTGAGATTTCCAGGTGGGACAAAAGCTTGAGTGAATGACGGGTGTCCTCACAGGCGATCAAGTCAGCCTCTCGAAGAGTCTCGATGGCGCGTAGCGTAATATCACCGAGGTTTCCAATCGGGGTAGGGACAAACGTGATCATGAATGGATTTGAAATTCGGGAAAAGCAGGCGTCTAAAAGCCATCGGCGAGCCGAGAAATAATGTTTTGGCTAGCGCGCATGAGGGCATCAGGGAGAGCTCCATTACGTGCTGTTTGTAAGTTGCCTCGGGCAAAAAGTCGGGTGCTTCCAGTGCTTGAACCTTCCTCGATGGGCTTGGTATTGGGGCCTTTTTCAAAGAGCTGCCAATCGAGGGTGACTCGCATTTCAAGTTCCTCAGAAAGGAGGCTGTCCTGTTCGCTGGATCGAGCTTGTGAGTAATCGATTTTAGCAACAGTTAAGATAAGGGTGGCGTCTGACTTTTCCTGAGTAGAAAGCCGGTAGGTACCATCTTGAGTGAGAGCATCTGCGAGTGAGTTCGTGGCGAGAGCCTCTGCCCTAGGAAAGAGGGTGCGGTTCTGAGCCAGCGGGAGATGGACCATGCGAATATGCCGCAGTTTATCCGGTTTCTGACCGCCTAGCTGATAGCCTGCACAGGCATTCAGCAGGAGCAGAATGGGCAGAAAAAGAAGGGCTTTCATCACCTATTGGCTGAACTGTTTAATCCAATTCTCAGCCTGGCTTCGGAGCGGACCAGGCTTAGATTTACGGACGACTTCTCCATAATAGAAAGCGGCGGAAGTATTTTGGCCTTTTTTACGGTAAAATTCTGCTAAATCAAAAGAACGCTGGATATCGCCGGAGGATAATTTAGCAAGCTGACGTTTTGTTTCTGTGGCCTGCTTTGAGGACGGGTATCGTAGTAACAGGTCTTCAAAGGCATTTCGAGCGCGGTCGAGATTCGCTGGGTTTGGATTTCCGTCCGCAAGACGATCCGCCAGCATACGGCCGATACGGAATTGTCCTTCCGAAGCCTCGCTCGAATTTGGATAGTCTCGAACTAAGGTGCGGTAGGAGGCAATCGCACGATCTGTTTTTTTATCCTTCTCCCAGAGCTCTCCGATGGCGAATTGAGCGCGTGAGGCGGATGGGGAACGCGGCGCATTGTCGCGCACTTTCGCTAGCATATCGGAGGTTTTTTTCCGATCGATCCGTGTTTTAAAGCCTATGAAATTATTACGAATATGGCCTTGCGCGACTTGGTGGGCGATTTCTTCCTGTTGCTTGATCGCGGAGGCGTAGCGTCCAGAGGCGGGGTATTTTTTCAGGAAGACATCGTAGGCATCGAAGGCGTCGATGAGATCTCCAGATTTCTGTAGGAGCACCGCTTCACGATAGCGGGCTTCAGCGGCAGAGGATGAGAGAGGGAAGTCCTCTGCTATTTTGGAATAAGCCTTAAGAGCCTTCTTATTTTGGCCCGCTGCCTCGGCAGTGGTGGCTCTGTTATAGAGGTTTTGGGCCTCAGTTTCGTGAGCCTTGGTGTTCGAAGCGAGGGCGACGCCAGAATTATTTCCGCATGAGGTGAGTAAAACTAAACCACTAGCGAGAGCAAGAGCCTGGTAGATCCGGGGCGAGGTCATGGACTGACGTTAAAAGCTCTCGCTAAAAAGAAAAGAGCAGAGCGGTTTCTCGGGGAGTTTTTGCTGCTAGTGCGATGATTCTGGATGAATTTGTAGTGATTTAAGCCACTTTTTGAGACGTTTTTTGAAATCCTCTTGGTTGGTAAATGGTTCGTGGAGAGCGTTTTCAATCAATTCTAGGGTGATTTGGCTCTGTTCGCTCACTTTGGTCAGGCGGTTAGTCAGGTACTCTGGTGGGCAGACGGGGTCGTCAGTGCCTTGGGTGAATAAGATGGGGCAATCGAGCGGAATACTGGCAAAGGTGGAGGATAGTTCTTCTGCCGTGGTCATGAGGTCTCGAGCCCAAGAGAGTGAAATTCGGTCATGATAAAGCGTTTGTTCTACGCTTTTTTTAGTAATATTAGATTCTGGAGTACGGCAGTCATCTGATTTCACTCCAGTGGAGCGGCGGATCCAAGGGAGGAAACGGCCAAGTAAAAGAAGTGCCCATTTTAGGAAAGGGGAAATTCTAGCCGCTGGACTCAGAAGTGGTGAGGAGAACCAAGCGAAGGAGAATTTTTCCCGATACCTTAGATAGAAGCGCAGGGCGAGCATGCCCCCCATGGAATGTCCTGCAATTCCGTAGGGGATGTTCGCAGGTAATTGCTGGAGACTATTTTCAAAAACTTTAGTCACCATTGCCATTCCTGGAATGGCTCCTCGTGTCCCCGGAGAGCGTCCATGACCAGGGAGGTCTGTTAGAATGATCAAAATATCAGCTTCAAGAAAAGGGGTGAGGTATTCTGGATAGCGATCAATGTAGTCACCCTGACCGTGGAAAAAGATAAGAGCCGCTCGTGGAGGAGAAGCTGGGCGGAGAATAAGACGGTGTAGGGTCCATCCAGCTACCGAGATCGACTGCTCTTCAATCATGTCCGAAAGGGACTAGCAGTTCATAGAGCAGTATGGTGTCATCCGTGCGCCCGGCTTTTTCGAAAGCGAAATGCAAATTCGCTAGCAGACGCCTCAGCATGGTGGTGAGAGTGCAGGGCTGCCGCAGTGCTTCTTTAGCGTGTTTTGAAATCTCCGGATGCTGGCGAATGAGTTCTGGGACTGCAGTTGGCTTTGCCGCGTGGAAGCAGTCGATCAGGGTCGCTTTTCCCTGATGGTCGATGATTGATAAAAAATGTCCCGGGTAATTACAGCCGTAGACGGAGAGGTCCAGCCGTTGTGCGACGAGCATATAGATCAAGCACAGTCCGAGGGGATTACTCTGTCCTTCGCTTAAGCACCATGCGAGATCAGAATTTCGAGGATCAAAAGGGTGCATTCGGTTCCCAATTAGAGTGCCGGATTTGAAAAGGAACTCTGCCAGCTCGAGTTCCGAGTCAACCTTTCCTGAGGCATCTTCGGCTAGGAGATCAAGCTGGTCTGAGAGGGAGGAACGCAGGCTGATACCATCGTGTAAGTAGTCTGAGATCAGACGAAGCAAGGACTCGAGTGATTCCCAGTCTCCATCCGGTGAATTGAGGCGATCAAAAGGAATAATCCATTCTTCTCTCAGAGCAGACTGGCGTCCGGGGTGCAGACGTTTTGATAGCTCCAGTGCTTCTTGAGTTCCGAGGTGGAGGCCTTCGGCAGCAATTTCGTCGCTCAGATCTCCATGAAAATCGAGCAAGGCGGAATCTAGTCCTTGAATGACATTCTCATCCCGGTCGTCGAGCAAACGAAGGAGAGTGCTTATTTTTGCCGTTGCCATTTGTTAGAAATGGTAAAGGGCTTGTCTCGTCTCTGCAAGGGGTGAGCTTTGGAAAAAAGGCTCATTTTTTTTGTGAAAATTATTCGTCATCGGCAAAACTGCATTCCTATGCCAAGCTCTTCACCGTGAGGATGGTAGATGTTTTAATTTCTCTTCCATATGCACTGGAAGATGCTGCGGGGAATTCTGTGACCGCCATACGCCTTCGTCGTCAGCTGCGGGAGATCGGCCTAAATGTTGCCATCATGACGCCTCGTGACCATCTGATTCCAGCCCGATGCTTAGTCGCCCTGAATGCCTGGCGGAGTGCGGAAGTGATAGCGTCTTTTCCTGGCCCAGTGGTTATTCTTTTAACGGGCACTGATATTAATGACGAACGGGTGCAGAATTCTGATTGGGAAGGACGGATCGCGATGGAAAAAGCCGAGGCTCTCGTCGTTCTTCAGCAAGTGGCCGCAGCGAAGGTGCCTGAACGCTTGCGCGAGAAATGCCAGACCATTTTACCAAGTGTCAAATTTCCTCATGGTCTTAAGTGGCAGGGATCAGAAGGAGAAACAGTGCGCATCATTTTAGGAGCTCGGCACCGGCCTGAAAAGCAGCCTGATCTCGTGCTGGAGGCTTGCCGTCGACTCAATCCTGCGAGTGATCCAGTCACGGTCGAGTGGTATGGCGCGCTGAAGGAAGAAACTGCTCCTTGTTTTCAATGGAAGGGCCCAGTGACCCAGGAGGAGCTATGGCGAGAAATGGCTCGGGCCGATTTCTTTTTAAATGCGTCTTCAGAAGAAGGGGGGGCGAATGCCGTTTGTGAAGCTATCGCGATGGGGCTACCGGTCTTGGCCAGTCGTATTGGTGGAAATGTGGGACTGTTGGGGGACGATTATGAAGGATACTTTGAGAGTGGAGACGCTCAGGCTCTTGCTGATCTCATGAAGAATCCGCCAGGCGAAAGGTTAAAAGAGCAAATTACCCTGCGCCAGCCTCTCTATGAGGATGCTCAAGAGGCTAGAGCCTGGCAGCAGTTGCTTCTCCCCCTGATCAGAGGAGTTTAGCTGGCTGGTTTTTCTACTTTTTAGCAATCAGATGATAATACGCTTTCTGCCCTAGAATGGGTTGTTGGTCTTCAGAAATGGTTTCTCCCAGATCGATGGTGTAAAGGTAGTCTTCGCGTAGGTCTGAGGTCTTAAAGGTGAGTGTTTTTCGGTCAGCGGAGAGAGTTTCCACAGTTTTCACCAAGACTTCATCGACCTTTTCGGAGCCATATTTAACGTGATAGTTGTATGTGTGACGTGTCAGAGAAATCGCCTTCAGAGACTCTGGCTCGACAGGTTTGCTGAAGTGGATTTGAAACCCTTCGCCTTTAAGTGATATCTCCTTAATGACAAATAGAGGCTTCTCAGCTGGTTGTTTTTTTCGAATGCGTAAGAGTCCTTGAGAGCCAGGCCATGAGAGCTGAGTTTTACCGACCCAGAGTGAGCCATCTGCAGTGAAAGCGAGACGGTTATTTCCACGGCCTAGCGTTTCTGACTGAAGGAAAGGAATCGTCGCGCCCTGTGACGCACCCTTTACTCCTGAGTCGGGAAGGAATCGTACGAGGGTTGTCTGATTCATATCACCGATGAGTGTTTCATTGGCTATAGTCGGGAAGGCTTTAGGGGAAACTATTACCGGCTGAGTGGGGGAATTTGCCAGCTCCGCCTGTGGGAATAGTCCCGCTGCTCGAGTCCGTATTTGGTCGAATTCCTTTGAATTCATTTTAAGGGGATCTTTTGTCCAGCCTTCTTTCCAAATGAGGGAGGCAGGGTGGCCGTGGAAATGGTCTTTACGGATATGATGGAGCTTACTCGTTCCCAGCCAGTCACCTTGATTATCACAGACCAGTAGGCGGCCCTCTGAGTCCACGATGATTCCGTTTGGAGAGCGTAGTCCGCTCGCGAAAGGGGTGCCTTTCCCATCGGGAGTGATCTTGATGACCCAGCCTCGCCAGGCAGCGCGACTATACATCCGGCCTGCGGCAGTTTTGTTTTGCTTCCAGTTTTCATTTTGGAGCATTTTCTCCCGTGGGTGACCAATCTCATTCCACTCGCCCCGAATTTCTTCGCGCACCCCGGCTCCGTTAGATGCTATTCCGAGAGAGATGTAGAGATTTCCCTCAGCGTCCCTAGCCGGGCCGAAGGCGAATTCGTGGTAGTTTCCCGTCATCCCAAAGTCATCGAACACGGTGGTGTATTCATCCGCCACGCCATCACCATCAGTATCGGTAAGTCGGGTCAGCTCTGGGCGCTGCATTACGAGAATATTTTTCTCATCTTCGACCAATAGGCCCAAGGGCTCGTGAAGACCTCTGGCAAATTCAGTCCAGATTTTCTTATCTGGATCATAAAACATGATCTCTCCTCGGTGAAAAGCGGCCACTAGACGTCCATCCGGAAGGCTAGCTAAGCCGCCAAACTGAGGATCTACCCCAACGGGGGAATCGATCGATTCGAAAGTGAATTGATCTGTCCATCGGTCTGCGAAGGCACACGAACTGAGAAGAAGAGAAGCAATAATAGGTCTCATTATTTTGAAAAAGTGTACGTGATGACGATGGGCTTATCTGTGTCAGCGAGTAGGCTAGTGCCCGCCCATTGGCCGTGGCTGGAGGAGTAGCTGATACCATCCATGGTAGGGAAATTGAGCTTCAGCGGGTTCGGAGCTCCAGTGAGAGTGAAGGTTCGCACGACCTGTTTCGAATTTGAGGTGAGTCTCTCCTGCACTTCGATTCCATCTTTACGGTATTTAAAGGTAGGGAGGCCGTCTTTCATGGAATAGCCGAGGAATTCAGCAGGGGCCGCATCTGTGATGAAGGGAAGGGGGCTGGTCTCTTCAATAGAGACTTTCTTTCCATGAATAACCGCGAGGCCATCGCCATTTCCACTCCAATAGGGGTAACCATAGAGGTAAGGGCCTTTCCAGATGAAGCGCAGGCGGGAAACACCGGCGTCAAAAGCGAAGTTGTAATTATTTTCTAATGCTACTGCGATCGCTGCAGGTCCCACATTCGGCATGAAAATACGCTGAATAAGGGGACGTTTCTTGAGTTGATCAGGAAAATGGTCGACCCGTTTCTTTGGTTTGATGGCCTCCAGTCCTTTCGTCACCTTCATGACGTGCTGATAGATTTTTCTCAAATCAGCATCTGGAACATGCGCCATGGCAGGCATTTGAGCCAAGTTTTTCCGCTTATGGGGAAGGGGGTTTTTGGCCCATTTTACAAATGCCTCAGGTTTCCCACGATAGAGTTTAGCTACTTCAGTCAGGGCTGGGCCCCCTTGTTGAATCTTGAGCTGATGACAGGCACTACAGTTAATGGTGTAGAGTTGCTTCCCATCCATTTGAGCGTGAAGCACTGAGATAGAAAGCGAAAGAAAGGTGGCGACAGCGAAGTAACGCATAGGGAATCAAGAAATGTCGGTGGTTAAGAGTTTAGCAAGGTCAATATTGGACTCTTTTCATCATGACGGATCGAGTAACTCGTGATAACTAAAAGCCGTGAATGAACGAAATATTATCATCTTGTTTTTGATGGCCTTAATTGGCCTTGTTCAGGCAGATGAAGGCCGTCCAACGGATCGAGATACGGGCCTTAGAGTGCAAATATTTCTAGATCAGAAGTGTTTTGGGCCAGGATTTTTAGACGGAAAGCCAGGTCGTTTTACCTCGAATGCCGTCTACGCCTATAACCGTGTCGCAGGTCGTTCTCCTGGAGACTGGCAAGCCGTTATTAATGACGCGGAGAAAGAAATTAAAACTCTCTACGCCACTGCGACCGTTCCCACTCTCGCGAAGCGCTACGTTAACTCAAAATTACCAACGAAACGGAGTGCTCAGGCTAAGATGAGGCAGATGTCCTACCGCTCGTATCTCGAATTTATGGCCGAGAGATATCACACCTCAGAGAGTTTTCTCATCGAGATTAATGGTAAGAAGAAGGCATACGGACTGCGGCCTCGCTCGCTCATTAAGGTTCCTAACATTGCGCCTTTCCAGATCGAAGAGATGGCGGTTGGGCGTTCTCATAAAAAGGAACCAGCTCTCAGTAGCCGGACCGTGGTGATCGATACTAACAATAAAGGAATTTATATTTATGATCATCAACTGAAGCCAGCTGCGACAACTGGAGCTGTCGTGATCGTAGATGATGGGGAAGATGACCTTGGTGAAGTCGTCGCCATGTTTCCTGTCACTCCGGGGAAAGAAAGGTTCATTCACCGGGGCGAGTGGAAGCTTGTGAATAGTGTGGAGCTTCCAGAGTGGCGGTATGACGAACGACTTCTTAAGACGGGCAAGCGTGGGAAGAAGGCACTTCAAATTCCTCCAGGACCGAATAATCCCGTCGGAGTCATGTGGAATGGACTGTCTAAGTCTGGCATCGGGATTCATGGAACTTCCAGTCCCCGTACCATCGGCCGCTCCCGCAGTGCGGGGTGCTACCGTCTTGCGAACTGGGATGTTGCCCGTCTCCCACTCTATGCTCGACCGGGGGCCCGTGTTATCGTGAGGTAAGCGCTCACATGAGTCTGCCCAAGAAGCTCCTCCTCCGCATAGTTATTTACTTCATTATCGTGGGGTATCTGTATGCAGATTTTGTTGTTTTTCAGGGACCTCTCAGTCGGGCAGTTCGCCCGGAAAGTCTCGAGTCTGAGGAACACATCGCGGAGGCAAAAGCTCAAGGGATCGCTGCTCGGGTTTACTATCAGCCGATTTATCGTGCCCAGGTGGAGGAAAGAATGCGTGAGCACCTCTGGCGTCATGGACTCAGTGAACCTGTTGGAGAAGTGAAGATTCTTCGAGAAGCGATCCTCGCAGAATTGATCGATGAGCTTTTGATTAAAATTCAGATCAAGGTTTCTGGAGCAAATGATTATCCCGTCACAGATGAGGAAAAGAAAACAGCGCTCGCCCGATTTGATGCTCGGTTTACCTATCCTCCCGAGCGCGATCACGCTCTCCAGCTCCAGGGGTGGGAGTGGGAAAAGGGCACTAAAGAAGTGGAAATGCGATTAGCAGCCCGGCTGCAGAGAGAAAAATACCTCCAGCACCAACTCACCCCCTACAACGAGCAAGAGCAAACAACGACTGCACGTGAATGGTATGATTCCCATCTGGATTCATTTACAAGCTCAGATGGAGTGACCAAGAGCTTTGACGAAGTGAAGCCATACATTGATGAGGCTCTTGAAGCGCGCCAGCGGACGCGCGGCATCGACCACTTTAGGAAAATTCTAAGATCTAAAGCGAAAGGGAAAATCGAAATTTTTGACGATGTTCTCCATGCCGAGGAGCGAGAATAGGATGTTCTGACAATTCAGGGCCGTGTTTTTTTTCTAAAACCAAGGCCTACGAGGCATCCTAGGATGATGCCGAGCCCGACAACCCACCACAGCGCTCCACTTTTTAAGACCTCCTTTGGGGAATTCATCCCAAAAAGGCTGATCAGTGTTGCCATAGGAAAGAAGAAGGCGACGAGCCGATTGAGCCTACGAGATTCTACCGTAGCTTGATAGCTGAGTTCGGCTTGCTCAGATGCATTTTCGGCAATGACAAATTCCATCCCGTCACGAGCATCAGCGTGCACGAGATCGATTGCGCGTTCTAGTTCTACCGCTTCGTCTCGCATGAGTAGTAATTGCCGGTCATCCTGGCGAGCTTCTCGCGCTTTCTGTAAAACCTCTAGCATGTGGCGTGTGGCCCGGAGAAGCGGAGTCGCATTTTTTAGAATCGAAAAGTATTCTGTCGCTTTTTGGGCTGCTTCTACCTGTTCATCGAGGTCAAAGATATGCTTGCGATAGCAATCGAGATGATCTTTTAGCGACGCGACTCCTCCACTGTTAGGGGCTGATTTCCACTCTCCTTCTGGATTTCTCCAGAAAAATGCCGCGGTGCGTTCAGCATCATCGCTCGCTTCTGGAGCTGCGTGAAGAATGAGAAGAAGGTGGCCCTCTTCATCCATAATCCGCTGTCGACCAGCGTTGTTTCCGAGTCTTTCAAGGATGGTATCTGGAACTTGCCAGATCTTCGGTAGTAAGCGTGACGAAGGAACGTTCATGCACGGCTCTTATCGCCCTTAGGGTAAGATGATGCAGTGATAAAATTGAGAAGATTTTCTTCTGAGGATCGATGTCGTTATTATGGACTTTTGATTTAACCACTCAGGTATTTAAGAAAGGTTAAAACCCTCTCATGATGAGGGGAAGAGAGCCCAAAACTTGAAAAAAAGAAATAATAATAAAATAATGATTGCCAGTAGCGAAATCTTCGTAAATATGAAGATGTGTTAGTCAACTTAATGAAGAAGCAAAGTGTGAGCCTGACAGAAAATTTGTTT
>CALGMJ010000233.1 GCA_937958875.1 uncultured Verrucomicrobiales bacterium | reverse complement strand
TTTCAATAAAGGCGTCGACTATGTCGGTGACGTCGCTCAGTTCGAACAAGAATTCAATGACGACCTCGCCGTCATCGCACACGCCATCAAAGCCTATGGCCTTCCGGAAACTCTGAAACTCTCCGTACATTCCGGCTCTGATAAATTCTCCATCTACGAGCCCATCAAAAAAGCCATCGCCCGCACTGGAGCTGGCCTCCACATCAAAACCGCTGGAACGAACTGGCTCGAAGAAGTCATCGGCCTCGCCACCGCCGGAGGAACTGGGCTCGACCTTGCCAAGGAAATCTACGCCAAAGCCCTCGAGAAAAAAGAAGCCCTTTGTGAGCCATACGCCACCGTCATCGATATCGACCACTCAAAGCTCCCTAGCGCCGAGGAAGTCAATGGCTGGACCAGCGAGCAATATGTCAGCGCCCTCACCCACGACCAGAGCAACCCTGGCTACAACCCGAACGTGCGTCAGCTTCTCCACGTCGGCTTCAAGATCGCCGCACAAATGGGTGACACCTACCTCAATGCCCTCAAAGAAAATGAGGACGTCATTGCCACCTGTGTCACCGGTAACCTCCTCGAACGCCACATGAAGCCACTCTTCGCCTAAACCCGAAAGGCTTTCACCTTTTTTAAAAGCGGCGTCCTCCTTGAGGGTGCCGCTTTTTTGTGATTCATGTTCGTAACAACCCACGGGTAGAAATCATTAAAGAGTTTCTGATTGCCACGGATCAGGAATTAGAGGCTGAATTCGTCTCGTTGATTTACTGGTATCGTTGGCAAGTGGAGCTCTTCTTTAAGTGGCTGAAATGTATCTTGAAATATCGTTACCTTCTGGCGAATTCAGAGCGAGGGGTAGCGGTTCAAATTTACATCGAGCACGACGAGTTGATGTCTGTCTTGGACCCCTGAAAAAACGAAGAAGTAAGCCGTAGAGGCAGCGCTCTTATCCCTAAGTGACCAGCTGCAGAGCTGCGCCCAAATCTCAGAATCATATCGTCCTAGGTCTGGCTGATGAACCACAGCAATTATTCCGGTCCCTTTAACCAGAAATCATCGCAAGAAAGATTATGCTTCCCCATTCTTCATGATCCTAGATCAACTTCTGTGCCGAACACCACTGGGACTAGACAAAAAAAGCCCCGGCACCTTTCGGCGACCGGGGCTTTTGTAAATTTAATGAGAGTGAACTAACTCTCAGTGAGAATCTTAAGCGGATTCTTCAGTAGGCTTTACCGGAGTAGGAGCCTCAGCTGATGGAGCTGCTGGATCAGTCGCTTCTTCACCCTCAGTCTCTTGCTTGATCGGCTCTGGCTCTTCCACGGTCATTTCGAACTCAGAGTTCTTATGCGTTGGGAAGCCAGTTCCCGCAGGAATCAAGTGCCCCATGATGACGTTCTCCTTGAACCCACGGAGGGTATCGATCTTACCGAGCGTTGCCGCATCTGTAAGCACCCGGGTGGTGTCCTGGAAGGAAGCCGCCGAAATGAAGGACTCAGTCTCGATAGACGCCTTGGTAATTCCGAGAAGGACAGGCTCAGCTTCCGCTGGCTTACCACCCTCAGCGAGGATGCGCTTGTTCTCAGCATTAAAGGTCGTTTTCTCGACTTGGTCACCCCAAAGGAACTCGGTGTCACCAGGCTCACTGATTTTCACCTTACGGAGCATCTGACGGATGATGATTTCAATGTGCTTGTCATTGATCTCAACACCCTGTGAGCGGTAAACAGTCTGAACCTCGTTAGTAAGGTGTTCCTGAAGTGCCTGTGGGCCTTTTGCTTCGAGGAGATCCTCAGGAGCAACTGGGCCTTCGGTGATTTGATCACCAGCTTTCAGAGAATCTCCTTCTCCAACGATCATGGCCTTACCCATTGGGACAAGGTGATCAGCACTCTCAAGAGAGTCAGGATTCGTCACGATGACCTTACGCTTACCACGCACGGTTCCGCCGAAAGTGACTTCACCATTGATCTTAGCAATGACACAAGCGTCCTTCGGACGACGTGCTTCGAAGAGCTCCGCCACTCGTGGAAGACCACCAGTAATATCACCAGTCTTGGCAACCTTACGCGGAGTTCGGGCAAGCTGCGTTCCCCCTGCGATCTTAGCTCCATCCTTTACGGAAAGGTGAGCGCCAACCGGAATGGAGTAACTTGCAAGAACATCTCCAGTCTTCGGATCCTTGATCACGACCTGTGGGTGAAGATCTTCTTTGTGCTCGGTCACGGTGAGACCTTTCTTACCGGTTTCCTTATCAGTCTCAGACTGAATGGTAATTCCGGTAATCATGTCTGCGAATTCAATCTTACCACCCTTCTCCGCAATAATCGGCACGGAGTGAGGATCCCAAGTAAAGATCTGAGCGCCTTTCTTCACGTCATCACCATCCTTGATGGAAATCACGGAACCAATCACGACGTTGTAGCTTTCAAGCTCAAGACCATCTTTGTCCTGAACACTGATGGAACCGTTCTTATTGAGAACGACGAAGTTTCCATCAACGTCTTCAACAGTACGAAGATCCTTGTAGACTACGACACCCTTGCTTTTGGCATTGATGAATGGCTGCTTAGTCGCACCAAACGCCACCCCACCAGAGTGGAATGTCCGCATGGTCAACTGAGTTCCAGGCTCACCAATCGACTGGGCAGCAATAATTCCTACTGCTTCACCGATCTTGCCGACCTTACCAGTGGCAAGGTTCAAGCCGTAACAGCTCTGGCAGCAACCACGCTCAGACTCACAAGTGAGAGCAGAACGAATCTTAAGACGAGCATGTCCGATATTTTCAATGGCATCTGCAGTCTTCTCATCAATGAGTTGACCTTTCTTCACGATGACTTCCTGAGTCACTGGATCAGTGATTTTTTCACAGGAAACACGGCCGTGAATACGAAGCGCTAAGGAAGCGGCTTCTTCGTCGCCAGAGTAAATCGCTTCAACCGTAATCCCCTTGTTCGTGCCACAGTCAGGCTCTGTAATGATGACGTCCTGGGACACATCAACGAGCTTACGAGTCATGTAACCAGAATCAGCTGTTTTCAGCGCGGTATCAGCAAGTCCCTTACGAGCACCGTGAGTGGAGATGAAGTATTCCAACACGGAGAGACCTTCACGGAAGTTCG
>CALGMJ010000232.1 GCA_937958875.1 uncultured Verrucomicrobiales bacterium | reverse complement strand
GATGGCGCTGTTATCGGCGGGTTCAAAGCCCATCTTCTTTGCAAGTTCTGCCGGGACTGAGTCTGGCGCTTCCCAGAGTGCCGCGAAGAGATCTTTCGCTTGGCTGTTAGAAATGGTTCCTGCTTCGATCAGGTTTAAGATTTCACCGAGCTTTTCGGGGGAAATCGGGGAGTCGGATATGGAGATCGATTTCTCGTTCAGGAGCCCCAGCAAGTTATTGATAATCCAGTTTGCCACCTTTTTCCCGGGTGCCTTTGTGCTCGCGCTGGTTTTCTCGAAGTAGTCTGAAAGGGGGACCTCAGAGGTGATGACTGAGGCATCATACTCTGTGAGGCCGAGTTCTTTCTGGAAGCGATCTGACTTTTCGTGAGGAAGTTCAGGAACGAGAGGGCGAACTTTTTCGATATATGCCGCGGTATCGACAGGGAGGAGATCGGGATCTGGGAAGTAGCGGTAGTCGTGAGCATCTTCCTTTCCGCGCATGAGTTGAGTTTCTCCCAGTTCGTCATTCCAGCGGCGGGTAGATTGAAAAAGAGGCTCTTCGTTATCAAGTGCATCCGCCTGGCGCTCGATTTCATAATGAACGGCTCGGCGCACGGCGGACGGTGAGTTCATATTTTTCAGCTCGATCTTGGTGCCGAGAGGATCGCTCTCATTCTTCCGGAGAGAAATGTTCACATCACAGCGCATCTGGCCTTTTTCCATGCTGGCGTCAGAGATTTTTCCGGCGATGAGAATCTGCTGGAGCGTTTTCAGGTAGGCTACCGTCTCTTCCGCGGAGTCGATCTCAGGCTCGGAAACGATTTCCATGAGTGGGGTGCCGGCCCGGTTATAGTCGATGAGAGAGGTGCGGGCTTGGTGAGTCGACTTCGCGACATCCTCCTCAAGGTGAATCCGGGTAACGCCGACGATTTTTCCCGGATTGACGATGCTTTTCTGGTGATCCTTCGGGTAATTATGAGTGTAGAGAGGAACACCTCCGCCGAGGCAGAGCGGCAGATCCAGCTGAGTGATCTGGTAGTCCTTCGGCATGTCGGGGTAGAAATAGTTCTTCCGATCCCAGACCACCGTCGGTGGGGTTTCACAACCGATGAGCATTCCGGAGAGAATGGTGCGCTCGATGGCGTATTCGTTTAAAACAGGGAGCGCTCCCGGTAGGCCCAGACAGGTGGGGCAGACGTTTGTATTCGGTTCATCACCGAAAGAGGTCGGGCAGGCGCAGAACATTTTTGTCTGCGTTTTGATCTGGCAGTGGACTTCGAGGCCGATGGTTACGAGATAGTCTGACGCGGGCACGCGCGATTCTTAGACCGTTCCGAGAGAAAATTGAACCGCTAACCGCAAGAATTCTCGAAAAAATATCTCCTAGAAAAACAAAGTGGACAGTGAGGGGGCGCTTGGCAGATTATTAAACAGCAATGATTTCCTCTGGCCGCCTTGGTTGCTTCCTTCTATTTTTCACCCAAGCCTTCGCTTGGGCTCAAGAAGCGCAGCCCTTGAGCGCGGAAGCCTGGTTACTCCAGATCCCGGAAAAATTTAGCGAAGTTTTGATCGCATCTTATCACGATCCCAAGCAGCGCGAAAAACTGACCGCTTCCATTTCTAAATTTGATAAGCTGGTGAAAGCCAAGACCTTTACCGAAATCGCCCGATTTTCTGGAGGAGGAACGGCTGAGCCAGAAACCGAAAATTCAGCGCTCGATGATTCTTTTCTGTATTATCCAGATCGCACTCGGAAGGCACGCAAGGCCGGCAAAAATGATCTCTATCGATACGGGGTGGGAGACAAAACAGGAACACGCACGGTCGAGGTCCATACCATCCTGCCAGGCGCTAATGATGTTTCCTCTCTCTCCATCACTACCGCGGGAGCGCTCGGAAAGGAGTGGAGCCCGACTGCCATTCTTCAAGAAGGGGAGCGTAGCATGATTCTCTTAGAGCGAGACCCCAAAGCTACGATTGGCTATCAACCCGATACCTTTGCTCTTTCGATCGAGCCGGAGCCAGATCCTGAAATTCAGAGACGCCTGACATGGTATCTTTCTGGTCTGACGGCGCAGATGCCGCTTTGCCGATGGCATTTGGAGATGATGGGAAAACCGTTTTTTAGCGCTGAAATCCAGGCTTCTAAAAATCGGCCCACTCTGAGCTGCCGTAGCCTGCATGATCCCGAAAAGCTGGACGGCCCGCTCAATACCGCCAGCTTCTCACTTCCCACCATGGCTCAACCTAGCACCACCGGCTTGATTTCCCGCCAAGAAGTCACTGCTAAGGCAACGATCCGCCGCTATCTCACAGATCACATGCGTGCGAGCCTGCAAATCCTGAAGTAATCTCTAGCTCATAGAAAATAATACGATGTCATCGATGAAAAATTCCTTCCTTGCTCCTGCTGCCGCGATCATTGGGATGTTGCCGGCGGCTTTGCTCGCTCATCCTGGACACAATCATGAAGATGAGCATCAAGCATCTGTGGCTGCCATCCAGGTCGGGCTAAATCCTTTTTTGATTGCGCTCACTAAGACTCCTGATTCCACGGCCACTCTTCGGCCCAGAAAAAAAATCGAAGTCTACGAATATGAAGTCGGCGTCGAAATCGGCTCCCGTGCTTTCCATGGAGCGTATAAGGGGGACATGGATTATTGTATGTCGATCGCAGAGGGAATGATGGAAAATCTCGATCGTCGCTTCCTTCATGGAGCTGGGGTAAAGCATCGTCTTGGCACGGTCGTAGTTCGTCATGATAAAGACAAAGATCCTCTTCGCGATGACATTTTGAACTTCGCAGAAGGCTCTCTCTACGCCTTCCGGGACTACTGGAACAGAAATTCACGTGAAGTCGGAGATACTCATGATCTTGCCGTCTACCACGTCTACTCTCCGCCATCTGGCCGCGCTTGGGTAGATTCCGTTGGAGGTTCGAACCGCTACGCTATTTCCTGTGGCCGCGGAGCCACCAGTTGGGCTAATGGCACAATCTCCCATGAGTTTGGGCATTCTTGGAAGCTCGCTCACAATAATATCTCTGGTTTATTTTATGAAGCTCGACCACGAGTCGATTACGGAACTGATCAATCCGGGGGAAGGAACTACTTCATTAGTATTATGAATGGAAAAGGTGAGCATAACGTTAGCCGCCTTTCTACCGAAGAAGCTGAGGTCGTGATGAGTGCAAAAAAGGCTAAGCTTTCTTTCGGAGATAAGGCCAAAGACCTTGGTCCCGTGCGCCCATTCGGAGCTTATGATCGAGTCTCTGCGAAAGGGGATGCCCCCGTCACTATCGATGTCATTGCCAATGACTATGATTCAAATAACGACATTCTCGATGTTCAACTTTTAGATACCGTCAGTAATCAAGGTGGCACTATTTCACTCTCTGCAGGCACCGGCCCAGGGGGACGAAATGAAATCATTTATACGCCACCAACTTCCATCAAAGGAGAAGACTTCTTCCACTACCGTGTCTTCGATACCACTGGGCTCAGTGACTGGGGTTGTGTCTATGTGAAGTAATCTATTTTTGGTGAAATGGCGTTGATGATTCGCCGCTTTTCAAGTGGATCTTGATCTTGCACCTTTTCCGGGATGACTCTTGATCAGCTCCTACCGCTTTTTGCGCATTCGCCGATGACGCGTCTGCTGCGGGCTGATCATGCTCCTTATCTGCTGGCGTTCTTTTTTCAGACCTTCAAGGTTCAGCACCGGGTGGAAATTGAGCAGGATCGATTTCTGGCTCTCTTGAGAGATTTTCAGGAAGATCTTGCTGAGTCAGGGCAGGAGGTTTTGACCCGACCTGCAGATCATTATTTAAGTGAATGGGTAGGAGAGAACGCTCGCTTTTTAAGGAGGTTTTTGGCTCCTGATGAGAATCTCTGGATGATTGAACTTCAGCCTGAAACTGAAGATGCGCTCTATTTCATCGAGTCTGTCATTGAGCGTCAAAATCGCGCCTTGGGCACAGAGTCTCGCATGCAGATGATCGTCGAAGCGGTGCGAGAACTCGTGCTCTATGCTTCGGGAGATGCCGAGGCTCAGATCATCCGGCTAGAGCGAGAGCGTGACCGGATCGATGATAAAATTCGTGCCCTCAAAGAAAGCGATGCTGGTGAAGCTTTTGATCAACGGCAAGTACGAGAGCGATTTTATCTTATTCTAGGAATGCTACGCGAGTTGACGAGTGACTTCCGCATGGTGGAAGAAAAGTTTCGCGACATTGTGCGGGGAATGCGTGAGCGTGAACGCACGCACGAGGGACGAGCTGGAGATATCTTGGCATACGTGCTCGACGCCGAGGATGAACTCAAAGAGCACCCACATGGAGCGAGTTTTTATGCCTTCGTGAAATTTATCCTCTCAGGAAATCAACGGGATGATTTTGAAACACTCATTTCGGAGCTGACGGATCTGAATGATTTACGCGACGAGGGCGATGGCATCACTCGGCTTCGAAAAATGTTACCTCTTCTGACTGAGGAAGCGACGAAGATTCTTTCAACCACTCAACGTTTATCGGCGGCCTTGCGGCGATTGTTAGATCCGCGAGCATCTGCTGAGAATCGGCAGATTAAGAACGCGCTTCAGGAGGTAATGCGCCTTGCTGCGGGGCAGCGAGATGACGAGAGTTTAGCCGAACTTACGCTGGAAATAGATCAAGGGGTTTCGCTAGATTCTCCAATGTCTCGGACATTTTGGGCGCCTTCTGAACGCTTTCAGTCTGTCACTGTGAATGAGACAGAGCCAGAAGATGCAGAGGAGCTTCGGAAGAAGGCTCGGGAAGAATACGCTCTTTTGAAACGTATCGATTGGCGTGCCATGAGAGGAAAGATTAAGGATGCTTTGCGGACGGCAGAATCGGTCCCGTTAGAGTCTCTTCTTGCAGAAAAGAAGCTGGATGCTGGATTGATCGAGGTCTTAGGGTATCTCCAGCTCGCGCATGATGATCGCCACCTCATCGATGATAGCTCACAGTCTCTTATTCATGTCACTCTGGATGATGGCTCCCGGCGCTTACTGAAACTTCCTCGCGTTGTTTTCCAATCCTCACGAATTTCTACCTAATCATGCTGCCTGAATACCATCCTGCAAACCGAATCACGGTGGCACTTCTTCAGAGTGTCATCGAATCTTCTGATGAG
>CALGMJ010000231.1 GCA_937958875.1 uncultured Verrucomicrobiales bacterium | reverse complement strand
GATGTAGTGATTTATAGTTTTGTCGCAGAGAGAAACGGGGTTCGTATTCCGGTCAGTCGAGTAGAGCTTAGCACTGAGCCCTTGAAGCCAGAGGCAGGGGCTACCACGAGAATCGATTTTACACTCGGGGATGATGTCGATGCAGATGGACTTCCCGATAGTTGGGAAAGATTTCAAGCGAGCTTGATGAGCGGATTTGAAGGTGATCCTCTGGCGCTCTTTGATGAAGAAGGTGATCAGGATGGTGATGGCCTTTCTGACCGGGATGAATATATCGCGGGCACTTTTGCTCTTCTCTTCGAAGATGGGCTTAATTTTCAGCTCCTAGATGTCTCGCCGGAGGGCTCTGCGGAGCTGAGTTTCCTCGCCGTGGATGGAAAAGTTTACCGAATCGAAGGTTCTACGGATCTCAAAACCTGGTTTCCAGTGAGCTTCAGCCTGCCTGAAAATCCCGCCGCGATTGCGACCCAATTCCTCTCCCAAAACACCGATTCGCAGACGGTTTTCACTGAGCCTGTTATGACAGGAACGAAGGTGATTTACCGTCTCCGGGTCGACTAATCCCCTCATTATATGTTCCGAAAATTTTGTCTCATTCTCGGGCTCTCAGTGGCGAGTCTTCAGGCGCAGTATCGTACTGAGTCATGGAATTTGCAGCCCGGATGGAATGCCATCTATCTGAATGTCGATCCCGGCGAGCGCTCGCTTGACTCCCTGCTCTCCGCTTACCCGTCGATTGTCGAAGTCTGGCAGTGGCGTCCCAATGGGCTCGATCCTGCGCTGGGAAATGCGGATCCTGCCAATGAACGTGCCGATGAATGGCGAGTGTGGCGCCGAGGGGATGAGGATAATACGACCTTTTCGCTGGCGATTGCAAATGCGGCCTACCTCGTCCGGGTCAGTGATGATGCTGGAGCTCAGAATCTTTCGCTGAAAGGAAAGGTCGTCATGCCGCGCGTTCAGTGGCGCACCGATGGGGCAAATTTAGTGGGCTTTCCCATCCAGAGTGGAACGACTCCTCCTCTTACGCGCTATCTTGGAAATGCGGGCGTGATCGATAGCAATACGTCGGCCTATCGCTACGTCGGCGGAGCGCTGAGTGCGAGCAATCCCATCGAGCGTCCGGCACGCCTTGTCGAAGCCAGCCGGGGTGAGGCATTCTGGATTCGCTCCGATCAATTCACTGATTTCTATGGGCCGATCTCAGTCCGCGTTGCACTTGATGATGGTCTGAGTTTTGGAACCGCGGGTTCGCTTCAGCGACTCGTGCTCAAAAATAATACCGACGAGCCCGTCACCGTCACCCTAGAGCCTACGGCGAGTGAGTCTGCGCCCGCCATTAGTGGTGGCCTGCCACTCCCGCCTCCGCCTTCTCCCATTCTGACCTTGAGGGAGCGGAGCGAAACGACAGGGCTTTTCGAATATCCCGCCTTTGGGGCCAGCCAGACGGTCAGTATTCCTCCTAATGGCACCACCGGGCTAAGCCTAGGACTCGACCGCGCTGCCATGTCAGGAGGAGTCGGGCAGAAATTTGCGGGCCTCCTGAAGGTGACAGATGATCGTGGGCTCACTGAGATTTATGTGCCCATGACTGCGGAGCGAAATAGCCTGGCAGGACTCTGGGTCGGTGAGGCTAGAATCTCACGAGTGCAGAATCAGCTGCAGCGCTTTCAGCGCGGGCCAGACGGTCAGACCCTCAGTGATGATCAGGGAAATTTCCTGCCAGAATATCGGCTGGATGCGGGTGGAAATCAGATCCTCGATGGCGAGGGACTTCCGATTCCCGTGGTCGATCAGGAGCTCAATGCTACCGCACAGGAATTTAAGATCCGCCTTCTCGTCCACCTGAATGAGAGTGGCACCGCTACTCTCCTGAGCCGAGTTTATGCTGGGATCATCGCTGATGATGGGCAGGGGACGACTCTGACTGGACTATCAACATACGAAGACCGTATCCTTCCCGTTCATCTCGATACCGCAGTCCGGCTTTCGAGCTCTCACTTCCCTAGTGATCTGAAAGAGGCGATGACGGGGAGTTTTTCTCCAGGATCTCAGCTTTCAGTGACGGTGGACCT
This sequence comes from uncultured Verrucomicrobiales bacterium, assembly GCA_937958875.1. Classification (GTDB taxonomy): domain Bacteria; phylum Verrucomicrobiota; class Verrucomicrobiia; order Verrucomicrobiales; family Akkermansiaceae; genus SW10. Next base: position 948 of record CALGMJ010000231.1, on the reverse strand, counting down.
GGGAGCGAACCATTCGAGTAATCCTTTCCTCCATACCTATCATCCAGATCACGATAATAAGGATGCTCGCTTTGAAAACACGGAGCCAGACGGGATCGAAAGCCACAAAGTGGAGCGAGCGATTACCTTTACCTTTAATGCGGCCGCAGGTCCGGGTGAAGGGCCGCAGTGGGGGAATACCTTACTCTCAGGCACCTTCACGGAAGCGGTGACAGGTCTTCATAAGGAGATCATCCGCGTTTCTGGTATCTTTTCGCTCGGGAAAGTCAGCGATATCTCAACCTTGCACACTCAGGATTAATGAAAGCTCTCATCTTAGCGACGGCCTTCTTGGCTCTCCCTCTCTTCGCGGTGCCGCAGGAATTAACGTATCAGGCGACGGTCACTGATGCGGATGGAAATTTAGTTGGGCTCTCCGCCCCGGTGTCTCATGAGGTCATTGTGAGAATCTGGGATGATGCGAATGGCGGCAATTTCCTCTGGTCCGAGCGCCATCCGAATACCTCAATCTACAAAGGACGGTTCGCCATTATTCTCGGGCGAGGTCAGGAAGTTCCCACTGCGACCGTGCCTGAGCCTCGTCCTCTTCTGAGTGATATCTTGGATGAGCCAGGGCGGTTTGCTGAAATTACCATTCCGAATATCGATGGAAACGGGAATTCTCGTACTTTCGGGCCTCGCCAAGGACTAGGTGCCAGTGCGGTGGCGATTCGTTCTCAAGTGGCGGAGTCGATCAAGCCGGGTGCGCTCGGGGGCGCTGATTTGGCGGATGGCTCGATTTCTTCTCGGCAGATTGAGGTGCGTTCACTTTCAGGGGCCGTCTTAGCTGCCGGAAGTGTAGGCTCCGCTCAGCTCGCTCCTGGGGCGATTACCGGAAGTGCGATTCAGGATGATGCCCTGACCTTGGCGGGAGATCATTTTGCTAATGCGAGTTTACTAGCGGGAGAT
>CALGMJ010000230.1 GCA_937958875.1 uncultured Verrucomicrobiales bacterium | reverse complement strand
TCATTGGCTTACATAGAGTGCTTGCGGCTGCAATCGAGATGGTAGGCCGTATTAGGGGCTATGCGCATGCTACTTGGCGCAATGCGCACAGAGACTTCCCTATTGACCCGAAGGGGGAAAGGACGATAACCTTCTATATATTGCGGGAAAAAACGGTATCTACTACAATCCACATCCATATCCACCATCATGATTAACAAAAACTCCCTCACAGCAGCCTGCTTTGCAGCCGGTTCTTTCCCCGGCTCAAGCTGCGGTCATCACCACTGGCTTGGTTGCTGAATATACCTTTAATAGTCAGAATGCAAACAACACCGGTCCTCTTGGAACAGACGGCGCTGATGTTGGTAATCCGGTTTATTCCAAGGTGGCCGGCCGGGATGCTCTCACGGTAAGCGACGGCAATTATGTCGAGGTTCCTTCCGATCCCGATGTTTATTCTGGAGCCGAGGCCCGGACTATCGCCATGTGGGTGAACATCGGAGCCTTTGTCGATAACACCAGCCCTTTTCGGTCTGGATTGTCAGGAAGCCCTGGGATGGATTTCTCCATCGAGCTGGAAACAGACAACCAATATACCGTAAACGGTTGGGGCAATGACGTAGGCAATAATAACATCGGAGCGGTGAACACTTGGCTACATATCGCAGTTACCTTAGATGCCTCTAATCAAGTAACGACCTATCTTAATGGAGTGCTAGACACTACTACAACAGCCCAAGCATTTAACACTGGCGAAAATGTTCTTCGCTTTGGCGGTCCAAGAACTAACGGACGGACCGATGGTGGTGCTGCCGACCTCTCCGTAGACGATATTCTGATCTACAATCGCGTTTTGTCCGCTGCGGAAATCGCAACGATCGCCACAGTGCCTGAGCCCTCGTCACTCGCTTTGACCAGCCTAACCCTTTTAGGGCTTGGCGCCCGCCGCCGTCGGCATTCCTAATCACTATTGACTGAGAGTGGAGCCCCTCACTCTCGCTAACAGCTTAACACACACCTTTGGCTCATTGCATAGAGCCAAGGGTGTTTTTTTCGTGGCAATCAAGAACGATGACGATTTGCGCTCAGCAAAATGAAGCGAAGGCCTAAAAAATTACCAATTTCTCACTGCCCACTGACACGTCTTTGAAGGGCTCCAACATCGCTCAACAGCCTACCGAAAGAAAAAGAAGAAAGCTGCTTAAGTCCGTGTCATTCGTGCTAGGCATGAATGGGAAAAAATATTCGGACTAAAGTGCCTAAGGGGCATGCTATCCAAGCTCCATAATTTGGTTGAGGATGTTTCCTGCGGTGAGGTCTTTTGATTTCCAATCGATTTTGGAGAGAAGGGTTTTTTCTTTTTCAGTGAGGGAGAGGCGCCATTTTTGGACGAAGGTGGGGGCGAGGTCTTTTTTTGCGGCGACGGAGGCGGAGAGATACCAGCCTAGGGCGTGAGCGCGGGCGCCTTCTTTGGTTTTGTTGCTATGGCCGGGAAGGGTGTGGATGTTTTTGTAGAAGTCGGTGAGCCAGGCGTCGCCGTGGTTTTTCCAGAGGCTAAGCATGGCGGAGGCATACATAACGGGTTGGTCGGTAGGTCTGTTGTTGAGACGGTTTTTCTTCTCGCTGAGGCCGTAGACATTGGTGAAGGTTTTTAGGAATTCGAGGTCGCTGGCAGCGTAGTCATCGATGGCTTTCGTAATGGTTTGGCGGGTGCGCTGGTCGGCATCGACGACGTCTAGGCTATCAATACAGACATAGCGCATGAAGACGGCGAAACCGGTGGTGAAAGAATTATGCTTGTTGCCGAAGGTGAAGAAATTACGGCCCATTTCATAGAAGTAGAGATGAGGGATGGCTTTGGGATTTTTTTGGAGGTTATTATAGGTGGAGGAGTAGAAGTAATTGGCTTCGATTCCAGTCGCGCCGACGTAGCCACAGCCTGCACCACAAGAGAGATTACCACTGGGGATGGCGGCGATGGGGGCTTTACCATCAACGTTCCGGTGCATGCGGGGGGCTTTGCCAGTGAACCTGAGATAGGTGCCCCAAGCTTGATCGAGTGAGTCGACGAACTGGGTCATGACCTTGGGGTCAAAGGCATCGGTGATGGTGAGGAAGGCGATGTGTTCCCCGATCCAAGGGAACATGGTGGTGTCGATTTTCCTTTCTTCCCAGCGTTTGGGATAGAAGGCGAGTTTTGAGTAGTCGAGACCGTCGCCGGCTTTGATCTCGGCGGAGTGGACGGGGGAAAAAGAAAGAAGGGTGATGGCAATGAGCTGACGAAGCATGGGGAGACTACGCGTGCGGATCGATGGCTTTATCAAGGGGGTGATATAGGATCTAGGTGCCAGGCAAATAGTATTTGAGGATGTGATTTTAATGCTCCCCCGAACTTGTTCGTCCTGCGATACAGCGCTGAAAGTTCCCGGTGACTTTTGGACTTCGATGTGAGATATATTGACTTGTGACGCGGTGCAGTATCCTGCTGTATCGGTCGTCTACACATTGAACGTTCAGTGAAAAAATGACTCGCGAGGAGGCACAGAGGCCTTATTAACCGAGCCAAGAAGATCGCTGAACAAGAAAGAGTGCGTGAGAAATAAGGCTGATAGCCATAGATCTATTTTTAAAGTTATGTTTAGACGTTTTTTGCTACTGCGAGAGCTTTTTGCTGCCGTTGTTTTGTGTTTTCTGAGCAATACTCTCTATGCGGATTATCGTGATTTTACTAATCTTGAAGGGAAAAAATTATCTGCAAAAATTATAGCGAAAAAAGGTGAATCCGTTACCCTTGAGCGAGAGTCTGATAAGAGAATCTTCACGCTGAAAGTCAGTCTGCTTAGTCAAGACGACCAGACATTGATACAGAGCTGGGAGCCGCCACCACTACCTCCTAACCCAAAGCTCTACCCCAAGAGTAAGGAAGAAATTGAGCAACGCATTTCCGAAATTCGCGCACGGAAGGGATCTGAATGGGCTGATCCTTTGTCAGTGGAAGGGGTTAACCAGCTCAATTGTTATCGTTACCTCTGTGGGGTGCCTGACGATGTTGTGTTAGACGAAGATCTCTGCGCGAAGTCTCAGAAAGCGGCCGATGTGATGGCAAAGCTAAAGAGAGTGTCCCATAGCTTAGGAGAACATACAGATGCATGTAATCTTTGCCCAGGAGCGTCTGGACCTCGGGCAATTAATGCGTGGTTCGCAGAGGTTGGACAGAACAATCTTAAGCGATGTGGACACCGTCGGTGGTGTCTTTCTCCTCTTATGGGAAAGACAGGTCTAGCTCATAAAAGTAATCCTGGAAGGGTCTACAACTATAGCTCGATGTGGGCCCTAGATCGCTCACGCAAGAGTGATCTAAAATTTTGGACTTATCCGGGGCAGGGCTTTTATCCTGTAGACTTTATGTCGGGGGATAGTTGGTCAGCGTATTATTCATCCGATATCAAAGAAAACATCACAGACATCGAGATCCGTGTGAAGAAGCTTAGTGCGAGACCGAAAGACATAGATGGTGATTTTGATAATCTTGAGGGTGTCTTAGTCCCGTTAATTAATAAATTTCGCTATATAAATTCGCTCATATTCCGCCTAAATTATCAGGAAGCAGAGGTGACGAAGGAAGGGGTATTCGTAGTCGATATCAAGTCAAAGAATAAGGACTTACAGCAGCGCTATCTCGTAGAACTCTATGCGGGCCCGGAGCGGTGATGCTGATTCTAACGGATTAAGAGTATCTGGACTATATGACATCAGAGTCACTAGCTTAAAACTCGGCCTTTAAATGAATTTTGAACTCATAGAAATTTGGCTCTTCGTCACGAACGCATGACGGAGTGGTGGCGTGATTTGAGTTCGAGGTAGTCCAGATTGCGAATGCCACAGGCCTTATGAACCATCCGAGATATCAGATTATTAAACCCTTCAATTAGTTTTGTTTGCCATTCATGCCTACCATAAAAATTTACAGCAGCACCTAATAATTAGAGATCAATTTTTTGACAACTTTCTATCGAAGAGTAGATCAACCCAATGAGAGCTAAGGACTTCCGAAAAAATAAACACGTTATTTTGCTGTGAGAGTATAGTTCCATT
>CALGMJ010000229.1 GCA_937958875.1 uncultured Verrucomicrobiales bacterium | reverse complement strand
ACCTTCAGAACCAGCTCTTCTCCAAGGTCTTTCTCCACCGTAAAGAGCCCGAGAGGATCCCCCTTTCCCATGGCCTTTCCTTTGCGATGAACATCTTCGGCCTTTTCCTCCCAATCGACATCAACACTGACATGAGGAACTCCAGTATAGACCTCGAACTTTGATAATTTTTCGTCGAGGAGAAACTCCCAGGAGGAAGCCATGGCAGAATTCGCGAGAATCCAGAGTAAAATGAGAGAAAAACGGTGCATTGAGAGTCAATATTATGAACGTGTCGTTAATGTTAGAAAGCTCTCATTTCCTTGTCCACTTTTCTATATTAGCCAAAAATCAGGGGTGGCTGACTACTCTCGACTCGCTCCTTTATACCTCTGCTTTGAGCGCCTCATCTATAGGCAAGCGCTCCAGCGCTGTCGGACTGCTTTTCTAACAGAACTCCCAGCCTCCCTCTTAGTGATTGGAGAAGGAGACGGACGCTTCAGCGAAGCAGTCCGAAAAGCCTATCCCAAGACCAAGCTGACCTTAGTAGAACCAGATGCCGCCATGAGAGAAGAAGGAATGAAACGCAGCCCAGAAAGTGAAAAAGTACGATGGCTATCAGAATTCCCAAAAGAGCCCCATATCTATGACGCCCTGATACTCAACTTCGTCGCAGATTGCCACGAACCTGAAGAACTAAAAAAGCTCCTACAAAGAACTTCACCTCTTCTGAGTCATCAAAAAATCGTGATTGTCGGTGATTTTTTCCCAGAGGAAGTCTCTAACGCACCACTTCGATTCATGGCACGCGCATTGGTAAAAGTAATGTATCTCTTCTTCCGCCTCAGCGCGGCCGTAAGGGTGCAGCAGCTCCCGCCAACACAGGCTCTCTTAAAAGAACTGGGCTGGACTTGCAGCCGAACGCACTCCCAGTGGCGCGGGTTTATCCAAGCTCAGTGGTGGGAGAAGAAAGCACCGGCTACTCAATAACTCGAAAACCGAGATCATCCCGCCGCACTTCACGGTTCTTTAGAAAAGAGCGGGCCATCGCTCCCGCGGAAGCGGCCTTAAAGGAACCACCACAGGCGATCGGTTGCTTAGGATCGAGCGGAAATGCTGGGTTTCGCTCGAGTGAATCAGTCCACTCTGCGACGTTTCCAGCCATTCCGATGAGGCCTTTACCTGTCCGATCTTCTTTCGAGATATACGCATCCCCCCAGTTAGAAATTCCACTGGGAGCGGAACCGCTCTTAGCGGCAGCGAGCCACTGATCAGCCGTTGGGAGACGCTTTTCAGCCCATTTCACATAAGCCATGGCATCCCAGAAATCGACTCCCACGATAGGGCAATTCTCGCTGATTGCACGCCCAGACCAAGTCGTTTTCTCCTGTGCCGCAGCGCTCAGATTCTCCCAGTCATCAGGTAAGTGCCCGACCTTTGTCGCTGGTTGGTCAGGATGATCATAGAGCGTTTTTCTTTCCTCGCTGAGACGCTCTAGCGCGTTCAAAAAATCTGCATACTGCGCAATGGTTACCTCATGGGCCTCCATTTTAAAACTCCCGCCTGGAGCAGAAATACGAACCGGCTCTAACATGACCACTTCAGGTTCTATCTCTGCAGAATCGTCTTCACGTCCCTTTGATCCACTGAGGAAGAAAAAGAGCAGAGCTAAAATGAGACCAAGCCCACCTAGTAAGGCCCAGATGTTTGCCGAACGCTTATGAGAACGGGCTGCTTTCTTTTCCTTTGCCACCACTTCCTGCAGAGACTCGGTATCAGTCAGCTCCCGGCGCACCTGTCCTGCTAGGCGATGAATCTGGTCCCAGGTAAGAGCCTCAGGACGGCTGGTATCTGCCATGTAATCGAGCAGGGAAGCACAGCGCACGCTTCCTGGTAATTCTCGCTTTAGTAAATCATCGTAAAGCTCCCCCAGCAGAAACTTATCCTGCACGTGCTGATCCGGCACGATCTCACCGTGCACCGCAAGATTCATAAGGCGGAGCTCTTGGTTCTGCTCATTGAGTACGATGTGGTGCGGAGCGAGCCCCACGGTAGCAGTTTGCTGTTGCTCCAGATGGAGAAAGGCTGAGGCGATGCTTTCGAGCTGGGTGGCGATCTGCCTAGGCTTAAACGTTTTTTGCTGCTCGTGCAGCTCTTCGAGATTGGTTCCTACGAGAACTTCTCGAGCAAGATAGGTGCCTTCCTCATCGCTCTGCGCTTCGTAAACGTGCCCGATGACAGGGTGATTGATGGCAGCCTTAGCCTTCACATCCGCAAGAAATGCGTCACGAACACCGGTGTCCTGAGCCCAATCTTGCTTCAGCATTTCCAGCATTACTGGGCGCTGGATAGAAATTTGTTCCGCCTCCCAAGTGCGGGTGCCAGCTCCCCGGCTCACGAGATCGATCAGCCGGTAGTCGCCAATAATGTCTCCTGGCACTCTTTTTTTTCCCGTTTCCTCAGACGTCATTCTTTTTTATTTTAGAAGTATCGATGTAATTCCTTGGTAGCTTACGCAGGCTAATGACTAAAGCTGTCGTTATCGGGTCGGAAGCTGGGGCAAGAGTGGATCACCGGGCTCATATTGCTCCAGAGACTCAAGCACCGGATCGATATCCGGATCCCAGGCATCCCCCGGTAAGGGACCATTCGCACGACCACGCATTTTGTTCAGTAAAGGTCTGGGATGTGCCCGCATATCGACAAGCTCTCCCGCATAGTATAGCTCAGCCACATATCCGTGAAAGACACGCTCTCCGAAGATATGCTGCTGCTGACGGTCTGAAGGCGGAATATGGTACCAAATTTCCACCATTTCTTCTCCATCAGCCCAATCCACCGGCCCGCTCAGCCAAGCGTATCCTGGCTGCTCGGGGCTTTCCACCTGCTTCACCTCGCCACCTTGCTTTTCAAAGAAATGGACTTTCGTTTCTAAAAGACTGGAGTTAAAATCAGCATTCGGAGACACCGAAACAGGTAAAACAACGCCTCGTCGTTCGCCCACTGGAGTCGCTTCTGAAGGCGAAAGGCGAACCACTCCAAGAGAGGTGAACTCCTTAGACTCAGGGACGATGCCTCGGGCAAGTTTAGCAGAGGCTTTTTTCCACAGTGAACCACCTTCAAGCGGCCCCAGTGCGTTGAGCTTGAGGTATTGCTCCGTTGCCTTGTCATAGATACCCATGACTTCAAAATTGGTCGCCATTTCATAAATGATGGCCGGATGATCAGGCTCCAGCCGAAGGGCCTCTTCAAGCTTAATGACAGCTTGCATATGGTCCGAGCGGATACGAGCTTCCCGAGCCTCCATCACGAGGCGCTCTGCTACGGGCTCATTGATTACTGGGGCATTGGCTAATACCTCATGAGGCGAAATCGGCTCGATCTCGATCTTCGGGATCGTTACTGGCGCTTCCACCCGCGCAGATTCTTGGGCCTGAGGGACCGGATCCTGCGGCGGAGTCGCCACTACGGGCTGTGGCACTGCGATGTATTTTTTCACCACTCGCTCGACCACCGTCGTTTCTGGCCGCACGGCCAGCGCAACCCCTACACTCATGACCTGCGAAAAAGCAACCACACCTAAAATCCAGCATGATAGATGAAAGACTCCCAGACTGGGCTTCTCGTAATCAGCTGAATTTTGACTCATGCGAAAAAGTCTAAGAAGCTGGCATCCTGCTGTCAACGAGCCTTGCACTAAGAGCTGGGATACCTTTTCTTCTCCAGTAGTCTCATGAGCTCCCATCAGCCAATTCTCACCCCCAGACGAACCTCTATCGATGCCGATCCAGAGCAGGTCGCTCGGCAGCTGAGGCATCTCCCTGGGCTGATGTTCTTTGATAGCGTGGGAAATCTTCCTTCAAATTCCTCCCCGGCTCTATCCATTATTACCGCCCGCCCCACGAGAGTAATCCAGGGGCATCTCAGCCATTTGAATGAGCTCACGCAGGCATTGGCTGAAAATGCAGTCTCATCCGGCCCAGATCTCGGCTTCCCGACCGGTGGGGCATGTGGTTGGGTCGACTATGAAGGAGACTTCACCTTCGGGATCTACCCAGAAATGCTGGTCTATCATCACCAGACCGAACAATGGTGGGAGACTGGGCACCTTTCCAAAGAGCTAAAAAAGAAGGATCAGCCGATTGCGGAAATGGAACTCGGCCCCTGGCAGGCTTCGCTCGATCAAAAAGCTTTTATTTCTGCCGTCGAAGCCGCGCAGGAATACATCCGGGCCGGTGATATTTATCAAGTAAACCTTTCCCGCCGCCTACGTGCGCAATGCCACGCGCCCGATGGCCTCTTCTCCCTCTATGAACGACTCCGAAGCGCCTCCCCCGCACCACTGGCGAGTTATCTAAATCTAGGTGGGCGCGAGGTCATGTCTTCCTCCCCAGAAACTTTCCTGAAAATCTCCGGGCGTGAAATCGAGACCCGCCCCATCAAAGGAACCCGCCCACGCTTTGCCGACCCAGAACTCGACTCTCGCTCCGCCTACGATCTCCAGCGCTCTGAAAAAGAAGCGGCCGAGCTCGTCATGATCACCGATCTCTTGCGAAATGATCTCGGCCAGCTTTCAGAATTCGGAACCGTGCAAGTGACCGACATGCTTCAGCTTGAAAAACTCCAGCATGTCCACCACCTCGTCTCAACTGTGCGCGGCACCTTACGGGATGAAATTTCTCACCTAGAAGCCCTCCGCTCCTGTCTTCCCGGCGGATCCATCACGGGGGCACCGAAGAAGCGCGCCACCGAGATCATCACTGAGCTAGAACCCGTGCCACGAGGCCTTTACACCGGTGTGATGGGCTATCTTGGCTTCAATGGCGAATCACAGTTTAACATCGCCATCCGCACCCTCATTCACGAAAAACAGCACTTAACCTACCATGTGGGAGCGGGAATCGTCGCTGATTCTGTCGCAGAAGCAGAATTTGAAGAGACTGAGCATAAAGCCCGTGGGATGCGCTTAGCTCTCGCGACTTAAATAGGAGATTTCCCTATAGAAAAAATCTTCTCGATATGAATGCCATCGCTTAGCTTGAGCTGTCCTGCCGAAAAGCAGGCACATTTCCTCTAGACTGGAAATGTGGTCGTAGTTCTCATTCGTCGCTGGGGGGCACAATGAGACTCAAACTACGATCCCTTAAATGAAAGTAGGCACCTTTTTCTCAATGAGTGAAGGGTGCCTCCTTTTTTATCTATCTACGTGGCTGAAGCCGATACAAGAGTTTCAACATATTATAACTGACCGCTGAGTTCTATGTGGCAAATTTGTTGAAATTTTTAACTCCTAACATTATATCGACCGCCCCGTGGAAAAAAACGTCCTTCCGTCACGCATCGCGCACACCCTTTTCTGGTGGGGCGGGATTTTCTTGGCGTTACTTCCATACTTAATTCTGAACTTTCAGCCTGACTGGCGTGCGCCCTGGATTCTCTCCCCCGGCCGCTTCGCGGATAATGTCGTCATCGCAGCGCGGCACGTTCTCATCGGAGCCACTCTGGGTGGGTGGTTATGGTATCTAGTGAGCCGTCAAAATCTGTTTACCCTTGCGAAAAGCTGGTGGAAGCAGCCGACCTCGCTGAATTGGATCTGGTTTGCCGTCTCATTTGTCATCTACGCGATTCATAACATCCTTCTCCTCTTTCCGCTTCCTTTTGGACCAGGTGAACTCATCGCAGCGAGCCTAGGCCGTATCCTTACCGCCTTCATCGTTCTTTCGCTGCTCTGGCTGACCGCACACATTGCTAGTCTCGCCGCCCCCCGTCGGCTTCGCTTTCTCCCTTGGTTTATCCCTGCCATGCTTCCCGGCTTTTTAGGGGCAGACGCCCTCGGCATCATCTTCTGGAAAAATTCCTTACGCTTCTTCGTCAATAAAATCGATGAAGAAGGTTCTATCAATATCGCCCGTCAGCTCTCTGCCGGAGGGCTGAATCACACCACCTTCGAGATCGTCGCCGGGCTGATCCTCATTGCAGTTCTTCTCTGTGGACTCTGCTTTTTGAGCTTCCGCCTCTCCCAGCGGATTTCTCCACGCTTCCATTTCCGGCCCCAGATTGCGGTCGCTTTTCTAGCGATGGTCTGGATCGGGCTCGCTGCCGAAAAGGCGTCCGGCTTTGCCTGGAAATCCCGAAAGGCCCTCCGCATGGAGCATAATAGCTACGAAGTCCACCTCACTCCGCTCAAGCCTAGCCCCGGAGTAGCGACCTTCGCAACCAGTTGGAAACCACTGATCGTCCCGCAGCCTGAAGTCGAGATAGCAGCCCAGCCCGACATCTTTTTCATCATGCTCGAGAGCACGCGGCAGGATGCCATCCAGCCAGAACATGCTCCTTTTCTTTCCCGCTTCCGTGACGAAGAAGCTCAGCACCTGGGCAAAACCTGGGCTGCGGCAAATGCCACCCACCTTTCCTGGTATTCTATCTTCAATGGCCAAATCCCTCCTCACTGGGGAGACGCCATGGATCAGGTGCGCAAGGAAAAGAAAATCGCCGCCTCGCCGCTCATTGCCACCCTGAAGCAAGCTGGCTACCGCCTCGAAAGCCGCACCGTTTGTGATCTCGCCTACAATGCCATGGGACCGACCAATTTTGGACTCCCCCACGAACTCAAGGTGCTAACCCAAGCTGCTCCCGACACTCCGATGGCTGAGCTGACGATCCCAGAGCGCGAGATAGAAATCTTTGCGCAGGCTCGGAAGTCACTTCTCACCAGCCCATCCAGCGGAAATTTTCACTTTATCGCGCTCGACTCACCTCACTTTGGCTACGACTGGCATCCCAGCTTCGAGCCTCCTTATTCTGAGTATGATGAAAGCGCGATGTTCCACGCCTATCCAGAAGCTGAAGACATTCAGCGGGTCAAAAATCGTTACCTCAACGCGGTAGCCTTTGCTGACTATCAGATCGAGCAATTCGTCACCTTTCTTAAGGAACAAAACCGCTATGATAACTCACTCATCGTCATCACCGGCGATCACGGTGAAGAGTTTCACGAGCATGGCTCCTGGTTCCACTGTTCCTCCCTGGAACAAGAACAGACTGGCGTCCCCATCCTTATCAAGTGGCCCAAGGGCATGCAAACGCCCGCCCACGACAGCGCCTCACACCTTGATCTCCTCCCGACATTTCTTGATTTTCTAGGCCAGCCCGCCGAGAGCTATGCTCACCTTCCCGGGCAGTCTCTCCTACAGGAGCGCGAAGAAGCCACCCAAGTTACTATCACATCTCTCTGCGGCATCACTGGCATCGCCATGGCCTGGGAACGGGCCGGATACCGCGCCACCTTCCGTTGGGAAAAACCTTGGGCCAGCCAATTCCCGGAAAGCATGCATCTAGACGACCTCACCGGACCTAATGGCTCCCTAAATTTGGAAACCAGTGAAGAATGGGCCGCAGCTCTGGAAGCCCATTTCCCAGATGCTCCCGATCGCTTCTTCTCACAGTTCGAGTTCGTCCCAGAACTCTGATTTTTCCACCGCCCACGCATTCTTACTCGGATCATGTCGACCTATCGCACGCTCGATTTTACCAAGCTGACTGAGACCTCCGAAAAGATCATTACCCAGATTGAAACGACCTTCCCGGGCTCCGGGCTAGCCGCAGTCGCAAAATCCTTCGGCAATCTCGCGCACGACACCATCCTCCATGCCAGCGAGCTTCAACGCCCTTACTGGAAAATCCGCATCGGATCTTTCCTACTCATCCTCTTCGTCTTGGCCTGGACCGTCATCATCCCCTTCACCCTGAATCTCAATCCAGACGTCTCGAACTGGGCCGAGTTCATGGAAGGCACCGATGCCGCCCTACATCTCATTGTCATTCTCGGTGGTGGGCTTTTCTTTATCGCCAGCTGGGAGAAGCGGAAGAAACGCCACGCCGCACTCGATAAACTCTCGGAGCTCCGCTCCATTGCCCATATCATCGATATGCACCAGATCACCAAGGATCCCGGCCTAGAGCACATCATCCCGCTTCCAGAAGGCACCGTCGATACCCGCACGGTCCGCTCCGACGCCCAACTCGCGCTCTACCTCGACTTCTCCTCTGACATGCTCTCCATCGTAGGAAAACTCGCCTCTCTCTACGCAGAAAATTTGCACGACCGCGCAGTCCTCGATGCCGTCAATGAAATCGAATCCCTCAGCAATGGACTCTGCGCGAAGCTTTGGCAGAAAATCATGATCATCAACCACATGGCGGACTCCCACGCTGTCGCGAATCAGTCCTAGCATTCTCTAGTTCCCCGCTGCCGCGAAGAGCCCGATCGTGGCCAAGCCATTATTCACTGCATGCATCGCGATCGGCACCCAAAGGTTTCCCGTGAAGTAACGTGCCAGCCCCAAGAAGATCCCCATCACAAAGATCACTGCGATCAAGGCAGGCTCATACTGGACGTGAATCACGGCCCAAATCGCTGATGTCACAATCAAAGTCCCCGTCAACTGTAACTTCGAGGACTGCCAACCCCGGAAAAGTAAGCCGCGAAAGATAAATTCCTCCGTCAGCGGCGCACCAACCACCACTCCTAGAATCAAGAAAATAGGATACTCTGACGTCGCCGCCAGCTGCAGCATCGAGTCTGGCGTCTCATCGATTCCCAAAAAAGGAGAGATCAGCCCGAGGAGCACAACAAAGAAAAACATCGCCACCGACCATCCTACCAATGGGAAAATTTTCACCTTCTGAAGAGCAAGATACTCAAAACCGCCCCAGCCTTTCTTTAGCCAACCCAAGAACCAGCAGAAGGGACAGACAATGGCGATACTAACAAAAGCTATAATTCCAGTGAGATCCCCATCTTCTGCGAGTAATTCTATGCTGGGCACCTCTGAAGAAGTCGTGAACTGCCGATAAATCACCCACATTAGAGCAAAAATGAGTAATTGCCCGACTCCCATCACCACCATTGTGGCGCACGACCAGAGCAGGGTCCACCAGCCATTCCATGGAGTCTTCTCTCCAGCGTCAGCCATACTTGGCAATGGCGGAGGGAGAGCAGGTGGCGGCACATGGCTCGCCGGGCTCACCCCATAAGGATTCTCATCGTTCATCGGACCTAACTTCGGCCAATCAAGCTTCTTGGCTCTGAGGAGCCCACAGCGAAGGCGCCTTCAAATACCCGTAAGCCGCTAAAAATGCTCCCGTGCAAACGGCCTGAGAGACGAGCGATTTTACAAAGAAAGTCCACGTCGGGCTATAAGCAGGAAGCCCGACCGTAAGCGCCTGAACCCATCCGCCCAGAGACTTCGCGTAAGCTGGCTCGAAGGCCCAGCTGAAAGTGTTCGTAATGACATAGAAGGCCAATGCCGATAGCAGGGAACCAAAGAATAAAGCCCCTGCCTTACGTCCCTGAAAAACCTTCCCCAGCCCCACCATGGCAGCATAACCAGCCACCACGACAAGCAGCTGCGCATTCCAAGCATACCCCTGCATCCCGCTGGTAGGAATCAAAGTCGCCACCCACACCAGAGCAGGCACCCAGATCCAACGCACCCCAAAGCAGGCCATACCACAGAAAAACAACGCCCCTAGCGGCTGCAAATTCCCAAAACTAGGCACCATGGCACCCACAATCCGGGCAAAACCAAGAATCACCACGAAAATTACCAGCGGTAGCCATCTCTGCATGTCAAACGCTAGGCTCGCAATGCTTTCTCTGACAAATCCAAAACAACATTTATCCTCACAAAATCAGATTTCATCCCCCTCTAAAGTCCAAAGGCAGGCTCCAAAACCAATTCTAAAAATTCAGTAAATTCTGTCTAAAAACTACATTAGATCCATCTCCCCATCTTCCCCCGCTTCAAAGTCCACCTCACGAACCCGCTTCTTATCGCGCGTGATTTCGACATACTTTCGGATATTTTCCCGCAGTTCACGTCCATTACTCACCGCCTCTAATTCTAACTTCGGCAAAGCCCGGTCTGAAGTATCCAGCTCCACCGATGAGAGCCCAAAGATCCGTAACCAAATCGGACGTAAAATCTTAGTATCCTTCACCCGATAAAGTTCCACCTCATCAATCTCCTGATTCAGAACTCCGCTATAAACGCGCATGCGCTCATTCGTCAGCTCATACACGCGACACCGCGTCGTGAGCCAGACCCAGAAGGCGTAAGCCAGCGGAATCACGGCTCCTACCGCGATAAATGGATTCAAAAATGCACCTCCCACAAAGAGCCCCACAATGAGCAAGCAAATCAGGAAAGGCCAAAAGTTGATCAACTGATTCGACTTTCCTTTCCAAACTACATTTTCTTCATCTGACATAAAAAAGGTATCTCTTCATGGAGACTTTTCCGCAAGTGCAGAACGCAGCATGAATTATAATTCCATCCGCTCTACCGCCCGCTTCACCATTGCCACGTGACATCCCACCCGTTTCTCAAGCGCCATGCTGCTCGGCGTTTCAAGGGTTAACGAAAGCTCACAGCCAGACTTCGCTAGATAAATCGCCTCGGGCCACCCTTCAGGAATATCTGGCTCATCCGCATGATAAATCCAGCCAAGCTTCGTCACCTCATGGTCATCAATCACTCGCTCAGGCTCAGGTGGAAAGTATGAGGCTGCAGCCTCTAAGAGTTCTTCATAAGAAGGCCCCTTTTCCGAACCACGATTAATCTCGTAATAATAAATTCCACTACTCTCCCAGTCCTCATGCAGCGAAAGAAAAAGACGTGGAGTCGCTTGACCTTCGAGCCACTCGCGGTGAACTCGTACTTCCGCCGTCGTCTGCGCCAGATAGTCACGATTTAAATCCACTCCCTGCGGATTTTCACGCACGCCTTTTCTCAAACCAGCCGGATTCAGCGCCGGACAAATTAACCAGCGATAACCATCCTGGAAAAATCCCTCACGTAAAAGTTGAAGGAGCGCCTGCGGTCCTGCTGGCTCATCGCCATGCACGCCAGAGGAAAGATAAACACAAGGGCCCTCGCCCTTGGAACAGGCGAGGATTTCATCCCCCTCCTGCTCCATCAGAACCTCGATCTGAAACCCCCGTTCGAGAGCCGCTTCACGCCACTCTCGAAGAAATTCTCCCCAGTCCATCATTCGCCTTTTTTAGGCCGATGAGGCCATGCCGGAGTTCCCGGCGGCTCTGGAAAAGCTTCCGTCGCAGGCTTCGCAAAGTCTTCCACCTGCATCTTTCTCCGCGCCCACTCCTTCGCGTGCTCCCCTTTCCAGAACCCATAAAAACTGGGGTAAAAAGGATCTACATAGGTGACGTCAGCCTGATCTAACACTTCTAATCCGGTTAAACTATAAGACGCATTCACTAAGAGACGGCGAAGGTCCTCACTGAGAAAATCTACCGAGGCCCCCATCGTGGTGCAGAAAGAAGTTCCTGTCGTGGTGCCATTCGGCGCGGTGTAAGAATGAAGCCAGGCAAGTGGCATCATCGGATCATTCTTTTTCCCCTCAACATTCGGAGAATCAGGAGCCATCGTCGTCGTCACGGCACCACGGAGAAGCACGGTATTTTTCTCAGTGAGATGCTTCACCCCATAGACATCACTTGGCCCGAAGATGTCCTTCACCGAATTCAAAATCGGGTGCTTTTCCTGCCCCTTTTCAATGACCGCACGAGCCCCTTCCACTTTGTGTTTCCCATGGTGGTTGACCCACTTTTCGCCCAAAATTTTCAGTCCCCAGTCGTTATAAGTAATCGTCTCCCCGAAGGTCTTCTTACCACGAAAGCCGTGAGTCGCTGTCCGGAAGCCGATCACTGGCTTTCCTGCATTCAAATAATTTGTCATCTGCGCAGCGTCCTCTTCAGAAATATCGCGCATCCGCGTTCCTACGATAATGAGGTCCGCATCATTCATCTGCTCCCAGCCTCTGATGCCAGACTTATGATTCGGGTCAATATACTCCCCATCTTTACTCCACGAAAACAACACCGTGCAGTCAAAGCCATGTCGATGAGATAAAATCTTGGCCAACATCGGCATACTTTCCTCCGAGCGATATTCCTCATCACCTGAGATCAGAACGATCTTCTTCCCCTTTCCAGGGCCGACATTGCCCTTTAAATCGAGCCAATAATCCTTTGCCTGAGCCCCCAGGGTCCCCAGCACAACCAGCGCGGTAGTGATCAAATGTTTCATGCCTGCATACTAAACACCGCTCTCCTAGGCTCTCTCAAGCCTTAAACTGCTTCACCATTGCCTCCGCACCAGCCACTCTCTCCCCGTGCCCGCCGACCTTCAGACCTTCTACCAAGATCACTCATGGTTTCACCGCTTCGATGAGCACATCCTCGCACAGGGAAAAAAGCTTTCCTCTCCCACTCGGCTCACCTCCCTACACCTCGAACCCGTTGAAGACGGTTACCTCCTCACCGCCACTTCAGAAGGCCACAATGTCGAAATCAATCTCTGGCCTGAAACCGAAACTCACTGGGAGTACGACACCTCTTGTAGTTGTGACTACGGCCCGCACTGTCCGCACGCCGCTGCTGCTCTTCTACGCTCTGCAAAACCGAACACCCTTTCTCGCCTCCTCCGGGGAGGTGGATTTTCCGCAAACACTCCTGCACAAAAAAAACCTCCCATTACTCCCGCCCCTCAGACCGAAGCTCACCCAGCACACTTTCATCTCTCACTTTCAGAAGAACCTGCCACCTCCCGCGTCACCCAGCTCCTTCTCCAGGCTCTTAAATCTCCCAACCGAACCACCTGGCTCGTCGCCCGACCAACTGTGCGCTACGGCGACGAAGAAATCCCACTCATCAAGACCTCTTCTCATCCCCACCTTCTCCGTGATAAGCCCGCTGAATTCCGCGCTCTTGAACTCCTGACTCAACTCGGCCTCACCAACCTCCACTCAAATCCCACCTACCGCTTCCTCCTCTCCTTCACCAAAAAGCAATCCAACGAGCCCTCCCCTGCCGAAGGGGCCTGGTTCCCCGAACCTCACGGCTGGACCCCTGCGGTCTTCTGGCCATGGTTCCGCGCCAAAGCCATTCCCCGCCTTCAGGAAGCAGGCTGGACGGTCGAGATCGACCCAAACTTCGGCCACCATCTCCACACCCTTCAGGACGACCAACTTGAAGCCTCCCTCGAACTCGCTCCCGGCGGCTGGTTCACCCTCTCCGTCGGCATCGACCTTGCCGGCCGAAAGCTCGACCTCCTCCCCGTCCTCATCAAGCTGCTCGACTCCGACACACTCGACCAGCTCAATGACCTCGACGACGATGACCCGCATCTCGTTTACCTGCCAGACTCGCACGGTGGTGGCGCTCTGGAAGTCCCCGCAGGTCGACTCCGTCTCATCCTCCATCACCTCGCCGCCCTCACGGACCCGAAGGAACCTTCCCTTCATCCTCTCGACGCCGCTGCCCTTGCCGAAGACGAAGCCCTTCCCATCGACCCACCACCTGCGCTTAAAAAACTGCGCCGCCAAATTTCTTCTTCGAAATCTCAGATTCAGAAATTTGTCGCCCCCGACGGTCTGCAAGCAACCCTCCGCCCCTACCAGCAAGCGGGTGTTGAATGGATGCAAACGCTCTCTCACAATGAACTCAATGGCATTCTCGCCGACGATATGGGCCTGGGAAAAACCATCCAAACTCTCACCCACATTCTGAACATTCAGCAAGATGGACAGAAAATCCCCACCCTCATTGTCGCTCCCACTTCCGTCGTTCCGAACTGGCTCGCAGAAGTACGAAAGTTCACTCCAAGCCTAAAACCTCTCGTCCTCCAAGGATCAAAACGTCGTCGCCTTTTCTCCCACATCAAACACGCCGACATCGTCATCACCTCCTTCGCTCTCCTTCAGCGCGATATTGAAGAGCTTAAAAAACACCACTTCCGCCTCATCGTCCTCGATGAAGCGCAGCACATTAAAAATCCCTCTGCCAAAGTCACCCAAGCTGCCTGCCAACTCAGAGGAACACAGCGCTTTTGCCTCTCTGGCACCCCTGTGGAAAACAACCTCGGCGAACTCTGGTCCCTGATGCGCTTCCTCATCCCCGGCCTTCTCGGTTCACGAGAAAAATTCCGCGCTCACTACCAGACTCCCATCGAAAAGGAAGACTGTGAAGAACGCCGCGAAGCCCTTCGGAAGCGTCTCGCCCCTCTCATTCTCCGCCGCACAAAGGATCAAGTCGCTAAAGACCTTCCTCCCAAAACCATCCTCACCCACTCCATCGACCTCACCTCTCACCAACGCGACCTCTACGAAACGGTCCGCGCCACCATGGACAAACGCGTCCGCGAAGCCATCGAAGCTCAAGGCCTGGAGCAATCGCAATTCGCCATCCTCGACGCCTTACTTAAGCTGCGCCAGATCTGCTGCCACCCCACTTTGCTCAAACTCCCACAAGCTCAAAAAAGCAAAGACAAACAATCCGCTAAGCTCAACTACCTCTTCGACCTCCTCGATACCCTCTTCGCAGAAAAACGCCGCGTTCTACTCTTCTCCCAGTTCACCTCCATGCTGGAACTCATCGAAACTGAACTCCGTGTCAGGAGAGTTTCGTACCTAAAACTTACCGGCGCTTCAAAAGATCGCGGCGGCATGGTCGAGCAGTTCCAAAATTCCACCATCCCTATTTTCCTCATCTCGCTCAAGGCCGGCGGCACTGGTCTCAATCTCACCGCCGCAGACACGGTCATTCACTATGACCCTTGGTGGAACCCAGCAGCCGAAAATCAAGCCACGGACCGCGCTTACCGTATCGGACAAGACAAGCCTGTCTTCGTTCATAAACTCATCTGCCAAGGCACCGTAGAAGATCGAATCAACCAACTTCAGCAAAAAAAAGCGCACCTCGCCGACTCCCTCCTCTCAGGAGCGAGTCAAGGTGCGCCTGACGCCGAAACTCTGCGTAGCTTACTCGATCCCGTAGACGAACAAACTCCAGAATCGCCTACTCCAGAGGCTTAACGCCCTCGATCAAAAAGAGCGCATCTTGATAATCTCCATTCTTCGCTTCCTCGAAACCGACGAAGTAAGCATTCTTCAGACGCCTCCCTTGCAATGTCTTCGCTTGGAAAATCCGGGCCGTATGCTTGATCGTTGCCTTGTCAGATTTTCCCGGCTCGGTATAGGAGATAAAATGGTGTCCTTTAAGATAAAGACCAAATGCCTGAGGTAACTGCGCAGGAATTTTCACCTCGGTGGATGGCGGTAAAATCGCCTGATGAGCGTCGGGTTGCGCCTCGGTCGACTTCACCAGCTTAGCCACTTCTACTTGATCGCCTGTTGCTAGATCATAAATCCCATAAGGCACCTCCCCCTTCGGAGAGAAGCGAGCGAGTGGAGTAATCTTTACCGTTTCGCCATCGATCACCTGAAAACCACGTGCCGTGATCGACTGGCCGAGAACATCCTTTTGTGTATCAAGCGACAGCCCCTGCCCACCGACATTCACGGTCGCTCCCAAGACCTGCATCACCTGATGGAGAGTGGGCTCGTTCTTCCCTTCCAGAGCAGGCTGAGCGAGAGCAGAAAGTTGTACGAAACATCCTGTATCTTCCGCGCCAAACTGAATCCCTGCATCATACTTCCCTACTCCAAAATCAGGAACAAAGAGAATCTCAAATTCACGTGATTCCCCCGCCGCGAGGGCGGCCACGTTTCCACCTTTCAGCTCAAAAGCCGTGGCATGACTTCCAAGAAAAACGGGATCTACCGCGAGCGCCGTCGTTCCAGTATTCGTCAGCGTGACTTTACGATTCTGCCCCTTCAGCCCAAGTGTCTGATTGAATGATAGCTGAGGTGCAGAAGGTTTGAGATACCCTGGGAGCACCTTGATCTTCACATCCCGATACTGGATTTCTGCCGCTTCTAGCTGAAGTGCAATCGGTCCCGAAGTAAGCGCAGCTCCATAGGGCTGACGCATATCCAGCACGCGAGAGGTCACCATTCCGTTGACCTTATGTATGGCATACTCGCTGCCATGCACGATCGCTTCCACCGTCGTCCAACCCTGCATGTGATCATTCTCTGGATATCTCCCGATATAGCCCCACTCCGCAAACTCATTGAGAACACCCCCAAATTCTGGAAGCCTTCCCGCATCGCCTTGCCCTTTCACTGCCAAATGCGCCTGCGGATGCACCCAAGTCAGAGCACTCGAATCGATAAAGACAAGATCGCCTGTGTCACCTTCCTGAATCTGACACTCGATGGATGGAGGCCAGACCTTTTTCTCCCCATAGCAATGGTAGAGCAAACCCGCATCACGCAGCTTATCCTTCCGAGGGTGAAACTTTTTCCCCACCCAGCGATACTGAAGCGAAAGGTGGAACTGAGAATAAGACTCCTTCGTCATGATGACCCCAAAGGGAACAACCGTATCCCCCTCTGGCACATTTTCATACATGTGGATCGTGCCGTCCTTCACCGTCACCATCCCCTCAGGATCTTCCCCAACTGCTTGCTCTTTAATCAGCGTTTCCCAGCCCTCTAAATCAACCCCATTGAAAAGTGGCACCCAAGATGTCTCTGCCTGAAGAAGCAAAACTGAAGACAAAGCAAAAAGGCTGGTCGGTAATTTCATTCGTTGTATGCAACACAAACCACGCCTATCTGCAATCCTTTCGTTCTATGATTGTAGATTCTGAAGAAAGAAAACGAGCAGATCATTCATCTCATCGGGAAGGCTTCCACGTGCCAAAACTGCTTTGGAATTGCCGAACTCACGACATCACGGAAGCTCATGATTTCTAGATCGTCAGATAAATTCGGACGTTCACCAACTCGGGGTCCAAAGAATGCATTTAAACCGATACTCCTGATAATGAAATAGCTTGTCCTCGGTTCTCCGACCCATTCGATTGTCAGTTCATTTCCATTACGCAAAATCTCTAACTCTGGGACGAACTGAGGGTGCAAGATTGCCTCAAATGCAGAAGCCTGAAGATTTCGAAAAACCTCTCGTTGAGATGCATTCTGCCAATCACTCCCATTCAATTCAATTCGCAGGAAATTCAGATTCACGAGACTCTGCAAAGGAGAGAAATCCTCAATTTCATTTCGATGCAACAACAAGAAAGTTAGCTCTTGCAAGGACTCCACTTCGGTTACGCTGGTTAGCTGATTCAGCTCCGCATCTAACTCAACAAGATTTACCAATCCTCCAATACCTTCTAGGCTCGTGACTAGATTACGATCAATGTCTAGCTCTTCCAGAAGAACCATACCGCTGAGTGCAGTCAAATTGGTAAGCTGATTATTATTGAGATCTAGCTCCCTCATCTTCACTAGACCCGCTAGAGATGAAATATCCGTGAGTTCGTTAAAATCTAAATCAAGCCGAGTCAATTCCGTGAGATTTTCAAGGAAGTCGACTCGATTCAACCCGCTACGCTCAAGCGAAAGAAAGGTCAGAGCTGTCATCTGAGAAATAAAATCTGGATCTTCTAAATGAGCACCCTCGGGGACACTACGCTCCCAGTCAAATCTGGTGATTGATTCAAGTTGCTCCGTGGAAAAAGCAGGTGGCAAATATGGTAAGCTGAGCGCATCTGCAGTCGCTATTTTCAACTCTAGCTGAGGAACCTGGATCGTATAATTAAGCTCCGGCCTCTGTTGACCGGTCAACACCGT
>CALGMJ010000228.1 GCA_937958875.1 uncultured Verrucomicrobiales bacterium | reverse complement strand
ACTGAATGCGAGCCTAACGCAGCTTCCGGTGAAGAAGATGTCTGATCCCTCGTGGCGGGAGGAGAAGGAGGAGTTTTTACAGTGGTTATTCGCTGATCCGAGGAGGTTGGGCTTGCTGATGAGTTCGTTGCGAGCGGAGGATGAGGTCGAGGGGGTTTTGACGAGGTGGGCGGAGTTATTTTATGTCGAAAATGAGCCGGAGTTTCATGAGAAGTATGCTTCTTTAGCGCTGGCGCTGGCATTGATTTACGATCGGCCGAGGGCGGTTCCGAAGGGTGAGGAAGAGGGAACGTTTCCGACCTTAGGAATGGTGGAGCGGTATGATTATTTTAAGCAGGCTTCTGAGAAGGGGCGGCTGTCGACTTCGGCGGCGAAGCTATCGGTACGGGAGCTGGTGCATGTTTGTGATCTCAATATTTCGAAGGAGGAGATCGAGTGGGTGCATAAGAATGTCTCAGGGTCAGCGAAGAAGGCGGGGGCGCAGTATAGCGAGATTGTGTATCTGATGGAGCGGGCAGCGGCGGGGCTGAATCCTTATGAGTCTTATATTTTATCTGAGATTAAGAAGCATGGCGGGATCTGTGGTGATCAGGCCCATTATTCGAGCAATAGCGCAAAGGCTCGAGGGATCCCGGCAGTGACGGTGGTGGGCACGGGAGATCGAGGGCCTCATGCTTGGTTAGCATTTATGCCGAAGAGCCGTGAGTGGGCTACGCATGGAAATCAGGGGATCACGAACGGGAAAGCCTACGATAGCCAACGCGGGAAGCGAGTTTCCTCTCGGCTCATCCGGCTGGAGAGCCATCGGGATTATGAACCTGAGAGACGAGGACCGGTGCTGGCTCGGGTGGCAATGGCACGTAAGGCGCTGGCGCTGAAAAAATATGAAACTGCTCTGACTTTATTAGACGAGGCGAAGAAGCTGGGGCGCCACAATGTTGAAATCTGGCGGACAGAGAATGATGTCCTTCGCACGAGCAAGGCGTCAGCGGAGCAATGGGGTGCTTTCTTTAGGAAGGTGGAGAAGACTTTTGAGGATTATTCCAATGTTCTGGAATGGGCGGTGCGGCTGAAGATGAACCATTTGTTTGCGAAGCTCCCAGAAGAGGAGCGTATGAAGCTGCTGGATCGGGAGATCCGCCGGGTGGCGCGGAAGCTGGGTAGCGAAGAATCGGCTTTGATCTCGGTGGTGGACCGGGCGGCGACGACGCTTGTGAAAGAGAACGATGGAGAGGCGGTCAAGGCGCTTTACCGGAAATGCTTCCGCCGGTATGGCGAGGATCTAGAGCTATTTACGAAATTGATCGATAGCTATGTGAAGAATGGGACAAAGATCCCAAGCCTGAAGGTAGAGGTTCCGGGAGAAATCCATAAGGCTTACAAGCGGAATGTGGAGACTGGGACGAAGGAGTATTTCCGGGCGAAGATGGAGGTGAGCGTGCTGCGGAAAGTGATCGGCGTTTATCGACGACTCGGAGGGGAGGAAGATGAGGCTCTCATCGCGAAACTGAATAAGACGGTCACGCGAAGAATGAGCAAGATCACGCGAGGCGCGCTATAATCACGCGAGGCGGCTATAGCCTGCCTGAATAGCCTCGCCTGAAAGAAAGCTAGCGCTAGCGAGCGATCTTTCGCGCTGGCTGTGCCTGAAGGACTTTATCGAGCTCGGTGGTCGTGCGCTGGAGATCGTCAAGAGCCCAGCTGTAACTATTGAATGACTCCATCAGTTCTTCAGAGCTTTGGGGACGCTTTTTCTTATTAAAAGTGATGAGAGACATGACCCAGTCTGCCATTCCTTCGGGAAGGTCTGGGAGAATCTCGGCGAGATGTTTCACGCGCCCTTGAAGGTGGGCTTCCTTGAGCTCGAAGGAATTTGAGGCGGTAAAGGGTCTTTTTCCGGTGAGA
Organism: uncultured Verrucomicrobiales bacterium; assembly: GCA_937958875.1. GTDB lineage: Bacteria > Verrucomicrobiota > Verrucomicrobiia > Verrucomicrobiales > Akkermansiaceae > SW10. Next base: position 3,291 of record CALGMJ010000228.1, on the reverse strand, counting down.
ACCCAGTAGAAGACGCAGCCGAGGCAGTAGAGATCTGCTGTTTCATCGAGCTCTTCACCGAGAAGCTGCTCTGGAGATGAGTAGTAGATGGAACCTTCGAGCCCACGGCCAATGGGCGGTTTTCCATCGTCATCCCGGATGGATCTAGCACGGCCGAAGTCGACGAGCTTAATCATTTCTGCTCCCCCAGCCTGTTCTGAGATCATGATGTTAGTCGGCTTCACGTCGAGGTGAAGGAGTCCACCACGGTGGGTCGCCATGATGGCATCAATGCTGTGGCTTGCAAAGCGGACGAAACGCTCGGCAGAAAATGGACCATGCTTTTTCACTTCCTGCTGAGCATTTCGCCCTTTCAGAAATTCCATGGTGATGAAGGCGCCCTCTTCGTCACGATCTGCGTCATAAGTGCTGACGACATTCGGGTGACGCACGGTGGCAGCGGAGTTACGCTCAGCGATGTAGTCATTATCGCTATTGATCTCAGGATCATTACGGAAACGCTTGAGAGCAATGGTCCGACGAAGACGAGAGTCGTATGCAGAATAGACGACGGCGGTGCGGCCTTCGCTGATGGGTGTCTGGTTGATGTAGCGTGCTTCTTCTGAGTCTTTGAAGCGGTCAACATTGACGCGATCTCGGCTAGGACGAGGCGGCCCAGCAAAAGCGGCGAAGCGACGGGCTTCGTCAAGCTGGCGAGCAACGGCCGATTCTTCACTACGGAAGGGCGCAAAATCCAACGAGAGTAATCGATGAAGAAAACTCTTGGACTTACCTGACTTTGACTGGTTCATTTTCGAATCCGAAAGAAGAGGGAGGAGAGATATACTATCTACATTTATTTATTTTTCAAAAAACAATTCCGTAGAAGCCACAACTATACCGATGTATTTGCCAGCAGCAATCTCAAAACACGGGTCAGGTGCGGGGAAAATTACCCAGTGTCAACGCACTAGGCCCTGTCTTTCAGCCAGTCAGACTGAATAAAAAAAGCGGTGACAGTCATTTAAAAGAGCAAAAAAAATGTAAATAAGCGATTAATTTTGCGATCATTTATATTTAATGATGCTTAAGACACGGAATCGATTCTTAGGCTTTTTGGGATTTTTCGAGCTGTTGCCGGCTCTCTTTTACGTTTTATTCGTCCGGTGTTAACGCTGCGTGGGTCTGTTTTTCTCGGAGGAGCACTGCTACTGATTGCGGCGGGCATTCTGAGGATCGATGGACCTTTGATCACACTGGGGGCCTTAGGTATGATTATTCTGGCGATGGCCTGGGTGATCGGGGCTAGGAATTTAGCGGCAGTGAAGGTGCTGCCCCACCTTCCAGCACGCCTTTTTGCGAACCAGCCATTCGATCTACGGCTGACCGTAAAAAATGAGCGGCGTTTTTTAGATGGGTTTCAGCTGTCAGTGGATATTGATTTACCTGGTTCTTCAAAGACGAAAGGCTATCTGCGGTGGATCGCGGGGGGGACTACAGCCACGATGAAGCTGAGAGCATCGGTCCCGCTGCGGGGGAACTACAGAGAACACCGTTGTACCTTATGCTCCGCCTTTCCACTGGGTCTTCTACGACAAAAGAAAATAATTACGGTGCAGCGGGAGGTTTTAGTGTTCCCCCAAGCCATCACTCCGAGTGAATTTTTTAAAGCGGGAGCCTTTGACGATGCCTGGCTAGGTGAGGGGCTACAAGCGGGAGACGCACCAGGTGAGCCACGTGGCATTCGTCCATTCCGGCCGGGAGATCCTGCTAAACATCTGCACTGGCCATCGACAATTCGCTCGCTGGCTCGAGGGCGTTCCCCACGAGTGCGAGAGTCTGATCCTCCGGGAGAGCGCCCTGCTAGAGTGACGGTGATTTTTCACTCCTATGCTACGGACGGCACGCTGATTCGAACCGATGATTACGAACGAGCGCTTTCGCTGCTCTGTGGCACGCTGAGACATCTGAGAAAAATTGGGGTGCCTGCGGTGCTTAGGGCTGACTTTCTGGAGTGGCTAGACCATCCGGCTTTTCAAGTCCATGACTGGAGTGGGCTCTTAGGAAAGCTGGCATATGCCCAAAGAGCCAAAGAGACAGAAGCTCATGATTTACAGGCGATTGCGCAGGAGTGTCCAGATGATGAGGCAATCATCGTCATATCTGATATGGTTTCGGCCTCTTGGCGAGATCTTCTGCCTCAGCGGAATCTCCTGATTATCGAAACGCAGGCTCACGCTTATGAGAAAAGAGCGCTGAAGTTTCGTGATATGGGATAAATCAACACCCATTACAGCTTAAACGCTTTGGCTAGGTTAATAACACAAAGCAGAAGATGTTCTCTTTTTTTGAAAAACTTTGCACAACAACGGAGCAGACAAACATTTAGGTATTGTCCTTTTAATTTTAATTCCTAAATGATGCACAACACACACAAAATTTCTGTCGCCACTTTGATGAGTGCGCTTCTTTGCAGTTCCGCAACTGCAGGAGTCATTATAAACAGCGTTGATGGTGATCCAACTGGAACTGGCCTTGGCGGCTTCGCACGTGGACTCGATTACGTTTCATCAACGACATTCGGGACGGTCACTAACAATACAGATGGTAATAATGATCTTCTCTATGGAGCCCCAATCGGAGCGCTCGCTGCTTCCGACCTCGGCCAGGCTTTCACTTTTTCCTTTGAGGTAAATATCGCAGCACAGGCATCAGCCACTGATGAACGCTTCACTAATGTTGGCTATCTCGTACGCTTCTTTAGTGATATTGATGGGAGTGGAAATTTAAACTTCGGGGCTGGCTCTGAGTTTGCGAACCGAATCTCTTTTGAAAATCCATTCGACACAGTCATTGATCCCGCTGGAACTGGTGGCTTCGTGACGGTAAGTGTCAATGGAACCGTTCCCTTAGTTGATGTTGCCGGAAATGCCATCGATTCTTTCCAGGTCAATGCGGCCTTTCCGCCATCAGGCGAAGCTGGTGGTGCCGAAGCTCAGATTCGTAATGTTCGTTTCGAAACCGTCCCTGAACCATCCACCAGCCTTCTCGCTGGGCTTGCAGGCCTTGCAGCGCTTGGCTTCCGTCGCCGGAAGTAGCGGCTGATTTTAAAAAGATTTACTCTGTTGTTTGTTTGTTAGAGAGGTCCCCGTTCGCGGGGGCCTCTTTTTCTGTCTAGTGCTCCGTCAAACCTAAGATTTCGGGTTCCTGCTGGTCTCTCGAAAATCTGGCCGCGTTGTCGATGCTAAGAGAATGCTCGATTCACTGATCATCTCCGCCTTGCCAGATTTCCGATATCCTTCGCACTTACCT
>CALGMJ010000227.1 GCA_937958875.1 uncultured Verrucomicrobiales bacterium | reverse complement strand
CGCTGTAAAGCGATGCTGAAAAGTTGATCGATACGGTTTTCCTCCGTGCTTTCTCTCAAGAGACGTTCCGCCATCAGCTTTGCAGCCTCGACAAAGATCTGATCATTAAGAAGAGCCAGTGCCTGGGCGGGCGTATTGGTAATAGCGCGCTTCGTTGTGCATTCCTGCCGCGTGGGTGCGTCGAGCGCAAGCATAGAGGGATGAGTACTTTGCCGTTTCCAGTAAGTATACAGAGAGCGCTGGTATTGGCTCTCACCCTGATTGGTCTCCCAGATCTGATAGCGTGAGCCAAACATGACTTTATGAGATTTTTCCCAGTAAGCTTTTGGTTGATGTGGGAAGAATGAATGTACGGGGATTGTCTGAGTCTCCTTCAGGACTCCGGCGATAGCTAGAGCTGAGTCGCGGATCTCTTCTGCCCGGTGGCGGTAGCGTCCCTGTCTGGCATGAAGCCGGTTGGTAGGATCCTTTTCCATATGCCCCGAGCGAGGAATGGAGCTGAGCTGATAAGCTTCTGAGGTAACCAGAAGGTGAGTCATCTTTCGGATATCCCATCCCGAATCTCGAAACTCACTCGCGAGCCAATTGAGTAAATCTGGATGGGACGGCCAGTCTCCCTGGCTACCGACATCTTCCAGCGTTTCGCTCAAGCCTCGGCCATAAAACTGATGCCATAGCCGGTTCATAAAGACGCGGGCTGTGAGTGGATTTTCATCAGCGACTAACCAATTTGCGAGGTCCAATCGGGTGAGGCGTTTTGGAGAGTTGTTGATTCCTCTATTGAAGGACTCAGGGATTGCGGGTTTTAGAGCAGGCCCGGTTTCCTTCATGAAGTTTCCACGCTCAAGCAGGTGTGTGGTCTTGGGTCTGGAAGTTTTACTGACGAGAGTGGGGGTGCTTTTCTGCCGGAGACGGTATGCTTCATCGTAAAGTTGAGTGAGTTTTTCAACGAGCTTTGGTTGTTGGTTTTCTCGAAATGCGATCTCGATGATTTGAGTATGAATCGGGCGTCTTTTGGGCTGAGCAGTCCGTAGCGAGGAGATTAATAAATTGTGTAAGTCGTCACGATCATCTCGATTCAGAGGCAGCTCCCAAAAATAGCGGATCGCAGATTCTGAAAGGCGGTTTGTGAAGACTCGGTGAGCCTTTGTTCGAAACCCTGAGTTTTTCCAGGTGACCGTGCCTCCGTGTTGGAGCCAGCCCATTGCAACGGGCTTATAGGGAGTTTTGAGGAATTGTTTTTTGGGAACCTCTAGTCGGATCACTCCTTCTGCCTGGGGAATCTCTCCGATATGGACTAGCTTTTTGGGGTCGATGTAACTGGGCAGTGGTCCATTTGGTTTTTCGCCCCAGTAGTAAGTCGCGTGATAGTGACGGTGCCACCCCAGACGACCATAGGCTCCATTGATCGTCTGAAGAGCGAGGAAACTTGGGCGATTTTCAGGATCAATGGTCACTTCAGTATATAAGCCTGTCGCATTTCCGAATTCACTGGCGGCTAGAGCTTCTGCTGCGAAATGCCTTGAAATACCAGTAGCAGAGCCAGTGACCTTTCTTCCCTCTGGGGTTTGCTCGAATTCCCCTTCGATGATTTTGGCAGGTGGAAGTTGAGCAGGAAACCAATTCCAGTCAGCCTGTTTGTCTAGTTTTTTGATTTTTGAGTCCTCAGCGAGTAGGTCTTGAGCCCATTGTTTGAGCTCATCTTGATTGATTGGGCTTTCGTATAGAGTATCTCGGAGGAGATCGATTTTCTGGCTAAGCTTTGCTTCTTGAGCGATGGACACCTCATCGTCATAGAGATGATATAGCGGAACCCGCTTATCGCCTGGTTGGTAAACGCCGACCTCGATGAGATCATCGAAGAATGCAGCCAGAGAAAAGTAATCTTTCGCGCTGATGGGATCATACTTGTGATCATGGCATTCCGCGCAACCCGTGGTGGTGCCGAGCCAGACTGTTCCGAGCGCTCGCACATGCTCGCCTTTGAGAGCGTAAAGCGCTTCTTTTTCAATCACGCCAGCTTCACAGTTCGTTTTGACAAGTCGATTATAGGCCGATCCTGTTAGGCTGCGTTGAGTTGGATTTGGGAGCAGATCCCCTGCGAGTTGCTCTTTCGTGAATTGGTCAAATGGAACGTTATCGTGGAATGATTCGATGACATATTTTCGGTAGGGACCCGTGGCGATCGGCTCGTCCGAAACCATTCCGGTAGAGTCAGCCCAGCGAACGAGGTCGAGCCATCTTGTGGCTTGATGTTCTGCGTGAGTGAGAGATTCCAGCCATTGTTTCACGAAGTGGCGATAATGTGTCGGTGACGGATCTTTCTGAAAGGCATCCACCTCTTCAGAGCTGGGAGGAATGCCTCTGAGGTCGTATGAAAGACGACGTAGTAAGATACGAGGGTTCGCTTTTTGAACCGGCTCAATCTGATTTTTTTTCCAGTTGCGTTTTAAGAATGCATCAACTGGATGGTCAGCCAGCGAGGGGACTTCAGGTTGAATGATTTTTTGATATGCCCAGTGCTCCTCGTACTTTGCACCTTCTTTGATCCATCTCGAAAGGGTTTCTTTTTGTGTTGAAGTAAGACGATAGATGGAATCGTGTGGTGGCATCACATCCTCCTCATCATTGGAATAAATCCGAGCGATTATATCTGACTGCTCAGGATGGCCAGGCACGATCGCTGTTGAAAGGGTGGCTCCCTCGAAGGTGTCGAGCCTCAGATCTGCTTCTCGCTTTTTCTCATCAAAGCCATGACAGAGAAAGCAATTCTCTGACAAAATGGGGCGGATGTCGCGATTGTATTGGACCGTGTTTGCCTGCCCGATGTTGGCGGTAAGGATTCCTAAAATGACAAACAGATAAACTTTCACAGACTTCATCCTAGCAGGTTCTGATGGTTTGTCTTGGATTCGGTAACCTTATTTTTGTATTATTCACGCATGAAGGGGAGTCAGATACAGCGTGTTTTTTTAGATGAGCTGTCTCCAGTGACCCAAATTTTGGACTTATTTAATTGGCTGCCCGACGCGCACCTCTATGTCAAAGACTTAGAGGGGAGGTTCATGCTGGTGAATTTGGCCTCTGCGAGAAGGAACGGCTTTCAAACTCCAGATGAGATTATTGGGAAGACCGATTTCGATGTTCATCCACCGCAGATGGCTGCGGCCTATCGCGAGGAAGACCGAAAAGTGATGGCTGGAGGGAAGGCGATCCCAGAACAGATCTGGCTCGTCTATGACTATCTGGGAATGCAGCGTTGGTTTGTTTCTACGAAGATTCCTCTATTTAATAAAAAGAGAGAGGTGATGGGGCTGGCGGGAGTGATGCGGCCACTCGAAAGTGCCAAGCATCTCCAAGCTTCCTACCAAGGGCTTGCCCCAGTGGTCGAATACGTCTTGGAGAATTATCGTGAGAAAATGGAAGGCGAGATTCTGGCGCAGTTAGTGGACCTCTCTGTAAGTCAACTGAATCGACGATTTAAAAAGTTGTTTGGCATCGCCCCCATGCAGTTTGTCCTACGAACCCGAGTCAATGCGGCGAGAACGATTTTAACTCGTGAGAACCTCAGCTTAGGAGAGGTCGCGCTAGAATGTGGCTTCTATGACCAAGGCCAATTTGGCCGTATCTTTAAACGGGAAACCGGCTTAACCCCAGGAAGCTACCGCAAGCGATATCAGTCCGGGACTTTCGGGGGAGTGTGATGGTTTGATCGAAGTATTCCCGTTTTTGGGGCACAATCAGTCCAGCTGCCTTCTAGGGTCCCTACCCCAAGGGGGAATTGGCATCGGTATTCTTGGCTAAAGAGCGCAGTTTTAGATGATTAATTCTTCATCACCTTTTGAACAGGAAACTATGGTTCAATTTGGACAACCTTGCCCTCTTGCCAGACGACGAGTTTTTGGCCGAGGGCGCGTTTGCGTTCGCGAAGTTTTTCGGACGCTCGGTTTGCAGCGTTGATTGCCAGCTGAGCTTGGTGCGAGGGTTGTGAGCTAGATTTGGCCTTTGCTGTTTTACTCATAATACATTGGTTATTTTATCAACTGCGCCTGTTTCCGCAAGAAGCGTGAATGGGAGAGTGGAGGCATCCCACACGAACCACTCATCTGAGAAGGGCAGATAGTCCTTAAGGAAGTTGGCTTTGCAGCGGGGGAACCGCCGATAGACGGCTTCTTTAGGGACGGAGTGTCCGCCTTCTGTGACTCGTGTTCTGACCCGCTGCCATGATTCGTCTGCTGAGGGGAGAGTGAGAAAGTGAATGTGGATGAGAAAGCCTGCGGCCTTTGCGTTCTCAAGATAGCGGAGGTAGGTTCGACCGCTGAGTGTTGATTCTAGAGCAAAGGTCTCTTTTCGAGAGATCGAGTCTTTTAGGTTCTTGAGGAGGATACGTGCGGCTTGGGTTTGCGCCGCGGATGGGTCGAAGGGTGAAAGGCCCGTGGCAATTTCGTCTGAGTTGTGGAAGCGGAGGCAGTTGGCTTCGTTGGGGAGGTATTCTTTGGCAAATGTTGTCTTCCCCGCGCCATTTGGACCTCCGAAGAGGTGTAGGATGGGGCGGGTTGACATGATCTTTGAGAGAATTGGATGTTGCGACGGTCGTCGCATTCAGAATGCCTATGGCTGGAGCCTTGTAGTCGAGCCGGAGGCGAGGCCGA
>CALGMJ010000226.1 GCA_937958875.1 uncultured Verrucomicrobiales bacterium | reverse complement strand
GTCTCAAGCCAAGTGCGGACTTCTTCGAGAGTGAGGCAATTTAGAACATGCTTACGCTCTAGCCATCCTTTGCGAGCGAGGCGGACGCCGAAGGCGAGGAACTGGAGTTGTTCCGTACGATGTGCGTCTGGGTTGATGGAAGTGAGGACACCTTTTTCACTCGCTTTTTTCCACCAACGCCAATCCATATCGAGACGTCTGGGATTACAATTAAGCTCCAGAATCGTGTTTGTCTCGGCGGCGCAGTCGATGATTTTTTCGACGTTCACAGCATAGGGATCACGCTTTAAAAGCAGACGCCCCGTAAGATGGCCGATCATGGTTACGTGCTCATTTTCCATAGCCTTGATGATACGCTTTGTCATTTCATCTTCTGGAAGGGTGAAGGCGTTATGGACTGAGGCCACGCAGTAGTCTAACTGGCTTAAAATCTCATCGTCGAAGTCGAGACTACCGTCTTTTAGGATATCGACTTCATTGCCTGCAAAGAGGTGGCAGGGGTGATCACTTTCATTGAATGCTCGGATTTCTGCAATCTGTTTGAGAAGGCGCTCTTCATTGAGCCCGTTTGCTTGAAAGGAAGACTTTGAGTGATCAGAAATTCCGAAATATTGGAGACCATGCTCAGCTGCGGCATCAGCCATTTCTTTCAGCGTATTCGAGCCATCAGAGGCGGTGGTGTGGTTGTGAAAAGTTCCCCGGAGGTTATCGAGTTCTACTAGGCGAGGGAGAGTGCCTTCCTGTGCTCGTTCGATTTCGCCCCGGTTTTCACGAAGTTCTGGTTCTACGTATTGGAGTCCGAGTGAACGGTAGATGTCTGCTTCATCGTAGACTTCAGGCACCTTCGTGTCTGCTGTTGGGGTGAAGTCATACTCATTGAGAGAGAGTCCCTGTTTAAGAGCTAAGGAACGAAGAGCGACGTTGTGTTCTTTACTGCCGGAGAAATATTGGAGAGCAAAGGGGAACTGTGAATTACTCACCGCGCGGAGGTCGCACTGGAGGCCTGTTTCTAGGCGGATGGAAGTTTTTGTTTCACCGTGGACGATGATTTCGTGAATCTCGGGGAAGGTGGTGAAGAATTTGGTGAGCGTGGCGGGCTCATCAGTGGCGACGAGAAAGTCTAAGTCGTGAAGGGTCTCTTTAGAACGACGATAGGAGCCCGCGATGGCGCAGCGATGGACCTTGGGGTGGTCTCGGAGTCGTTCGAGAAGGATTTCTGCGAGAGGGGCGACTTCGCCGAGACGAAAACGATCGGCAAATTTTTCCCGATTTTCGATGGCGGCTAAAATTTTCTCGACCGTCTTTTTCCCAAAGCCAGCAAGCTTAGTGATCTCATCGCCTTGGCACGCGTCTTTCAGGAGCGCGATGGAGGCGATGCCGAGTTCATCGTAAAGAGCTTTGATCTTTTTTGGTCCGAGTCCCTGGACTTCGAAGAGTTCGAAGAGCGTATCGGGGAATTCACCACGGAGCTTTTCAAAATATTCTAGCTTACCTGTAGACGCGAGTTCGTGGAGTTTTTGTTGGAGTGCATCACCAAGGCCTTTGATCCCTTTGAGTTCATTAGCAGCGGCTTTCGTAACGATGTCACCATCATAGTTTTGGACGATTTCCGCTCCATTTTTATAGGCGCGAGTTTTGAAATGATTCTCTCCTTTGAGTTCAAGGAGGAGAGCAATTTCTTCGAGAGTTTTGACGAGTGTCTCGCGAGTTACGGTGGCCATGACGGGAGGGTAAGGCTTTAGGCTAAGCTGGCAATCCATTCAGTGAACCATTGTGCTCCTGATTCGAGATCTGAAATTTTAATGAACTCATCTTTTGTGTGGGCTTGGTCGATAGAACCAGGGCCGAGGCAGATGGAGGGGAGGCCAGCTTTCGAAAGATGAGCCGCATCCGAGAACCAAGGGGCTCCGGTAAGGGGGAGTCCTAGCCGTTCTAACCATGGATGATCTGGAGCCATTTCCATGGGAGGATATTCATCGGCGGAGACAAGAGCGCAGGGGTAGTCTGAGAGGAAATTCACCAAGCTCTGCTGAGCGCTTTGGTGTTCGACAAAAGCGGGCACGGTGCGGATGTCGATGACGGTGCGGCAGCGATCAGGTACGATGTTTGGTCGAGTTCCTCCATCGATCATTCCGATGTTGACCGATGACTGGCCGAGAACGGGGTGGTTCGTTTTTGAGAGCTCATTTTCAAGAGCTGGATGTAACCGATTCAAAAGGTCGGTCATTTTGAGAATGGCATTTTCACCGAGATGTGGCTTGGAGGCATGCACTGCTTTTCCCGTGGTCTCGATGGTGGCCCAGAGGCAACCTTTCGTGCAGTAAACAGCTTCCATCGAGGTGGGCTCTCCGGCGATGGCGAATTCATACTCAGAGCCATGGTGTTCGGCAAAGTGGCGTGATCCTGGTTGGCTAGATTCCTCTCCCATAAATCCTACAAAATCGACGGCAACTGGGAGATGGGCCAGGAGATGAGCATTTTCTTTTAAACCCCAAAGCATCGCTGCCATGGGGCCTTTCGTATCAGAAGAGCCGCGTCCCCAAATTTTCCCATCTTTGATCTCACCGCTCCAAGGTTCGATCGTCATTCCTCCAACACCGACGGTATCCAGGTGAGGTCCTAGTAAAATGCGGGGACGATTTTCGGGCCCCGGTGCTCGGGCAATGAGATTTGGCCGACCAGGTAAGATTTCCTCCAGCGTGATGTCAAAGCCAAGGGGCTGGAGGAAATCTGAGATGAACTCAGCGACTTTAGTTTCACCGCCGGGATTGACCCCGGGATCTCCATCAGGATTGACTGAGGGGATGCGTATGAGGGGCTGCAAAAGTTCGACCACGTTTTCCATGGTCAGAGCAAAGCAGAAAATCAGCGACTGACCACCTGCACTTTTCGGGAAATTTTCCCCTCTTTGTTTAGCACCAGAAGCTGTTCGAGTGCGGCCTTGGTCGATGCTGGACGCTTGGCAGGGTCTGTCTCGATGAGGCCCATGACCCAATTGCAGAGCTCTAGAGGGAGTTCTGGCTTTAGATGAACGAGAGGTTTAACAATGCCGGTAAGATGGGCTGACATCACGTCCAGAGCGGTTTTGCCCTGAAATGGCATTTGTCCAGATAGGGTGTGGTAGAAGACGCAGCCAAGGGAGTAGAGATCAGACCGTTCATCGAGTGGTTTTTCACAGATGAATTCTGGGCTCATGGAAAAAATCGATCCGAGTAAGCCAGCTCCATGGGGAGGTTTTCCCGTCGCGGGATTTGATTTCAGGCGAGCCCGACCGTAATCGATGATTTTGACATGATGACGGCCACTGAGTTGCTGACTTACCATGATGTTGGAAGCCTTGATATCAAGGTGGAGAAGACTGGCCTGATGGGTGGCTCCGAGACCTTCAAGCGACTGAATCGCTAGATCCATGAATTGGTGTGGATTGAGAGGCCCCTTAGTCAAAAGTTTTTCGAGGTCAAAGCCCTCGATAAGTTCCATCACGATGAAGCTTCCGTGATGGTCGACGCCTGCATCATAGGTGCTGACTACATTCGGGTGTCTTACGCGAGAGATCGATTGAAGTTCAGAAAGATAGTCGCCTCTAATGCCGAGATCGCCTTTATCTTTAAAGCGTTTGAGAGCTACGGGGCGCTTAAGAAAAGTATCAGTAGCACGGTAGACTATTGCGGTGCCGCCTTCTCCGATCCGAGTTTCCTTCGTGTAGCGCTTATCGTCTAAGATGTCGGTGGGATCGGGTGCTTCTGGCGGGATGAGGGCATGAATGAGTTCCACACCTTTGAATTTCTTGATCGTGTCTGAAACAGCAGAAACACAATTTAGATCTGAGATAAGGGCAAAATGAAGAACCCGGCCGAGATCAGTGATAAGGATGGAAAATTGATCCATATCGAGCTGTAACTCATCACAGTCTCGAATGACTGGTTTGATAGCGCCGAGAGCGTTGATGCCTCGCTGCGCCATTTTTTGCATGGTAGTGACGCGATAGTCAGAAGGAGCTTGGCCTGCGACCAACTGCGCAAGGGGAGTTGCGATGAAGTTTGCGTAAACTCCATCGAAGCGATCAATTTCTTGAACGATTTCCCTGGGAAGCACGGTCTTAATTAGTGAAGTGAGGTGATATAGTCAGAGATTTGCTCTGGGGAAGCCTCTGGCTCAGTGAGGAGGCCGAAGTATCGCTGCTGTGATTTCTCGTCAGCTGAATTATCTGATGCGTGTTCCGTTGAGAGAAGAATGAATTTCTTTTTAGATGAAGACGCTACGATACCGGTCGGTGAGGGAAGTCCAGCCTTACGAGCGAGGGCATCTGCCCATTCGATGCTCGTGGTGACATGATGAAGGGCAAGCTCGAGTTTAGGCGAGGTGGCATGGATCAAATTCAATGAAGCATCAGCTTGAAAAGCCTCCTTAATGTGAGGGTGTTCAAGGAGTTCGTCAGGCGCGATAGGCTCTGTTCTTTGATCCGTTGTTTGCAAGGCGAAAAGGGGGAGAGTGACAGATAGAAAGTTACAACTATCTCTACTCCCTCTTTTCCACTCTGTTGTCATGATTGTCAAAAAAACAATCATGATAAATGGTCATGAATCGAAATTATGTCAGGGAGAGAAACTTCTCTGCCTCTTCGCGCTCAGGTGATTTGAAATCATTATCATCCGAGGTGTCAGCGATGAGTTCATCGCGATACTTATCAATCATCGCTTCGACAGGCCATGAACAGGCTTCACCGAAGGCGCAGACGGTTTTACCGTCGATCTGGTAAGCGATCTGCTCGAGGGTATCGACATCCTTCGGAGTGGCGGTGCCATCTGCGATACGGTCTGAGACCTTACGCATCCAAGTGGAGCCTTCGCGGCAAGGGGTGCACTGGCCGCAGGATTCGTGAGCGTAGAAGTGAGTGATATTGTTGAGGACCCATGACATGCGGCGGGAATCGTCCATGACGATCACTCCACCAGAGCCAGCCATGGAGCCAGCGGCGGCAAGAGTATCAAAATCGAGCGGAAGGTCCCAGAAATCGAGATCTTTGGCATCGTCGCCCCGGCCGATTTTGAAGGACTCATTACAGCGGAGAATCTTTGAGGATGAACCGCCTGGAATGACGGCTTTAAACTCACGGCCATCTTTTGGTCCACCACACATATCGTAGAGGAGTTCGCGGAAGGTGACTTTACCAACCTGAACCTCATAGTAGCCAGGGCTTTTGACATCACCTGAAACGCAGAGGATACGGGTGCCAGAGTTCCTTGGAGTGCCCAGTTTTACGTATTCCTCTCCGCCCATCCGGAGAATGTGGACGACGTGGCAGAGTGACTCGACGTTGTTAACGATGGTCGGGCACATGTAGAGGCCCATGGCAGCTGGGAAATAAGGGGGCTTAATCCGTGGGTAAGGGCGCTTTCCTTCGAGAGACTCGATCAGGCCGGTCTCTTCTCCGCAAATGTAAGCCGCTGCTCCACGGTGAACGTAAATTTCGAGATCGAACCCGGTCCCTTGAATGTCCTTGCCGACAAAGCCTTTTTTACGGGCTTCGGCGATTGCCTTTTCTAAAATGATGGCCGCTTCTGGGAATTCCTCCCGGATGTAAATGTAAGCGGTGTGCGCGCCAACGGCGAAAGCTGAAATCACCATGCCTTCGATAAGCATGTGAGGATCTTGATGGAGGATGTAGCGGTCCTTGAAAGTGCCGGGCTCAGACTCATCTGCGTTACAGATGAGGTAGACAGGTTTGGTGTTTTTCGGTGGGATGAAGCCCCACTTTACCCCTGTAGGGAAGCCGGCTCCACCACGGCCGCGTAGGCCTGAAGTCTTGACCTCATTGATGACATCTTTTGGGTCCATTTTGAGACCCTTTTTCAGCATTTCGTAACCGCCTTCTTTGAGGTAGGTGTCGATGGACTGATCCCATCCTTGGCGGTCCACATTTTTGAAAATGAGACGATGCTCTTTTTCGTGAGGTTCTTTGCCGGGAAGATATTTGATGTCAGACATGGGCTAAGTGCGGTGGAGGATTAGGAAAGGAAAAGAAATTAAGATTGGTAGCCCTCGAGAAGAGCCTTGGCCTTATCTGCAGTGATTCCCTCATGGAAATCATCGTTGACGAGGCAGACCGGAGCGGTGCCGCAGGACGCAAGGCACTCCGCGTATTCGACGGAAAAATTTCCACATGGAGAGACCGAGATCGTGTCCTTATGGCCGTCTTCCTGAGATCGGTCGATCTGAGTCAGCTCGCAGAGTTTCTCCATGAGTTCATAGGAACCGCCCATGGCACAGGAAAGAGTGCGGCAGACTCGGACGTGAATTTTTCCAGGCGCCTTTTGGCGGAAGCCAGGATAAAAGGTTACCACTTCGACAACCTGCATCGGCTCGATGCCTAGCTTTTTAGCAACCCAATCGATGGATTCGGGGCTGATGAAGCCGAACTTATGCTGAACTTCGTGAAGAAGCGGGAGGACGGCAGAGCGGATTTGCTCGGCCGGATACTGAGCGATACGGCGGTTAGCCTCTGCATCCAGTTCAGGAGTGACCTTAAAACAGGGGAAATTCTTCGCTCCGGGAGTAACCGGAGAGTGAACATTTTTTTCCAATACCGAGAGCTGAGACTCACCGCTGCAACCGCAGGAACCAGTGGCGCAAGCGTCCGATTCTTGCTTGTCTTGATACTTCACTGCAGACCGGTCGATGGCAGCAGGTTTAGGAACTTCAATTTTTGAGCTCACTTTTAAGAGAATTCAGTTTTTGGGATGGAGAAAAAATTAACGATCACACTCTCCCATTACGAAGTCGAGAGAGCCGAGAATAGCCGGGATGTCAGAAACCATGTGGCCTTTGAGGAGGTCGGCACAGATGCCGAGGTTCACGAAGGACGGGGCGCGAATCTTCAGGCGGTAAGGAACTCCGCCGCCCTTAGAGTGGATATAAAAGCCCAGTTCGCCTTTAGGATTTTCTGCTGCGAAGTAGACCTCGCCTTCAGGAGCTTCGATGCCCTGAGTGGCCACGATGAAGTGGTGGATGAGCTCTTCCATGCTCATAAGAACGCGCTCTTTTTCCGGGAGAGTCGACTTCGGATTAACGATGTTAATATCGCCTTCTGGGAAGTCAGCTAGAACCTGACGGATGATGCGGATCGACTGGCGCATCTCTTCCATACGGACGAGGTAGCGATCATAGCAGTCACCATTTTCGCCGATAGGCACATCGAATTCGTATTTCTCGTAGCCTAGGTATGGACTATCCTTACGAAGATCACGGTCGACGCCGCAGGCGCGGAGGTTTGGTCCGGTCATGCCGTAGCTGATGGCATCTTCGCGGCTAATGGTGCCAACATCGCACATCCGCTCGAGATAGATCTTATTTTTGTCGAGCAGGCTGGAGATCTCATCGATAGTGTTCGAGCACTCATCGAGGAAAGTCAGGATTTCCTGGTCCAGTCCCTCTGGAAGGTCGCGGAGCTGACCACCGACTCGGGTGTATGAGGTGGTGAAACGCGCTCCAGAGAGTTTTTCGCAGAAGTTATAAATCTTTTCCCGCTCGGTGAAGGTGTAGAGGAAGACCGTCATGGCACCAACGTCCATGGCACAGACCCCGACTCCCAACATGTGGGATGAAATCCGAGCAAGTTCGCAACAAAGGACGCGCAGAGCCTGTCCACGAGGAGGCAGTTCCCAGCCCATCAGCTTTTCGACGGCACAGGCGTAGGCGACATTGTTCGCGAGCGGTGCGAGGTAGTCGAGACGATCAGTGTAGGGAACAAACTGATTATAGTGCATATTCTCCGCGATCTTTTCATCTCCGCGGTGAAGGTAGCCGATGTGAGGTTCCGCTTTTTCGATGATCTCGCCGTCCAGCTCCAGGAGGAGTCTGAGCACGCCGTGGGTAGCGGGGTGAGAAGGGCCCATATTGAGCACCATCTTTTCGCCGAGAACATCGTCGGTTTCAGCCTGATAGTGGTCTGCAGCCTGGGCGGTCTTTGCGGCGGCATCTGGAGCCTCGTAAGTGGTGGTACTCATAAGTGCGACAGCGGGATAGAACTCCCATTTGTGGGGGCTCGCAAGGAGTTTGTGAAACTTTTCACAAAGTCACCCCGAATGGGCTCCCTGGGCGAAGGGTGATGGACTTTGGGTTATACTGATCTGTCGGGGAAAAGAGCCAGCCCGGATCTTTATCGAGAAGTTCGTAGCCAGTGAGCTGAAACTCGGGGAGAAACTGGTTACTGTTGGGTTCGTAGAGCTTCCGTCCGGTGTAGCGGCCACGGATTCGGTATTCGTAATTCTGGTCAAAGCCGTAGCGTGCTCCTGCGGGGCCTTCTTCGGGGAGTCGATCAGGGTTTAGTTTTTTGGACTCATTAAAGATGACGAGCTTGGAGACGTTCCAGGGAGAACCTGGGCGCCGGAGGTAGCCCCAAAAGCGAGTTTTTGGCACGTAGTAGCGTCTGCCGTAGTAGAAGTCGCCACGGGCTTCGGTGTCGATCTGCTGACGGCGGGCTTGTGGAGTGGGGTGGCTGCCGAGGTTTCCGCTGCCGCTGGGTAAGGATGAACTACCGCAGGATAAGAGAAAGAGTGGGAGTAAAAGGAGAGCGAATCGCACCTAGCTGTTTTCGGTTTTCTGGCCTGAAGGGTCAAGCTTTCGGATTTTTAGAGTGAAAGGGGGAAGCGGGCGCCTACTCAGTGGAGCAACCCAGACCAAGATTTAACGAAAGTGAGAGCTATTGCCTGGGAAGATCGTTTTTGAAACCACTGATTACTCTGATTTCACTGATGCCTATC
>CALGMJ010000225.1 GCA_937958875.1 uncultured Verrucomicrobiales bacterium | reverse complement strand
CTTTCGTACTTTGACCACGCCGTCCCTGGGGAAACCCGTGGCTGGTCCAGCGTGCACGTCTCAGATGGCGACCACCCCTACACTGGAAACTGGTGGGTCCCCGGCCTCTGTCTCGGCTACGAGCACTCCTTCGTGCACGGCATCGTCGAATTCATGAAAAGCCTCGACGACCCAAGCGCCGAAAAAGCCTACCCAGATTTCCGCAACGCCCTCGGCACGCAATACGTCTGCGACGCCGTGCTCGAATCCGCCCGCACCCAGCAGTGGGTCGAGGTAAAACAAGCATAGGACATTCTAAAAAACTCAAAGGGAAATCCACATCTATCATGTGGATTTCCCTTTTTTATTACTCCTCCCGACCACTCCTAAAATTTTTCCAAATCATTTCCCAAAACCGATGAGCATAAAAAACAAACGATGTCTTCTGATCGGCTGGGATGCGGCAGACTGGAAAGTCATCAGCCCTCTCTTAGATGCCGGAAAGCTACCCAATCTTCAAAAACTCATCGAAGGAGGAGTCATGGGGAATCTAGCAACCCTACAGCCTGCGCTTTCCCCAATGCTATGGACGTCGATCGCCACTGGAAAGAGGCCCTATAAACACGGCATTCATGGATTTTCAGAACCAGATCCAGTAACAGGTGGCATCCGCCCAGTAACAAACCTCTCCCGCACGACCAAGGCCATTTGGAATATCCTAAACCAAGAAGATAAAAATACGATCACAGTAGGTTGGTGGCCCTCCAACCCTGCGGAGCCACTCAGTAAAGGGGTCATGGTCTCTGATGACTATCAGATGGCATTCGGGAATCAATACGACCCTACCAACTGGCCCATGAAGCCGGGCACCGTTCACCCCGAAAGACTAATCGAAAAATTAGCCCGCTGCCGCTTTCATCCGGCGGAGCTTTCCGAAGAAGATTTATTCGCCTTCATGCCGGACTTAAAAGGCCTCTCTCAAGAAGAACTTGATCGGGCTTCAAAAGATCCTCGTCTACAGTCCTTGATGAAAATCATTGCCGATTGCACCAGCATCCAATCGGCAGCCACCGCTCTCATGGCCAGCGAACCTTGGGATCTGATGTCTGTTTACTACGACGCGATCGACCACTTCGGGCATGCCTTTATGAAGTTTCACCCTCCCCAGAGAGAGGGAATCGATGACTGGGAGTATCGCCTTTTCAATCACGTCATCGAAGCTGGCTATCGCTATCACGACATGATGCTCGGCACCCTCATGCAGATGGCAGGAGATGAAACCACCATCATTTTAATTTCGGATCATGGCTTCCACCCTGATGATCTCCGCCTCAGCCAGATACCGAGCGAGCCGGCTGGCCCTGCGGCAGAGCATCGTCAGTTTGGCATCGTCGTCGCGAATGGACCTGAACTCAGAAAAGATGAGCGAATCTACGGCGCTAACCTCCTCGATATCTGCCCTACTTTACTTCATCTTTTTGGGCTCCCAGTGGGAGAAGACATGGATGGCAAAGTCCTTCTAGATCTTTATCAAAACCCACCGAATGCCATTGATCGAATCCCCTCTTGGGACAAGGTCGAAGGTGATCACGGCATGCACCCGCCAGACCGACAAATCACTGCCGAGGACTCAAAGGCAGCAATCGATCAGCTTGTTGCCCTTGGTTACATTGATGAGCCAGATCTCGATCAAGAAAAAGCGGTCGCGCAGACGATTCGAGAACAAGACTTCAATCTCGCTCAAGCTCTCTTCGACGGTGGAATTTATACCGAGGCCGCCGATATTTTTAACCGCCTCTATGAACGCTGGCCCATGGAACATCGCTTTGGGCGCAAACTCGCGACCTGCTACCATGCGCTTGGAAAGATCGGCGAAATGAGAGAAACGGTCACTTTAGTCATTCAACGACGCATCAAGGATGCCCATGAGGCACAAATCGAAGCAGATGCCCTCGGGTTAGAAAACCCCGAGATTCTAAACAAGGAAAAGCAGGCATTTGCGCAGATGGATCAGAGAGAAAAAAAGAAATTCATTAAAGAACGTGAAAACCTCTTAGATCGACTTCAACCGAATTTATTTGCCCTCCAGTACCTCGAAGCCACCGCAGATTTTGCTGAAAAGAAGTACGAAACTGCCTTAACAAAACTGAGCAAACTTGACAGTGATTATGGCTCCCGCCGAAAAGCACTCGTTTTAAGAGGTGATACCTTGGCCAAACTAAGGCGCTGGCCTGAAGCTCAGCAGGCCTATGATCAGACTTTGCAGATCGACCCAGAAACACCGGGAGCCCTCAATGGTCTCACCCGAATCCACCTCGCTCAAAAAAACTTCCGCGAAGCTATCACCAACGCACGAAACTCTCTCGGTCTTCTCTTCTTCCAGCCAAAAACCCATTATATGCTCGGGATGGCTCATTACCGTCTTGGAGAATTCGAACAGGCCGAAAACTCCTTTCAACTCACTACCCACCAAGCCCCCCTCTTTCTGCCAGCATGGCGGATGCTTGCTCAACTGGCCCAGTTCCACTTTCATCACCCTGGCCAACTTTTACGCTATAAGGAACAGATCAAAAAATCTCGTGAACAGATTCACCGAATCCAGCAAGGCGGGAAGCAGCCTCCAGAGAAACAAGGCACTCAACTGACTGAACCAGGGAAAGCGCTCTTTCATATGGGGCAATCATCTCAAAACGATGAAGTCATCACCATTGTCTCTGGACTCCCCCGCTCTGGCACCTCGCTGATGATGCAGATTCTTGAAGCACTCGACATTCCTATCTTCACCGATGGCCACAGGCTAGCTGACGACTCGAATAAAAACGGGTATTACGAACACGACAAAGTATCAGGACTGTTGAAAAATTCAGACTCCTCTTGGCTTTCTGAAGCCAGGGGATCAGCCATAAAAATTGTTGCTCCACTACTCTCATCCATTCCAGCACCAGACGCTCGCTTACAATATCGCGTCATCTTCATGGAGCGAGACATTGCTGAAATCATCCAGAGCCAAGCTACGATGTTGAAGCGCTTAGGTAAAACAACGCCTGACGGTGACCCTTCTAAGGCCTATCGACAACAGCTATCCCATGCGGTCGCTTGGGTGAACAACAGTAAAATCCCAGCCCTCGCGGTATCGTATTCAAATTTGATTCATGACGCAGAACACTCATTATTGAAAATTACTCGTTTTTTAAATATCCCTGAACCCCTGCCGCATGTTAAGGAAATCATCGATAGTTCATTATACAGAATACGAAATTCTGAAACCGCCTAACCTTAAGCCTACCTCCTTCACCAAAATCAATTTCCTCCTATATGAAAACTATTCCCTCCCCGTCCAAGGCCCACTGGATCACTGGTCTCGCAGCGACAAGCTCGCTAGCTCAAGCTGCTACCGTTCAGTTCACCTTATCGAATAACCAAATCAGCTTAACTGGACTCGCTTCCAGCTCAAACACTCTCAGTGCGAGCGTTACGCCAGATGCTTTTAATGACAGCTTATCTTTCACGGGCGTCAACGCCAACCCTGGAAATGTGCCATCTCTTTCGGCAACGATCAATGGGGTCACAGCATTTCTGAGCTACACAGCTTCAACTGGCGGGAGTACCTACTTTGCACGGCTGGGTAATCAAAACCAATTCGATAGCGACCCCATTTCGCTTTTTCAACTCATCCCCATCACCTTCACCGATGCCAGTATCAATGGTGGAAGTGCTACTTCAGGCTTTGTTGAAGTCAATGCACGGAACATCAATGCCGCTGAACATGCGATTATTTTAACCCGTTTAGTCTTCGATGACTCATCGACGGTAGCACCCGTGGATGCGATTCCTGGAGGAAGTAATCCAGAATTCAATCCCGTGCCAGAACCTTCTGGCTTAGCACTCCTCGCGCTTGGCTTGGTTGGAGTCACCCACCGCAGACAGCGAAAGCACGACGCTTAAGCTTAAATCGACTGTAGATGGCATGAAGCCAAAGCTTCATGCCGCATTTTCGTAGAATTTCTTCCATCGTTTAGTCAGCCTGTATGGAGACTTGGAAAAAGCTGGTCGCAGGCGGTATTCTTAGCGTGGTTATTTTTAGTGCCGGACGAATGAGCACCAAATTTGCTTACTCCGGTGAAGAGGGCTCGGAAAACAAAGCAGCCGAATCCACATCACAGCCAAGAAGTCATCTTTTGGCATCTCCCTCTTCGGATCAACTTCTCCGCGGCTGGCAGGAAGCACAAGATCCACTCAATCAGAGGTCCTCTTTCCTCGAGCTGCTCGCGTCCATGACAGCTGAGACTGCTCCTGATATTGGGGAAGCCCTGATCGCCCGCGGCTTTGGGACAATGTCTAACTATCGCGAATTCACGCTCTTCCTCCAATACTGGGGAGCAATCGCGGGCAAGGATGCGCTCAACTTTGTTTTGTCTCACGAAGATCTCAAAAACAGAGGAGATTTCGAAAGTTTTCTTACTCCAATCACAAATGGATGGGACCCTTCTGATATAGAATCGCTACTTACCGAAGCCCTCTCCCTAAAAAACGAAAAATTCCGGGATAGAATTCAACACGATCTGATTACCCGCCTTCTCTTCAATGAAAACAATAATGAAGCAACAAAATGGATCGCCCGAATTGATCCATCCTTGCAGGTCTTCTATACCAAAAAACTTGTATACCGGAAAGTGGTTGAAGGACTCGATGAAAGCTTAACTTGGGCTAGCTCTCTACAATCCCCAGTCATGAAAGAGACCGCTCTAGAAAGAGTTGCGGCAGTTTATTATCAAAAGAATTCTTCAGATGCGGCCACTTGGGCAGGAGCACTAGCTCCTACCGAAGAGAACCAACAAGCGGTCGCCCGTGTCGCTGAAGAGTGGGCTGAAAATGCTCCTCGAGAGGCGGCAGACTGGGTCTCAAACCTCCCCGATGGCGCTCCTCGAAATTACTCCCTAGGAAAAGTGATCCGCGAATGGTCACGTCGAGATCATATCGAAGCCGGACAATGGCTCAACACCTTGGAAAAGGGAACATTTCGAGATCAAGGAGTCTCGCAGTACGTGAAGGATGTTTTTAAAAGAGAGCCGTCGGTCTCGCTAGAGTGGGCCATGAGTATTTCTGATCCGGAGCTAAAGCAAAACCTCTCTGAACTCGCCTTCAGAAAATGGATCAAAGATGATCGCGATGCAGCCCGACAATGGGCCGAGGCTTCGAATCATGATTGGTCTCAGGTCCTTGATTCAGAGTAAATCCTGTGACTCTTTCGGACTATTGTCGGACAATCCGAGCCCGCACGTTCGGTGGGAGTTTGGCTAACACCCCCTCCGCCTCTGAAGCACGGCCCTGCTTTACGAGAACCTGACAGAGAGCCACCGCAACCTCTGCTTCTCGGTAACCACTCAACTCAAAGGCTTGGCGCAGATGCACCTCAGCTTCAGAATGCTTCCCGAACGAATCGCTCAATAATTTCCCAAGAACAAAGTGGGCCTGCGCGTAGCGAGGATAAGCTCGCAGTGATTCCTGAAACGCTTCCTGAGCCTTCTCCAGCTGCTTCAGCTCCAGATAACAATTTCCCAGATTCATATGGGCAATATAATCCAGCGGGTTCAAGGCCAGCGATTTTTGATAAAGAGGAATCGCCTGATCAAAGTCTCTTTCAATTTTATAGAGACTCGCCAAGTTCTGCAGCGCTACCGAGTCACGTGGCTGCGCTTCTACGCCATGGGTAAAAAGCGTGCGACTATTTTTCCAAACTCCAGTCTGAAGAAAGGCCAACACTGCCCAAATGAGCACGATACTGAACACAGGCACTAATCTACGCTGAAACATAAAAAAGAGGCCCAGAAATAAGCCTACATGTGCCAGGTAAGTATAGCGATCTGCGGTAAAGCTACTCCCTACCTGAAAGATACCAGACACTGGTAGCCAGAGCAGAAGAAACCATAAAAAACCAAAGACTAGCTGAGGCACCTGACTCCGAAAGCGCCACAGCGCTCCTAACAAAATTACCAAAACTGGTACCGCAGCCATGATCCATAAATTCCCTGGATGAGGATAGTGGAAGGAGAGATTCAGCGGTAGGATCGTCCGCCAAAGATAGAATAAAATACCAGCAGGCATCATCATGAGGCGGTGATGTAACGGACTAACAAAGTCACCATGCGTGCCTGAATATTGTGTCCAAACAGTCAGACAAACCACCCCGACAACCGGAAGAATCCAAGGCAGCTTTTCTTTCACCTGAGAGAGAAGTAGGGAACGAAGCTTAGGAAACGAAGCCTCCATCGGAAGCCCTGCTTTCCACCAATCTAACAACACCAAAAGCCCCGGCAGGACAACCACGCTTGGCTTA
>CALGMJ010000224.1 GCA_937958875.1 uncultured Verrucomicrobiales bacterium | reverse complement strand
GAGACCGCCAGCTTTCCTTTTGACGTTGTTTCATCCATGAATTTTCTCCTTTCTTCTCACTAAGCGTTCTCAAAAAATCGAGATCCCCGCGGAAAGTAATTTGCTCATTTACCGAAACACGTTTTCCCGCCTGACCCTCTCTGCTCAAGGCTCGCCGTAACGTTTCTTCACTGAGTGATACCAGCAGAGCCTTAGGAGTGGCGGCATAGTATAGGGTCAAATTTTCACCACCCCCAAGGAGGTCCTTACCTGTAATTGCGATGTATGGGTGGCTTTGAAATTTTCTCTGTTCCCAGCTGAGTAAGCCAGGTGCGGCTGACTCGATTGCCACTTTCACTCCGCCTAGAAAGAGCGCTAATTTTAGAGAACTCGATGACTCAATCTTTGCTAAGAAGGGAAGCTCTTCGAAATACCCGTCCTGAAATTTTTCAAGCATCGCCTGCCACACGAGGGAATCCTCAGCCAAAATCGTCACCGAATCTCCCATCCACGATAGAGGGTTTACCTTTAAGCTCGGCAGAAATGAGGTCAGAATTTTATTACCTCGACGGAAGAGCTTGCTCTCACGATCAATGGCCATAGAAAGCTGTAAAATCGCATCATCGACTGGCTTCAACTCCTCTTCACTCAGCCTAGCCTTCCCAACCAGTTCAATCAACTCGCCATAGCTGCTGTCCTTTCGCAGAGGAAGCACCGTGAGCTCAAGGGAATCCTTTTTTTCACTCAGTGAAAAACGTAGCGCGATAGGATCAAAAAACTGCGCCCACGTATTTTCATAGCCTTGGCGCCAACGCTCATATCCATTCTTCTCTGAACGAGTTACTTCTTTCAAATTTAGGCTAGGAATCGGAGTGATGAATTTTAGCGAGCCCATCACCTCACTCTCAACAGTCCCCTCCTTCACTGAAACCTTTCCAAGCAACTTCTCATAATCCTCGCTAAGAGGCTCGTTAGAGATTGCTTGAGCAGTCAACTTCCCCAGTGCCGCCATGGCTCGATTTCTCCGAGATGCCGCAATCCGAATCTCCGGTCCTGCCCAGCGCCTCAAAGTCTCATCTGAGATAAATAGATAGGCGCTCTCATCATCAGAAAGAGCGTATCGATGACGAAAGAATTGATATTCATCACTCGCCCCAAGAGCTGGGATTTTTTTCTCGGCAACCAACTTCAGCTTTTCAAGCTGATGAGACGAATTCGCCACCACAATGACTTCTCCGATTTGCGCCAAATGACTTGTAGGGACATTCTTCAGCGCAGGTTCTAACAATTTCAATAACTCTTCTGGATGTTCACTTTCAAATAAGATGGCAAGCTCAGTCCCTGTGGGAAAAAAAGGATCACTCCCGGTGATGGCTACCTTTTTCACTGGCAGAAGACGAGCAAGTGCATCCGGCAAATTTAAACCTAACTGCTGACGATATTTAGACGGTAACTCACGATAAATATTACGGACAGAAAACGACTGAATCATCGGAGTGCCTTCTGCCTCAAAGCGCTCCATGAGAGAGAACATTTCATCAAGACTCGGAAAAATCATGATGTGCTGATCCTCCGGCACCGCTAATGACAGAGAACTCACAGAGACCTCCCCTTTCGGTAATTTATCTTTCCAATCGATGGCCTTCACCGTGACTCCTTTAATTTCTGAAAGGGGAATCTTTTCCCCAGCCTTCTCTGTCCCAAGAATGAGGTCACGATCTAAAGCTAAATTTTCTGAAACAGCTCGCCCTCCGCTGAGAGAATCCCACGTTCCTCTTCTAGCGCGACTTTGAAATGGACGATCTTTGCCCGTTAACTGAGCCTGATGCCGAAACCATGAACGACCAATAGCCTTCGTCTCCATCAGGCGTTGGTAGGCCCGCCGCTTTCCTGCCTTAAAATCTGCTTCACGACAGATCAGGCTCGCCTGAAGGGGGATCTCGATAGGAAATTCTTTCCACCCATTTTCTTGGCCATTCCAGAAATCAATGAAGCCTTTGACAGATTGATCTGAACTCTCGATGAATAACACCAAATCACTTAAGCGAACTTTTGCCCATGATCCCTTCTCCGCGGGAGCAAAATAAGCCTCCTCCTTCACTCTAAGATGGGGAAACGAATCCTTCCCCCTCATCGAAAAATGCTTTTCCTGCTCAGTCACCACATCCTCACCCACCAAGCTCGACAGCGGAACACGGTAAAATTCAGCCACCGCAGGAGAGAATGACCCGAAAACCAATCCCAAAAGGGAAATATATCTTAAAAAAATGATCACGACAGAGAGATCTAATCACTCTCAACGCCATCTTGAAAATCGATTCGATCAAATCATACATCGATCACAATGATCTTCAGATTTTCTCCTTCGCTGAAATCCTTCCCCTAGTCTTCTCTCACCCAGCGGATGCCGTGGTCTTCGAAAATAATCTTCCGCTGACGAAAAAGGCTACCCGTCGTTTTCTTGAAAACTTTTTTACTGACACCAAGTTCGGCGTAGATCTCATCGGCGGGGCTTTTATCATTGATGGCCCAGTAGCCACCACGCTTTTCGAGTTCATTCAAGATACGTTGCTCCAGATCATCTACGGCATCACGCCCGATCGGATAGAGGGAAATATCTAATTTCCGGTCTGGCCGCACCTCTTTGACGTATCCTTTGATCTCGTCACCGTAGTAGAGCTTTTTAAAAACCTCGTTAGCAAAGATCAAACCCGAGTGCTCTTGATTCACGATGGCCTTATAGCCCATCTCAGTTTTCCCAAAGAGGATGAGATCCACCTCATCTCCTTCTCCTAAATCTGGCACACTCTGGCCGAGAGCACGACCAATCCGCTGGCTAGCCACGATACGGTCTGACTTTTCATCGACATAGACGTAGACCACGAGGGTCTTCCCTTTGTCTGGCTGCCCTTTCTGCTCGCGAAATGGGAGCAAGAGATCTTTCCGCAGCCCCCAGTCAAGAAAGGCACCAATTCCAGTGCTGGAGAGCACCTTTAATACCCCAAACTGACCGGGCATGACCTTGGGACGATTGAGAGTGGCGATAGGGCGATCCTCGGAATCACGGTAGAGAAAAACTTCCAACTCGTCGCCAACTTCGGGGCGCTTGGGAAATTCGTTCTTAGGCAGAAAGACCTCTCCGAGATCTGGGTCTTCTAAAAAAGCACCGATCGGTGAAAGCCGAGCAATGGGTAAAACAACAAGATCTCCGATACGAGCCACGGGCAGAGCCTGCTCTGTATTTATGGGAAATGCGAGCGACGGTTTTAGGTATTCCTCGTTTCAAAGCTGCTTTTTGAAGAAAAATGAGCCCTCAAATCCTTACTCTGACGGGGCAAAAGTAGTGATAAGGCAATCGGCTAGGCAATTTCATGTCGAAAGAGGCTGGCCAATCTCCGATTTGGTGCTCAATAATCGCCGCCACGAACTCACGACTACTATGGCAGCTTGGGGAACAGGATCATTTGAAAACGACGAAGCGGGCGATTGGGCCACGGAACTGGAAGATGCGAGCGATTTTTCTCTCGTAATAGAAGCCTTCGACGCCGCGCTTGAAGGCGAAGACTTTCTCGATGCAGATACCGGCTGCGTCGCAATCGCGGCCGCAGAAGTCGTCGCGACTTCACTGGGCAATCCGGGCGACTACGAAGGTGACGCAGCAGAGAGCATTGAAGACTTCGTAGAGCGGGTCGGCCAGCCAGCACCAGATGCACTACGGAAAACCGCCCTCAAAGTGCTCGACCTAGTGATGGGCGATGAATCTGAGCTCTCTGATATCTGGGAAGTCGGCGCAGGATGGCGAGCGTCCATCCGTGATCTTCAGGCACGGCTCCAAAACTAAGTTAGACCTTCCTTTCAGAGGGAGGTTCCCTAGAGTCAGCGGCAAGATGTTTCACCATCACCTTGCCGCTCTTTTTTTGTTTAGTGCCAGCCTTTTTCTCAGCAGCTGCGGAGGAAATTATGGCAAAGTTTCGTATTCTGAGGCCCCTAAATTCGTCAACGTTTCGCACTGGGATCCCAAGGAAAAGCAACGCTCAGGCCGGAGCTATTCACCGCTCAATCAAGCTGCGCTAAAGGCCAATGGCTCGCTCGCGCTCATCGCACGCTGCGCCAAGGGGTATGAGCTGGATCGGAAGTGTGCCGATTTCCTCGTAGGCGCGGAACGTCAGGGCATGGAGCTGGGAGCTTACTACTATGTAAAACCCGGCATCAGTGCTCGCGACCAAGCGCGGCGTTTCATCAAGCGTCTCCGTGATATCAAACGCTCGCGCGGACTACGCTCGAAACAGATTCTCCTCGTGGGCGACATCGATACCAAATGTAGCGGAAAGCAAATTGCCGAGTTCATCCTAGAAATCGAAAGCCTCACTGGCACCACCCCCATTATTTATCTGGAGAACAGTAAGGGCCTGAGAGATCGCCTCCCAAAAACCCCGGCGAAGTATAAGCGCATCATTCGCCGGGCTCCCTACTGGCTTGCCCTTTATTCTGACAAAGACATCAAGGACCCTGGCTCACTAGTCAAAGCTTACGGTATCTGGAATAGCTGGGCGATGTGGCAATACGGTGGTGTCTTCTGGGAAAATGGCCGCTCCGATGCTAAAGTCTTCCGCAATTCTCGCTGGCCTGCTCCCCGATATTTCGGAAACATAGACCGCCCCCTAGAACACAATTCCTTTAACGGAACGAAGGACGAGTTTTACCGATTCTGGAACCGTTATTCCTGGAAATGGTAATGGAGTCTGGCCGCCGCCCCACCCTTCTCATCGAGGGGCGAAAAACAGCAAAACTCGCTCTTCCCCTCATCATTGGCCAGCTCGGCCAGATGATGATGATGATTGCCGATACCATCATGGTCGGAAAAGTCGGCGTCACAGAGCTCGCCGCACTGACTTTTGGAAATGCGGTCTTCACGATCCTCTTCGTCTTTGGCTCCGGCCTTCTTACTAGTGTTTCTGTTTTAAGCTCGGCAGCCGCAGGCCGGGAAGATGCTCCTGCCGCGCGTGCGCTCTGTCGTAATGGGTTCTATCTCGCGATCGGAGCTGGTTTTTTCCTCGCTCTCCTAGGTCTGGCCACCCTGCCCTTCCTTCACTTGTTTCATCAGCCCCCAGAAGTTACAGCCCTGACCCCGCCGTACTTGATTCTAATTCTGGTT
Organism: uncultured Verrucomicrobiales bacterium; assembly: GCA_937958875.1. Classification (GTDB taxonomy): domain Bacteria; phylum Verrucomicrobiota; class Verrucomicrobiia; order Verrucomicrobiales; family Akkermansiaceae; genus SW10. Next base: position 3,835 of record CALGMJ010000224.1, on the reverse strand, counting down.
TCGCTCGTTCCCAGCTTCGGCGCAAGCGCGCTCAAGAACCATGGCGATGCGCTTGACCGCCCCTGGCCATCTTTCTCGATCTTCGTGAGTGGAGTTCTTCTCAATATCGGCCTCAACCAGTGGTTCATCTTTGGGCTCGACCTCAAGTTAATCGGAGCCGGCTGGGCGACCCTGATTTCACGATGTGCCATTCTCATCGCAATGCTCATCTGGCTCAACCGGGATCAACGGCTAAAATCATGGATTCCAAATCGCTGGTTCACCGCGCTTGAAGGGGAGAAAATCCGCGCCCTGCTGGTGCTCGGTATCCCAGCCAGCTTTCAAGTCCTCGCTGAATGGGGAGCCTTTGCCAGCGCTGGCTTTTTAGTCGGACTTTTCGGGGAAGTCCCTCTCGCAGCCCACCAGATTGCCCTCACCACCTCGGCGACCTTTTTCATGATTCCCTTTGGTATCGGAATGGCCCTCACCATGCGGATGGGAAATGCTACAGGCGCTGGACAGCCAGAGCGCTATGCCCGCATTGTCTACTCAGGGTGGATCCTCACCCTCGGCAGCGCCATCATTACTGGGCTTCTCTGCACATCTCTTCGCAGCTTCATCGCAGGCTATTTTGTCAGCGAGCCTGCCGTCCTTGAGATTGCCACCGGGCTCATTCTCATCGTCGCCATGTCGCAGTTTGTCGATGCCTTTCAAGCCGTCTCCTCCGGCATCCTGCGAGGGCTGGAAGATATCGTCACCCCCGCCTGGACCGCATTTTTTGCCTACTGGATCATCGGGATTCCTACCGGATGGTATCTTGCCAAAGCCCGTGGCATGGAAGCGGCAGGCATCTGGTGGGGCCTCACTATTGGACTCATCATTGCTGCGATTTTCCTCTGTCTGCGTGTCATCAGGATGGCATGCCGCCAAAAGATGGCTTAAGATCGCGCTCACAAGATGAGAGTCCAAAACGCCACCTTCGCCGGCAGTGCCGTCAATCTCGAGAAGTGCCCCGCTTCCTCGCTACCAGAGTTTGCCTTTATCGGCCGGTCCAATGTGGGAAAATCTTCCCTCATCAACATGCTCACCAATAAGCACGGCCTCGCACGCGTTTCTAAGACTCCCGGACGCACCCGTGAGATCAATTTTTTCAATATCGATCAAAAATGGAACCTCGTTGATCTGCCAGGATACGGCTACGCGAAGGTCTCTAAATCGATGCGGGACCAGTTCAACGAATTCGTCTCCCACTACCTCGTAGAGCGCGAAAACCTCTGCGGAATTTTTGTTCTCATCGATTCCAGGCATGAGCCTCAAAAGCTCGATCTCGCCTTCGTTCGCTGGATCATCGAGAACCAGCTCCCTTTTGCCCTTATCTTTACAAAGACCGATAAAACAAAGCCTAAGCTCGTCAAAAAACACGTTGCCCTTTTCACCGAAGCGATGAAGGAATGGAGCGATGGAGAACCCATCGTCCTGCAGACCTCTGCCGAAAAAGCAACAGGCCGCAAGGAGGTCCTAGGCTTCATCGAAGCTGCCATGGCAAATTTTTTGCTCTAAGAAATCATCAGGAAAGATCTCTCGCTAGAGATAGAAAAGATTGCTCGTTTCACGAGAGGGGCTTAGTGATCATTTATAGCTAATAATAATAAGATGAGTCGTTTCACCTTCATACTATTGTTCCTTTCATCTTTGCTTCATGCAGAGCCCACACCAAAGAGGACCTGGACGTCCAGCGCTGGAAGTAAAATTTCAGCTGTCGCCACCCATATCGAAAACGGTCAAGTCTGCCTCTCTACGGACAAAGGCCGCATCATGCTACTAGACCTCGATAAGCTCTCCTCAAGTGATCAGGGCTATCTAAAAAAACACTTCGAGGAAGACTTCGAAGAAGAAAGAGTCTGGGATGACCGACCCTCATCTAACGATTCCCCCCAGGGAAAAAATTCCTCCGGGAGCTCAGAACTGGAGCGCTCTAGCGTCGTCGGCCCTATCACCGCTTCCGCGCATGCCAGTTACTACTACTATCGCCCCACCACCCTCCCTCCTGGAGGAAAAGCCCCGATCCTTTTCTGGACTGGCTCTGGCAATGCCCATGCGGGCAGTCCCATCCGCTTTGCCCGCGCGGCAGACCTCACCGGAACTCTCATCGTCACTTTGAAGGAATCAAAAACAGGCGATAAACAGGGAGAAATCAAAGATACCTTTCGTAAACACCTCAACTTAGTCAAAGATTGTCTCACACATCTCGCCAGCACCCAGCCAGTCGATACGAACCGAGTATTCTTTTCCGGTGATGGCGGCGGTGGAGCCTTAGCATACTACCTGTCCAGTAAGCTTCCATGCTTAGGCACCATGTCCATGATCTCCTACCTTCCGAAAGGAGTTACCCCCCCAAAGGAAAATCTCTACTACATCACCGGCGGAGCTCGAGATCGCTATCGCTACGCATCTTCAGAAGACGCGAAAAAACTTGGCCCACGTGCCACTCAAGTCTTCTACCTCGGTGGACACTCCATGGGCCCAGCCAAGTATGCTGAAAATGGCCTTACTTGGCTCTACACCCGCCACATTCTTGAGCAAGCCAGCGCCCATCCTGAAGAAGCTGCCCTCTATGAAAAACGTCTCATCCAATGGCTCACAGACCTCGCTCTTTTAAAATCGGGCGAAGCCACCTACTGGACTGACTTCATTCTCAACACCTGCTCTCCGGGTGAATCTCTCCACCGCGCGGTCACCACCATCCATGACCGGCTCAGCGAGGATAAACGCAATCTCGAATACCTCGCAGGCCGAAACGCAATCTCAGCCTTTGCTCTTAAATACTTCGCGAGCATCGGCGGGCGCGAGCCCCAGATCAAACATGAATCGAGCCGACTCAAGAAAGCCTCGGACAAGCTCCTCACCATCTACGATGCTACCGTGGGGATCTCCGACATCATCGGAGAACTTGGCATGGAAACTCAGTGAAATATCAGGGGATCTCAGCTTAATTCAGCCGAAAGAGCTTCCGGAAGAACCACCCTATCCCCTGAGTTGTAGCTCCTACTGGACCAGGGATTCGTGCTCTTTCCACCTTAAAAGACAGACGCGAATACACCACTCGAGATTTCTGACCACGCCGGCGGCGCTCCAGCTGTTCCACCTCGCCCTGCACTCGCGAAAGCTCTTTCTGAATTTTTAAAGTCTCCGTCACATTTCTCGATTTCCCCAGAAGCTTGCGCAAGCGATCTCGTAGAGCTCGCTTATTCTGCAACTCCCCTTCGAGATCTCGATAACTCGCGGTGACATCTTCCATCGTGATTTTTTCATGAGTCACCTTTCCTAAAGATTTCAGAGCGCCCATGAGCGCTTCTAAAGATTGACTCGGAACGCGGATCGCTGCCGTGTAATCATTTTTTGTTAACGAAGCGGATGCCACCAAACCGCCATGACTTTTTACCCGTGTTTCAGTCTGCTGAGCCACACTTGTCAGCGAAATCGCCTTCAGTGATAAAGAACCAGCCCTCTCGACCAACCGCTGCTTCGCCGGCGAAATTTCACCATAAGCTGCAGGCGCACTGAGAGGCCCAGACTGATAAGACTCACAGGAAATTAGAAAAAACGACAACAAGAGGAAGAAAGACATTCTCAACATGCTGGAAAAACAGCACTAAAAAGCACGTGCCACAATTATTAAATGCTTTTTTTTTAGCATTTAACTCACACCCCTTACTTTCAGATCCCTCAAACAAAGCACTCTCACCCTTTTCTCAAAACAAGCCAACTCCCCCAGGGCTCCTACACAAGGGAGGAATCCAGACTAAAATCTTGCTAGAGTGATCGCCATTACTTGGAAAATCGTTTTAAAAACCAC
>CALGMJ010000223.1 GCA_937958875.1 uncultured Verrucomicrobiales bacterium | reverse complement strand
TTTAATCTCCTCCTTATCAGTCAACTCCGGCCGGATGATTTTTTTCATGAGATCATGAGAGATGGAAGTAGATAGAACGAGAAGTAATCCCGCTGCCGTAGAAAGAGCCGCAGCAATACATCCAGCCATAAGCAAGCCAATGACCCACTTCGGTAGACCTGCCATATATGGATTTGCCATCACCATAATATCATCCCGAATACTGAGCTCGTTTTGCTCGCCAGCGATAAATTGAATTTTCCCATCCCCATTTTTATCCTGCCAATTCATTTGGCCTGTCTTTTCGAATTTGTTGAACCAGCCTGGCACTTCAGCTCGAGGAGTATCATGAAGTTTCTCGACCAAATTCACTCGAGAAAAAGCCCCTATCGTAGGCGCCGTCAGGTAGACCACAGCAATAAAAGCCAATGTCCAGCAAGCGGAAGTCCGCACAGCTTTAACATCCTTAACTGTGAAAAAACGCACGATAACGTGTGGTAGACCTGCTGTTCCAAACATCAACGCCGCGGTAATACAAAAGAGATTAATCTTCTCCATTGAACCATCAGTGTATTTAGAAAAACCTAAGCTTTCATTGATGTTATTTAGCTTATCCAGAAAGGGTACCGCCTCTTCGCCTGCGGTGTAATCACCGATGAAACCTAGCTGAGGTATGAAATTATTCGTCAGAGCGATCGCTACAAAAATCGCAGGAATGGTGTAAGCAAAAGCCATGACACAATACTGAGCAACTTGAGTATAGGTGATCCCTTTCATCCCCCCCAAACCAGCGTATATAAAGACAATCGCTCCACCAATAAATACTCCTGTCGAAAGCCTCACGTTAAAGAGTTCAGAAAACACAACTCCCACCCCATTCATCTGGCCCATAATGTAAGTCAGACAAATAAAGATGGCACAGATCACAGCGACTAAACGGGCGGCCTTTGAATAATAACGATCACCGATGAAATCTGGCACTGTTGCTTTCCCGAATTTTCGTAAAAACGGAACCATGAGAACGGTGAGCAACACGAAACCGCCAGTCCACCCCATCAAAAAACGAGATCCATCGTAGCCACTTTTTGCTACCACTCCCGCCATCGAAATGAAGGTCGCAGCACTCATCCAGTCGGCCGCTGTCGCCATGCCATTTGCAAAAGGAGAAACGCCTCCCCCTGCGGTGTAATATTCCTTCGTTGAACCAGCTCGGGACTTAAAGGCGATGCCAATATAAAGGGCAAAAGAAAGTCCGATGAAGAGATAGTTATAGGCGTCTTGGCTCATTCTCCCTCCTCCTCGCTGACGTGATATTTTTGATCTAAGCGCCCCATCATTTTAGCATACGCGATTAGAAGAAGGACAAAGCAAATGATCGAGCCCTGCTGCGCCATCCAGAAACCAAACGGCGCTGAGCCAATGGAAAATCGCTCGTCGAGCCAGTCGCGGAAAAGAATTCCACATCCGAAGGACACTAAAAACCAAATCGAGAGAAGGAGCCCTACGCACCTTAAACTCGCTTTCCAATAATCATCTCGGGCCTTCTCTCGGCTCTCATTACTCATACCCATATGCTGCTTGATCCTGACAGCTCTAACAAACTGGTCGCCCCCTCGAAAAGCACGAAAGGAAAATGAGACTAGGTTTCAAGGCTGTCCGACACCCTCTTTCACTGAAAGTTCGCTATCTCCTTGATCGTAAGCCAGCGTCACCCACACAAGCATCAACACTTCCCCTTTCATGAAATATTTCTTCATTTTATCTTTTCTATTCTCGCTCTTAGCATTCGCCCAAGAGCCGAAGCAGACTGAAAAGCCAAATATCATTTTATTTTTCGTTGATGACATGGGATGGGACGACCTCAGTTATCGAGATCCGCGACATGAGACACCTAATCTCGATCAGCTCGCTGCCGATGGAGTCGATTTCCAACACGCCTCCATTCCCTGCCCTACCTGCAGCCCCAGCAGGGCCAGCCTCGTTACCGGGCAGCACCCTACCCGTCTTCAATTTTTTCGCCACATCCCCTTAGGTAAAAAATTCGGAGCTGATAAATTTGGCCGTCACAAAACTCCCTTTAATCTCTGGCCGAAAGATCCAGCCCAGATCCCCTCTAGAAATTGGCTCCCGCTCGAAAACACCACCTACGCCGAGGCACTCGCAAAACTTAATTATCACAATCTCTTTGTCGGTAAGTGGCATCTCGGACACGAGCCCCACCATCCTAAGCATCAGGGATTTCACCAGCAAATCGGAGTTACCAACTGGGGTAATCCTCACTCTTACTATCCACCATACTTCCGCAATAAGGAGGTCTTTGCTGAAGAAAAAGAGCGCTACCTCACCGACAAACTCACTGACGAAACGGTCAAATTCATTCACGAATATGAGCAAGACCAGCCCTTCATGATTTCCTTCTGGTACTACGCCGTGCATTCACCACTCGACGGAAGAAAAGACAAAATCGACCATTTCATCAAAAAAGGATTTTCAGAAAAAGAAGCAAACTATGCCTCCATGCTCTACGCCATGGATGAGTCCATAGGCCGTATCCGTCAGGCGATCACTCAGAAAAAAATCGCTGATAATACCGTCCTTATTTTCCTATCTGATCAGGGATCTCAGTTTGAAAACGCCCCTCTCCGCGGAGGGAAATCTTCCGAAACCATCTACGAAGGAGGAGCCCGCGTTCCCCTTTTCATTCACTGGCCCGGCGTGACCCAGAAAGGCAAAAAAATAACCACTC
>CALGMJ010000222.1 GCA_937958875.1 uncultured Verrucomicrobiales bacterium | reverse complement strand
GTAGGCCACTTTGAACACGGCCTCGTCGGAAAATCAGACACCGAAGAATCCATTCCTAAAGAAGCCAAGACAGAATCCCTCGCTGACAACCAACTCAACAAAGGAGTCTGGTGGTCGAAAAAGAAAGGTGGCATCGGTGGTGGCGTTCATATCAATGACGCCCTCCCTATCAATCCTGCGCCTCTCATTGGGGGGCAGAATTGGTACGATAACGTCTGTAAAATCGAGAAAGTGTCTCCCGCTTAAGCTGCAGATCTCTTGATGAGAATGATTCTGCCATGAATCATTCTCATCTTTTCTGTAAACAATAGCTGAGTAAACTGGCATGCCACCAGCTTTTCAGCGTGTTGATGAAACGCATCACTTCACTCAGCTTAGCATCCCTCGCGTTCACTTCAGTAGTCCACGCTCAGGACTTTCTAAAAATCAGTGGTCATGTCACCACTCGCTATGAATTCCGCGAGACAGACCCACTTGATGCCTCCCACGCCCTCACCGCTCGTGCCCGCCTTGGCCTGACTATTGGCGAATTTAATGGCTTTTCCGCCTTTATCGAAGGGGAAGGAACTCAGGGTATTGTCGAAGATTTTAACACCCCCGGAGGAGCTACCCCTAAAGCTCCAGGTGGAACGGCCATTGGAGATCCTAACAACCACGAACTGAACCAAGCTTACCTCCAGTATAAAAAGGATGGTATCCTCTTAAAAGTTGGTCGTCAGCGGATCATTCGCAATAAAGCAGCCTTTATCGGGAACGTGGGCTGGCGCCAAAATGAGCAGACTTTTGATGCCGCTCAAGTGGGCTACTCCACGGATGATTTCAACGTCACTTACGCTTACTTCGATCAAGTAAACCGGATCTTCGGTCGCGATGCAGGTGGCCCTCTCACAGAATTTGAGGGAGAATTCCACATCTTCGACTTCGATACCAAAGTGAACTTCGGCAAGCTGGGTGGTTACGCCTACTTCTTAGATGTCACCAATAATGGTAACGTAGGAGAAAGCAATACCATCGGTGCTTTCATCAAAACGAATGGCGGCCTTTACGCTGAATTCGCTCACCAGGAAGGTACGAGTAATCTCGTAGGCGGGGATAATGATTATACCGCACTCTATGGCCACGTAAAATACACCCAGAAAGCAGCCGGCGGGACCGGAACCATCGGAATCGAATACCTCGGTGATCACTTTAAGACCCCGCTCGCTACCGTGCATGCCTTCAACGGATTTGCCGATGCCTTTATTGGTCAGCGGATCGGCCTTAACGACAAAGGCGGAAACTATGACGGCATCACCGACATCTATGCTTCTTATGTTAAAAAAGGTCTTCCCGGAGGCCTTACCTTCAAGGGCTTCCTCCACTTCTACATGGATGGAGAACTCGACGATACCTACGGCTATGAAGCTGACGCCGTGCTCGTGAAGAAGTTCAATGAAGACCTCACCGGCTTAGCCAAACTCGCCTACTTCAGCGGCGACGATTTTTACGACGACATCAAACAGATTTCCTTCCAGGTCGATTATAAGTTCTAATAAGAATCAACAATCTTTGTGTGTGTCTTCGCTCACTTGGTCTCGGCCAGGTGAGCGTTTTTTTTGGGAACCTACCCGGGAAAAATTAAGCATCTTTTTGTAATTGCTAACTTTCATCTAAATTCCATATCATCTGGGAAATGATAGAATTTTTTTTGACGGCCGTCATGATTCTCGCGGCATTATTGATCATCATCTGCTGGCGAGTGATGAAAGCTCATGAAGCTCTCGCCAAAGAAGCTAAAAAATTTAATGAAGCAGATTCTGACCTCACCCAAACGAAGAAGGATCTCGTAGATCAGAAAAAACGCTATCATCAATTCATCAGAGAAAATCCAGAAGTAGATGACCTTTCTTCAAAAGATCGTCACAATCGCTTTCGCGAATGGCTCATCGAGCAGTAAGCTCTCGCCATGATTCGCGCCAAGTCTTACGGCCGCCATTTATGGCAATACGCTCGTGTGATCGCCCTACTGTGGGCCATTGAAATCATCGACCGGGTCTTTTTTAACAGTGGACTGGAGATTTACGGCATCCATCCCCGTCAGTTTGACCACTGGGAAGGTTTGATATTTGCTCCTCTGCTTCATGGCAGCTGGAGTCATCTTATCGGAAATTCGATTTCTCTGATCGTTCTGGGTGCAGCCATCCTCACACGTGGTTGGCAGGATCTCATCAAGGCATCCTGGGCCTCTGCACTGACGGCTGGCCTACTCGTTTTCTTCGTCGGCAGTGCTAACTCGGTTCATATCGGAGCGAGCTCTGTCATATACGGTTACTTTGGATTCCTCATCGCAGCAGGGATCTACCAGCGCACCTTCTCCTCCATTTTTCTCGCGACTCTTGTCATTATTTTCTACCACGGCGCAATTTACACCATGTTTCCCAGCGACCTCGCAAAGGCAGGCGGCATTAGCTGGGAAGGGCACCTTGGTGGAGCTATCGGTGGATTTCTCATAGGTCGAAGGAAACCGAAAAAGAAAACCGCTTCCCATCAGCCAACTTTCACCAGATGAGTGCGGGGTGATCTTTTTCCGCCATCCTCTGCCCCCAGTCCTCATCTGCGCTCTTTTGTGGGGAAGCGCTTTTCCGGTGATTAAAACCGTCTACCACCAGTGGGATGCACAGGGACTGACTCGCACGCTGCCTCTCATTTTACTTTTTGCAGGAATCCGTTTCTCAATCGCGGGAACTGGACTCCTTCTCGTTGGAAAAAATCTCCGCCAAGAGCTGAAAGCAGCTTCATGGAAAGGTCTCCTACTTCTCGCACTCACGCAGACCTTCATTCAGTATCTCTTTTTCTATCAAGCGGTGGCGATTTCGAGCGCAAGTCTGGCAGCTCTTCTCGTCGCGACAGGAAGCTTTTGGTGGATGCTTTTGGCTCCGCTATTTTTAAAGTCACCCTGGCCAAATACCCGGCAATGGCTCGGCCTCATTTTAGGAGGAACTGGCGTCACTCTTGCAGTCTACGCTCCGGGTATCAATACGGGAAACCCCATTCTCGGCGCTCTCTTCATGCTTAGCGCCACCGCCAGCGGCGCCCTCGCAGTCATTACTTTTCAAAAACTCAAAACCACGATTTCTTCGAAAAATGCCACTGGCTTCTCACTGCTCCTCGGAGGGATTGGGCTCATCTTAGTAGGAGCTCCAGCACTCGACCAACTCTCCGAAATGTTTTCCCCGATTGTCATCTTCGCGACCCTCTGGTTATGCCTAGTCTCTGCGGCAGCCTTTAGCATTTGGAATCATCTCAGCACCCTCTTCCCCGTCACCCTCTTAGCGAGCTACCGCTTTCTCATTCCGATTGCCGGAGTTATTGAAGCACTTATCTTTCTCCCGAACGAACGCCCGGGCTGGGGCTTAGTGATAGGCGGAGCCCTCGTTATTCTGAGTATGATTTGGGCTCAGAAAACAAGCTCATCTCACACCTGACCGAGAGTGGACTCCGATTTCTGAGTTGTCGGTTGAATAATCATAGGACTTTCGACTCGCTAAGGGTCAAGTGTTGAGTTCGACGCCTTTATTGTAAGCGTCCTAAAATTGGGCGTCTGATTTTCGCTCGCTCGGTGAGTTTAGCTGTGCAATTCTACGCGGTTTTTTCTTCGGCCTGCAGTTTGCCCACTGCAGCGATCGCAGCAGGAGTTAACTCGGCAACCCGATCAATCGTTCCAGGATTACGCAGAGCCTCGATGGCCTCGACAAGGTAAGCTTCAGGGTCAAGGCCGTGAACTTTGCAGTTCTCAATCAAGGTGTAAAAGAGCGCCGCATCCTTACCCGCTTCCTCACTCCCCAAAAAAAGGTAGTTCTTGAGACCCAGCTTCAGGGGACGAATCGCATTTTCGATCAAGTTATTGTCCACTTCAAGTTTCCCTTCTAGGAGACTACGCTCAAGCTTCACCCATTGGTTCCGTGCATAGGTGAGCGCTTTGCCGAGCTGACTCGCGGGCAAGGGGCTGGTTTTTTCAATCTGGGTGATGAGGGTGTGAAGGTCTTTAAAAAAGGGCAAGCTGCGGGAACGGCGAATGAGTTCCCGACATTCAGGAGGGGCATTGCTCAATTTCATTTCCCGCTCCACTCGGTAAATCTCTTGGATCTTCAAAAGCACCGGGATGCTGTGCTCCGGCGCTTGCTTACGGGCTTCGAAAAATTTCCGCCGGAGGTGAGCTAGGCACCCCGCTAAGGTGATCTTTTCAAATTGCTTCACGAGGGCTTCATAGGCGCTGTAGCCATCGCACTGGATGAGGCCGGTGAAGAGGAGCGTTTGACTCTGCTCATCAAAGCCAAGGATGTCTAACAGGCAGGCCATGGCCCGGCTGGTCTGCCAGTCAAAGTAAACTGCGCTGGTCTGGATATTACGGTAAACCCAC